>JAGNWJ010000012.1:0-8729 GCA_017986065.1 Rhizobacter sp. | reverse complement strand
CCGGCCACCGACGCGGCCGCGGCGAGTGACATGCCCGCCTGCGAGCCGTAGGCCGTCGTGATCGAGCCGAGGCCGGCCTCGAACACTCCACCCGCGAAAGCGATCGCCACCAGGCCCGGCACACTGCAGATCGTCGCCCACAGACCCGCGGGCAGCGCATCTTCGTGACCAGCCTGCAGGCGGCTCACTTCCCTGCTGAAGGTGGTGAACAGTCCCGCCACCATCAGTGCAGACGCAAGCACCGTGAGCGCGCGCGGTGACAACGGCAGCAGGCCCGGCAGGAAGGGACCGATCGCGAGGGCTGCGCCGAGTGCGCTCTGGTAGAGACCGGTGAAACGGCCCCGTCGCTCAGGAGGCGCGTTGTGCGCGATCAAAGCCTCCGTGCCGTTCCAGACCGCTGCGGCACCGATGCCTCCCAGTACCGCCAGAGCGCACCACAGGGCGTAGTGCTCGCTGACTGCGTAACCCAGCGTCGCGAGGGCCTCCAGGCCCATGCCCCAGCGGTAGGCGGCAGCCACGCCGATCCGGTCGAAGACCGCCGGCATCAGCGGCACCATCAGCGCGACCGTCAGGAACGGCAGCATCGCGAGCACCCCGATCGCCGATGCGCTGACCCCCGACGTCTGCAATCGCACCGCCAGCACGGGCTGCAGCATCGAGAACGACAGCACCATCAGCGTGGTGGCGCAGGCCACCCGCAACAGCGCGATCAACCGGGCTTGAAGTGCGAGGACTGGGGCATCGCCAGCCGGTGAACTCACTGCCGAAGCTTCACGTCTGCGGACCGCTCGTCGAAGTGGCACTCGCCGTCGAGCCAGCGGCCGCTCATCTCGTCACAGACGCCATGGGCATGCCAGACCTTCAGACCGAACACGGCCATCACCACGCACAGGCCACCCAGCACGAGCAACCACTTGTCGTTCATCGCATCACAGCCAGCCCTTGCGCCGGAAGTAGATGAAAGGGGCTGCGACCGAAAGCACCATCAGCACCAGCGCGAACGGATAGCCGAAGCGCCAAGACAGCTCCGGCATCGCGTTGAAGTTCATGCCATACACGCTGGCGATCAAGGTCGGTGGCAGCAGGGCAACGCTGGCCACCGAGAACATCTTGATGATCTTGTTCTGGTTGATGTTGATGAAACCGACGGTGGCATTCATCAGGAAGTTGATCTTGTCGAAGAGAAAGGTGGTGTGGCTGTCAAGCGAGTCGATGTCGCGCATGATCTGGCGAGCCTCCTCGAACTGCTCGGCATTGAGCAATCGGCTGCGCATCATGAAGCTGACAGCGCGCCGTGTGTCCATCACGTTGCGTCGGATGCGCCCGTTCAGGTCTTCCTCTTTCGCGATGGCCGACAAAGCCTCTGCAGCCATCGCATCGTTGACGTCTTCCTTCAAGACTCGCTGGCTGACCTTTTCGAGCGCGTCGTAGATGCCTTCGAGCGCATCGGCGCTGTATTCGGCGTCGGCGTCGTAGAGCTTCAGCAGCACGTCCTTGGCGTCCTCGATCAGCGCGGGGATGCGTCGCGCGCGCAGCCGAAGCAGCCGGAATACAGGCAACTCCTCTCCATGCACAGAGAACAGCACGTTCTTGAACAGGATGAAGGCGACACGCACGTTGCGCGGCGTCTCGTCATCGTCGATCAGGAAGTCGCTTCGGATGTGCAATTCGCCGTTGTCTTCCTCGTAGAAGCGCGCGGATTCCTCCAGGTCGTCATCGACCGCATCGTCGGGAATGGTGACGCCGAAGTGCTGGGCGATCCAGCCTTTTTCCTCGGCAGTGGGTGCGTCGAGATCGACCCAGACCGGCTGCACGTTCGACAGCGCGGCGCGGCTTTCGATCTCTTCCTGGAAGAGGCGGCCATTGGCCAGCGAGAACACATTGAGCATGGCAGCTCCAACAAGCCGACGGAGGCGCTTGCAGCCGTCGGGGGCCTAAAGGGGTGCGGAAATCGCAACCGTCTCACCCCTGGCCCGACCTCGCGGTGCAACGCGAGGTCTGCGCGGAGTGGACGGTCACCGCGGGGCGGGCATGTCCAAGTCGAACTCCAACTGATTCAACACGCAAAAATTATCGCATCGCAACATGAAACCAAGGCCACCAAACCGGGCAGACCGCACGCAATGAAAGCTGAGCGAATGGCCCGAATCCTTGCCAGTGCGACGGATCAGGAGCAAGATGAAATTTCGGTCGGGTTGCCCATGCCGTCCATCGCAAGGCGGCCAGCCGATGTGTTCCCTGTCTTTCATCCCTGCGAAAGGAGTTCCCATGAACTTGACGATCAGCGGCCACCACTTGGAAATCACCCCCTCTTTGCGTGAGTATGTGCTCACAAAGCTAGACCGTGTCACCCGTCACTTCGACCAAGTGGTCGACATCAACGTGCTGCTGTCGGTAGAAAAGATGACCGAGAAGGAGCGCCGCCAGAAGGCCGAAGTCACGCTCCACGTCAAGGGCAAGGACATCTTCATCGAACATGCTGCCGAGGACATGTACGCCGCCGTTGATCAATTGATGGACAAGCTTGATCGTCAGGTCTGCCGGCACAAGGGACGGCTTCAGGACCACCACCACGTGGCAGCAAAACGCCTCGACGCTCGCGCAGCCTGAATGCAGGCTCGTCGTCGACTCACGGAAGCGGCCTTCGGGCCGCTTTTTTGTCCGCGAGCAACGGGCCCGCAAGCGCGGGGGGCCGATGGCATTGCTGCATCGCAACATCGTGTGCACAATCCTGTTGCATATGGAACACCGTCGGTGCGGTAACAGCTGCCGATTTCTATAATCAAGCGCTTTTGGCTCCACGCAAGCGCGCAACGAAGCTCCCGCTGAAGTTGTCACTTGGATCGCCCGATGAATCGTCTCGCCGCAATCCTGCCCGTCAGCAATGTGCTCGTGGATGTGGACGCCACCAGCAAGAAGCGCGTCTTCGAACACGCCGGCCTGTTGTTCGAGAACCAGCACGCGATCGCTCGTGCCACGGTCACCGACAACCTGTTCGCGCGCGAACGGCTGGGCTCGACCGGGCTCGGCCATGGCGTGGCGATTCCGCATGGCCGAATCAAGGGACTGAAGAACCCGCTCGCTGCTGTGGCACGTGTGCAGCAGCCGATTCCCTTCGACGCCCCCGACGACGAACCCGTCACGCTGCTCATCTTTCTGCTGGTGCCTGAAGCGGCCACACAACGTCACCTCGAAATCCTGTCCGAGATCGCGGAGATGCTCAGCGACCGCGAGTTGCGCGAGCGCCTGAAAACAGAGGTCGACGCCGCCAAGGTGCACGAACTCATCGCCAACTGGGAACCTCTCAAGTCGGTGGCCTGATGCGACGGCGGAGCGCACGCCCGCTCGTGCCGGCTAAGCCCTCGCGGCGGGCCTGTAACGCATGAAGCCCATCAGCATCAGCGCAGAAGCACTGTTCGAGCACCACCGCGTTGCACTGCGTTGGGAATGGATTGCCGGTCACGCCCATCCTGAACGCCGGTTCGACGAGGCAGCGGTCCGCAATGCGCAGTCGGCAGCCGATCTGGTCGGTTACCTGAACTACATCCACCCTTACCGGGTACAGCTTGTAGGTCGCCGCGAGGTGGCCTATCTGCTGGACGCTTCCGCAGAAGACCAGGAACGGCGCATCCAGCGCATCGTCACACTGGAACCACCGGTGGTCATCGTCGCCGACGATCAGGTGCCGCCTGACCGATTGGTCGCCATGTGCGAACGAGCGTCCATTCCGCTGTTCGTCACTGCAGAGTCGGCCGGTCAGGTGATAGACATGGTTCGCGGCTACCTGAGCCAGCTGTTCGCCGAGCGCACGACGCGTCACGGCGTGTTCATGGACATCCTCGGTCTCGGCGTGCTGCTCACCGGGGAGTCGGGACTCGGCAAGAGCGAGCTGGGCCTGGAGCTGATCTCGCGCGGCCATGGTCTGGTGGCCGACGATGCAGTGGACATCTATCGCATGTCACAGACTGCACTGGAAGGCCGCTGTCCGGAGCTGCTGATCAACCTTCTCGAGGTGCGCGGCATCGGCCTGCTCGACATCAAGGCGATCTTCGGAGAGACAGCCGTGCGCCGCAAGATGCGCGTGAAACTGATCGTTCACCTGGTGCGCAAGGAAACGATGGAACGCGAGTTCGAGCGACTCCCATACGAACCGCTGTACGAGAACATCCTCGACGTGCCCGTGCGCAAGGCGGTGATCGCCGTGGATGCCGGTCGGAACCTGGCGGTGCTGGTCGAGGCAGCAGTACGCAACACGATCCTGCAACTGCGCGGCATCGACACTTACAAGGAATTCATCGAGCGGCACCAGCGCGCTCTGGAACGCGGCGGGAGCTGAGCCTCGACGGGCCGGCACGATGCTGCGTGCCGTGGCGGCGATCAGCTCGCGCGGTGCGGGCACGCCTTCTTGGTGCACACGACGTACAGGGCGAGCGCGTGCTCCTGCAATTCGAATCCCCGGGTCTGCGCAACGGAACGCTGCCGCTTCTCGATCTCGGCGTCGAAAAACTCCTCGACGCGCCCGCAATCCATGCATACCAAGTGGTCGTGGTGATTGCCTTCATTGAGTTCAAACACCGATTTGCCGGACTCGAAATGATTGCGGGACAGGATCCCGGCCTGCTCAAACTGCATCAGCACGCGATAGACCGTGGCCAGACCCACATCCGAGCCTTCCGCGAGCAGCACCTTGTAAACGTCTTCCGCCGTCATGTGGCGCTGCCGGGTTTGCTGAAACACTTCCAGAATCTTGATTCTTGGCAGCGTCGCCTTCAAGCCGCTGTTTTTCAGTTCGTCTGCGTTCGTCATGAGGGCTCCCGCCAGTCGAGCCGGGCACAAGCCCGGCCGCTAGAATGAATCGATCATATCGAGTCGGGCCGTTTTCTCGCGTGCCCTGGATGCCGTCATGTCTTTGTTGCCCCTCGCGCGCTCGCCTGTCCACATCGTTTCGCTGGCGTTGGCAGCCGCGTGCTCCAGCGGTTGCTCTTCGCTGGACCCATCGGGCACCATCTTGAGTGTCGTCACGCCCTACAGGGTCGATATCGTTCAGGGTAATGTGGTGACCAAGGAGCAGGTTGCGCGAGTCCAGATCGGCATGTCCCGAGCTCAGGTTCGGGACATTCTGGGGTCCCCGTTGCTGGCCGACGTGTTCCACGCCGACCGCTGGGACTACGTGTTCACGATCCGTCGCCAGGGCACCGAGCCACAGCGGCGCAGCATCGTGGCTCTCTTCGAGGGAGAGCGACTGAAGAGTCTCGACACCGGTGGCGATCTGCCTGCTGAAATCGCCTTTGTCGCGTCGATCGACAGCAACAAATCCTCGGGCAAGGCACCGTCGCTGGCATTGACCCCGGAGCAGATCCAGTCGCTGAAGCCGCCGCCGAAGGCGGCGCAAGTCGAAGCCCCGGTGGTTGCCCCGGACCGGGTCTATCCACCGCTCGAGTCGAACTGATGAGCTTTCCGATGGGCGCAGCAGAACCATTGCGCATCGCGATAGCTGGCGCTTCTGGTCGCATGGGCCGCATGCTGATAGAAGCCGTGATCGCGGCCGATGACCTGTCGCTGAGCGGCGCGCTGGACATGCCTGGCAGTCCGGCTCTGGGTCAGGATGCCACCGCATTTGCCGGTCACAACAGTGGCGTCATCATCACCTCGGACCTGCATGCGGGGCTTGCCCGGTCGCAGGTGCTCATCGACTTCACACGTCCGGAAGGCACGCTGGCACATCTGGCGATTTGTCGCGAGCTGGGCACCAAGGTGGTGATCGGAACCACCGGCTTCACCGACGCGCAGAAGGCCGAGATCGCGGACCACGCCCGCCACATTGCCATCACGCTGGCTCCGAACATGAGCGTCGGCGTTAACGTCGTCATGAAACTGCTGGACACGGCGGCTCGGATGCTCAGCGAAGGCTATGACATCGAGATCATCGAAGCACATCACCGGCACAAGGTCGATGCCCCCAGCGGCACGGCGCTGAAAATGGGCGAGGTGGTCGCAACGGCTCTGGGGCGCAACCTCAGGGACTGCGCGGTGTACGGTCGTGAAGGCGTCACTGGCGAGCGCGATCCATCGACGATTGGCTTCGCAACCATACGCGGTGGAGACGTGGTCGGCGACCACACGGTGCTTTTCGCCGGCATCGGCGAGCGCATCGAAATCACCCACAAGAGCTCGAGCCGCGCTACCTATGCGCAGGGCAGCCTCCGGGCTGCGCGCTTTCTGGCCAGCCGCGCAAGCGGCCTTTTCGACATGAACGACGTGCTCGGCCTGTCCTGACACAGCGCCGTCGCACTTCTCCACGCGTCAAGAAATGAACGGATTTCAGCAGTTCTGGCAGCAAGGCGACGCGATCACGCGCAGCGTCGCAGCGTTGCTTCTGGTGATGTCGATCAGCGCATGGGTGCTGATCTTCTGGAAGGGCTGGCTGCTGCGCCGGGTGCGCAGCGACATCGCGCGGGCCGTTCCGGCATTCTGGGCGGCCGCCGACCTGGAGGCCGCACGAGACCAGCTTGCGGCTTTCGATCGCGAGCGGGTGCT
Source organism: Rhizobacter sp. (assembly GCA_017986065.1). GTDB lineage: Bacteria > Pseudomonadota > Gammaproteobacteria > Burkholderiales > Burkholderiaceae_C > PBB1. The sequence continues at coordinate 2,192 of JAGNWJ010000012.1, read as the reverse complement.
GACACCGTTGCTGACCGCGGCCACGGCACAACCGAACGCGCAGACTCTCGAGGCGCATGGACAGCGCGCATCGCAACTGACCCGCCGCCTGCGCGATGCATTGCATGCGGTGCTGACGCAGCTGCAGTTCGGGCAGGTGCTGCTGGCGTCGATTGGCAGCACGGCTCCCTTCATCGGTCTGTTCGGAACGGTCTGGGGTATCTACCACGCACTTGTCAGCATCTCGTCGGCCGGCACGATCACCATCGAACGCATCTCCGGACCAGTCGGTGAAGCGCTGGTCATGACTGCGGCCGGGTTGGCGGTGGCGATTCCGGCGGTGCTGGCCTACAACATCTTTGGCAAGCTCGTGGGTACCTGCGAGGCCGAGCTGGAAGGTTTCGCCCACGACCTGCGCGAGATGCAGGTCGACCGCACCTCCGACTCGTTAACCGCCCAGGGGAACTGAGGAGACGCCATGGCTTTTGGACGCCTCGAGCGCACCACGGGCCCCCAGCCGATGAGCGACATCAACATGACGCCGCTGATCGACGTGATGCTGGTCCTGCTTGTCATTTTCATGATCACGGCGCCTCTGATGAGCAGCAGCCTGAAGCTCGACCTGCCGAAGACCGAAGCTGCGCAGCCCAGCGAATCACCGGAGTTCATCACGGTGTCCATCGATTCGGGTGGCCAGTTGTTCCTGGCTGACAGCGAAATCACCGCAGCCGCCCTGGCGCAGCGGGTGGCCGAGACAGCGCGCCTGAACCCGCAGACCGAAGTGCAGCTGCGCGCCGATCAGGCGGTGCCCTACGGCCGAGTAGCCGAACTCATAGGCATCGTGCAGCAGGGCGGACTCACACGCATTGGCTTCGTCGTGATCGCGCCGGTAGCCGACAAGCCGAAGCAGTAGACGCCGACCCGGAAGAGCCCTCACGCCTCGGCGGCTGGGTGGGCCTCGGGCTTCTTCGTCGGAAAGCGCTGCATCCAGGCCTTACGAACGAGGTGGGGCACCAGCAGGGTCATGGGCATGCGCAAAGCATGCGAACGCACGTACAACAGCCAGCGCGCCAGACCTTCGCCCGTCTGACGACAGCTCGGGTGAACCGGCCGCAGCGCGGCCTCCAGCAGCATGGCCATCAGGCGACGCTGCCACCAAGGCGGCCGAAGCAATTCGACCGCGCCTTGAAAGGCAGGCGGCACGCGGGTACCGAACAGGCGCTTCAGGTGGAACAGCGCATGGTGCAACGGCGTCTGCAGCTTGAGGGCATGAGCCCGGGAGATCAACTGGCGCCAGAAGTCTGGGTCGCGCGACTCGAAATGGTGAACCAGGTCATTCAGGTCGAGCAGGTCGCGCAGTCCGCGCTCGAATTCTCCTTCCTGAAACAGATGCACTGCGCTGTGCAGCACCATGTCGACCGGCGCGAGGACGTAGACATCCCGGAGCGCATCGACGGCCACGATGTGCTCCAGCAGGGCCTCACCCTCAACGCACATTTGCGAGGTCGGCGGTGTGATCGTGTGATGAACGTCGATCACGGTGCCGCGCTGGACGTGGCGCATCGGCGGGATTTCGTGCATCCATTCGCGGTAGTAGCGCTGGTTGTAGGCGTCGCGCTCATCGCTGATCCACCCGGCTCGAAAAAGAGCGCTCTCGACCTGCTGCAGGTGCTCCCGCCTGACCATGATGTCGATGTCACCGAACAGCCGCCCCCGCTTCGGCGGCAAGTCGGCAGCGAAATAGGCTGCGCCCTTGAGCAGAACGAATGGCACGCCAACCGGCGCCAAGGCCCGTTGGATGCAGTCGATCTCCCATCGCAGCTCATGGTGCAGTCGATCGACCTGTCGCAGCGCACCTTCGAGATAAAGGCGCGGCTTGGCAGGTACCTCGGTCATCCAGCCGCGATCAACGTGGTGCCGAGCCAGCCGACCCATCAGCCCGGCCTGTCGTGACTGGCCCAGCACGGCCTCCCATTGTGCGAGGCTGAACTCGGGCCGCAGTCCGGGCTGGGCCCAGACTGGCGACAAGAGGTCAGACATCAAGGTGGCGTCTCCGCCACCAGCCGATCGAATACAGCAACTGCATCTTCCAGTCGGCTGTAGCTGAAGTCATAGCAATCACAGCCGTCCACCACATCGGCCAGCACCTCGAATCCGGTCAATCCCAGCAACGTGTAATTGAAGGCGTTACGGCCCAGCTCAAGCATGCTGTC
>JAGNWJ010000070.1 GCA_017986065.1 Rhizobacter sp. | reverse complement strand
CGATGAATCCCTTGCTTGCCCGGCTGCAGCCCTACCCGTTCGAGCGCCTGCGCGCGCTGACCCGCGACATCACACCGAACCCCGCGCTGGCGCCGATCAGTCTCGGCATCGGCGAACCGAAGCACCCGACGCCGGCGCTGGTGACCCAGGCGATCACCGACAACCTGGCAGGACTCGCGGGCTATCCCGCCACCGCCGGCGAGCCCGCGCTGAGGGAGGCCATCGCGCAATGGATCGGGCGCCGCTACGGTGTCACGGTGGACGCAGGCAGCCAGGTGCTGCCGGTCAACGGATCGCGCGAGGCGCTGTTCGCGCTGGCACAGACGGTCATCGATCCGACCCGGGGCGACGCGACCGTGGTCTGCCCGAATCCGTTCTATCAGATCTACGAAGGCGCGGCGCTGCTGGCCGGAGCGCGCGTCGAGTTCGTCAACAGCGACCCGGCACGCCAGTTCGCCGCCGACTGGGACGCCGTGCCCGAGGCCACCTGGGCGCGAACGCAACTGCTCTACGTCTGTTCACCCGGCAACCCCACCGGCGCGGTGATGCCGCTGGCCGAATGGCGCAGGCTGTTCGAACTGAGCGACCGCCACGGATTCGTGATCGCGTCGGATGAGTGCTATTCGGAGATCTATTTCCGCGACGAACCACCGCTGGGCTCGCTCGAGGCCGCGAAGCAGCTGGGGCGCAACGATTTCCGCCGGCTTGTCGCATTCACCAGCCTGTCCAAGCGGTCGAACGTGCCGGGCATGCGATCCGGCTTCGTGGCGGGCGACGCCGAGATACTGAAATCGTTCCTGCTGTACCGCACCTATCACGGCAGCGCGATGAGCCCGACCGTGCAACGGGCCAGCGTCGTGGCCTGGAACGACGAGGCCCATGTGGTGGCCAACCGCGAGCAGTACCGTCGCAAGTTTGCCCAGGTGACCCCGCTGCTGGCCGAAGTGATGGACGTGGCGCTGCCCGACGCCGGCTTCTACCTGTGGGCCGACATTTCCCGGCTCATCCCCGGCGGTGACGACGTGGAATATGCCCGTGGCCTGCTCGCTCAATACAATGTGGCGGTTCTGCCGGGAAGCCTGCTGGCACGCGAAGCAGGCGGCGTGAATCCCGGAGCAGGCCGCATCCGCCTGGCCCTGGTGTCCGAGGCGGACAGCTGCCTCGAAGCCGCCCACCGGATCGTGGCCCACTGCCGATCGATGATCAGCGCCTGAGGGCCGGTCCTGCCGGCTCGCAGTGAGCCAGCCAGTGCGTGTTCCTCTCCTGCCACCCTTTTACTGAACTGTCCATGACCGCAAACCTCCAGAGCATCATCGAAGCCGCGTGGGACAACCGCGCCAACCTGACGACCACCAGCCATCCGGAGGTCAATGCAGCGGTCGAAACGGTGATCTCCGACCTGAACGCCGGGCGCGTGCGCGTTGCCGACCGTCAGGGCGTCGGCCAGTGGACCGTGAACCAGTGGGTCAAGAAGGCCGTGCTGCTGTCGTTCAGGCTGAACGACAACGAGTTGATGCACGCCGGAGACCTCACCTTCTTCGACAAGGTGAAGACCAAGTTCTCGCACATCGACGAAAGCGCCGTGCGTGCCTCGGGCGTGCGCATCGTGCCGCCTGCGGTGGCTCGCCGCGGCAGCTTCCTGGCGAAGAACGTGGTGCTGATGCCGAGCTTCGTGAACATCGGGGCCTACGTCGACGAGAACACGATGGTCGACGCCTGGGCCACGGTCGGCTCCTGCGCCCAGATCGGCAAGAACGTGCACCTGAGCGGCGGCGTCGGCATCGGCGGCGTTCTGGAACCTCTGCAGGCCAACCCGACGATCATCGAGGACAACTGCTTCATCGGCGCCCGCTCGGAGATCGTCGAAGGCGTGATCGTCGAGGAGAACTCGGTGATCTCGATGGGCGTCTACATCGGCCAGAGCACCAAGATCTATGACCGCGCGACCGGCGAGGTCAGCTACGGCCGCGTGCCGGCCGGCTCCGTGGTGGTCAGCGGCAACCTGCCGAGCGCCGACGGCACCCACAGCCTGTACTGCGCCGTGATCGTGAAGAAGGTCGATGCGCAGACCCGCGCGAAGACCAGCCTCAACGACCTGCTGCGCGCCTGATACTCAAGTTGAGCGTGGAAGCACCGATGCCACAGGCGTTGCACCGAGTTCTTGGAGCAAGGGAGTCGTCATGAGCGGGAACATGGAGCGCGTGCTGCGCCTGATGTCGGAGAAGAGCGCGTCCGACGTCTACCTGTCGGCCAACACGCCGATCCTGATCAAGATCAACGGGCAGATCATGCAGCTGAGCGATCAGCCGCTGACGCCGGCGCAGCCCCGGCAACTGCTCGCCGAGGTGCTGACCCCCAAGCAACTCGAGGAACTCGACGACACCGGCGAGCTGAATGTCGGCGTCGGGCTGCCAGGGGTCGGAAGCTTCCGGCTCAGCGGCTTCAAGCAGCGCGGCTCGATCGCCGCCGTCTTCCGCTGCATCCCGGTCGACATTCCGACGCTCGAAAGCCTGCAGGTGCCGCCGCTGCTGAACACGCTCGTGATGGAGAAGCGCGGGCTGATCCTGATGGTGGGCTCCACCGGCGCCGGCAAGAGCACCACGCTGGCCGCGATGCTGGAGCAGCGCAACCAGCAGATGGCCGGCCACATCCTGACCATCGAGGATCCGATCGAATTCCTGTTCAACAACAAGAAGTCGGTCGTCAACCAGCGCGAGGTCGGGCGCGACACGCAGTCGCTGCAGGTCGGCCTGCGCAATGCGCTGCGACAGGCCCCCGACTGCATCCTGATCGGCGAGATCCGCGACCGCGAGACGATGACCGCGGCGATCTCGTACGCGCTGTCGGGCCACCTGGTGCTGTCGACGCTGCACGCCAACAACAGCTATCACGCGCTGGGCCGGATCCTGTCGTTCTACACGCCCGAGTCCCGCCCCGCGCTGCTGTCCGACCTCGCATCGGGCCTGCGCGCCATCGTGTCGCAGCGACTCGTGCGCGCCACGGCGGGTGGCCGCATCCCGGCGGTCGAGGTGATGCTCAACACCAAGCTCGTGTCCGACCTGATCACTGCCGGCGACTTCGGCGGCGTGCGCGAGGCGATGGAAAAGTCGCTGGCCGAGGGATCGCAGACCTTCGAGCAGGATCTGGCCCGACTGATCACCGACGGCACCATCTCGCGCGACGAAGGCCTGGCCTTCGCCGACTCGCCGACCAACCTGATGTGGCGCCTGCAGAACGACATGTCGCCGGTGTCCCGAATCACCGCGAAGAAGGAAGAAGTGGACGAAGGTGCCAGCTTCACGGAAATCACGCTCGACGTGCGTCCGGAACCATCGAACACCCGCGCCGCGCCGCTGTCTCGCATGTGACCGAGCGATGGACCGCCCGCACATCACACCCCGAATGACCATGCAACCGTCGACTTCATGACACTCCTAGATCTGATCAAGCGCGAAGCCGCCCGCCTCAAGAAGGCGGGCGTTTCATTTGGGCACGGCACCGCCAATTCCTTCGACGAGGCCGCCTGGCTGGTGCTGTGGAGCCTCGGGATGGACCTTGATGCGCTCGAGACGCACGCCAAGCGCGAGGCATCGGCCGACGAGGAGGCCAAGGCGGTTGCGCTGGTGACCCGCCGCATCGAGACGCGACGGCCAGCGGCCTACCTGACACAGGAAGCCTGGCTGCAGAACGTGCCGTTCTACGTCGACGAACGCGTGATCGTCCCGCGCTCGTTCATCGCCGAACTGCTGGTCGATGGCGAAGGCCAGGGCACGCTCGACGCGTGGCTGTCCGACCGCACGCAGCGCGTGCTCGATCTGTGCACCGGCAATGGCAGCCTGGCAGTGATCGCGGCCCTGGCGTACCCGGAGATCGAGGTCGATGCCTGCGACCTGTCCGATGACGCACTCGCGGTGGCGAAGATCAACGTCGAGCGGCACAAGCTGTCGAAGCGCATCACGCTGATGAAGTCCGACCTGCTGGAGAGCGTACGCGGACCGTACGACCTGATCCTGTGCAACCCGCCTTACGTCAATTCGAGCAGCATGGCGGCACTGCCCGATGAGTACCGCCATGAGCCCGCGCTGGCGCTGGCCGGCGGCGAGGACGGCATGGACCTGGTGCGCCGCATCGTCAACGACGCCGTAGCCAAGCTCACCGACATCGGCGTGCTGGTGCTCGAGATCGGCAACGAACGCGGGCATTTCGAGGCCGCGTTCCGGCGCCTCGAAGTGGCCTGGCTGGAAACCAGCGCCGGCGACGACGCGGTGCTGCTGGTGACCCGCGAGGCGCTGCTGCGCTGGTCCAAGCGCAGCGAAACCTGGAGGGCGTGAAGCCATGATCACGCTCAAGGACGTGACCCTGCGTCGCGGAACGAAGGTCGTGCTCGACGCTGCCTCGGTGACGCTGCAGCCGGGAGAGAACGTGGGTCTGGTGGGCCGCAACGGCGCCGGCAAGTCCAGCCTGTTCGCGATGCTGACGAATCGGCTTCAGTCCGATGGGGGCGAGGTCTACATGCCGCCGCGCTGGCGCGTCGGCGAAGTCGCGCAGAACATGCCCGAGACCGATGACGGGGCCACCGACTTCGTGCTCGAGGGCGACACGCGACTGGTCGAAGCGCAGGCGCAGCTCGCCGCCGCCGAGGCCGGCGACGACGGCCACGCGATCGCCGATGGCCACCAGGCGCTGGCCGACGCCGGCGCCTTCGATGCGCGTCCGCGTGCGCAGGCGCTGCTGATGGGCCTGGGCTTCAAGAGCGAACAACTCGACGCGCCGGTCAACAGCTTCTCGGGCGGCTGGCGCATGCGGCTGCAGCTCGCCCGCGCGCTGATGTGCCCGGCCGACCTGCTGCTGCTCGACGAGCCGACCAACCACCTGGACCTCGACGCGCTGGTCTGGCTGGAGGCCTGGCTCAAGCGCTTCGAAGGCACGATGCTGGTGATCAGCCACGACCGCGAGTTCCTCGATGCGATCACCAACGTGACGGTGCACCTCGAGGACGCGAAGCTGACGCGCTACGGCGGCAACTACACCGCGTTCGAGGAAATGCGCGCCGAGCGCATGGTGCTGCAGCAGGCCAGCTTCGAGAAGCAGAAGGAGAAGATGGCCCATCTGCAGAAGTTCATCGACCGCTTCAAGGCCAAGGCCAGCAAGGCCAAGCAGGCACAGAGCCGCGTGAAGGCGCTCGACCGGATGGAGAAGCTGGCGCCGATATTGACGTCGCGCGAGTTCTCGTTCGAATTCCGCGAGCCGCTGAACCTGCCGAATCCGATGCTGAGCCTCAAGGACGTCGAGTGCGGGTACCACGCACTCGAGGAAGGCGGGCCCGACAAGATCATCGTGCGCAACATCAACCGCTCGGTGCTCGCGGGCCAGCGCATCGGCATCCTGGGCGCCAACGGCCAGGGCAAGTCGACGGTGGTCAAGACCATCGCGCGCGCGCAGGCCGCACTCGGCGGCACGATCACCGAAGGCAAGGGCCTCGCGATCGGCTATTTCGCGCAGCAGGAGATGGACGTGCTGCGTCCCGGCGACTCGCCGCTGAACCACATGATCCGCCTCGCACGCGAAGTGAGTCCGCAGGCGCGCGAGCAGGAGTTGCGCAACTTCCTCGGCCAGTTCCGCTTTGCAGCCGACATGGTGAACCAGGCCGTGGGCACGCTCAGCGGCGGCGAGAAGGCACGGCTGGTGCTGGCGATGCTGGTGTGGCAGCGCCCCAACCTGCTGCTGCTTGACGAGCCGACCAACCACCTCGACCTCGATACCCGCGAGGCGCTGTCGATGGCCCTCAACGAATTCGAGGGCTCGCTGATGCTGGTCAGCCACGACCGCGCGCTGCTGCGCGAGGTCTGCGACGAGTTCTGGCTGGTCGCCGACGGCGGCGTGCGCCCGTTCGACGGCGACCTCGACGACTACCAGAAGTACCTGCTCGACACGGCTCGCGCACAGGCCAAGGCCTTGCGGGAGGCCGGCAACGCCAGCAAGAAGGCGGCGGCGCCGGCGCCCGCATCGGCACCCGTGGCGCCCGCCCCGAAGCCATCGGCGGCCGCCACCGCGCCGGCCAAGCGCGAAGACCGCAAGGCCGATGCGCAGGCGCGTCAGCTGAAGTCCGACGAGCTCAAGCCCCTGCGCAAGGAACTGAACCGCATCGACAACCGGCTCGGCGTGCTGTTCGGCGACCGCGATGCCCTCGAGGCGGGCTTCGCAACCGGCTCGATGTCACCGGCGCAGCTGGCCGAGAGCGGCAAGAAGCTCAAGGCCATCACCGAAGAGATCGGGCTGCTCGAAGGCCAGTGGCTGGACCTCAGCACGCAGGTCGACGAGTTGACGGCCAAGGCGGGCTGAGGCTCGCCAAGCCTGCACCCTGAAGAACGGCCCCTGCGGGCCGTTCTTCATGTGGGTTGATGTTCCATCAGCGCAAGCATCAGCTCGATGCGCGCCTGAACCGGAGTCAGGTCTTCGGCGCCCGGCAGTCGGTCGCCAGCGACAGGCACCAGCCGGCCGTCGCCGCAGCGCAGGCTGCGCAGAACCGCGATGCCCCGGGATCGGGCCTCCAGCAGGGCCGCTTCCAGATCGCGGTGCACCCGGCCATTGCCGGTGCCGGCCACGACCAGTCCGTCGACACAGCGGGTGCCCTCGGCACCGTCACCACACAAGGCGCGCACCACCGCAGCACCGGCCCCGGCATGGCTGAGGACGATTTCGACGCGCGGCCACTGCGCCACCGGATGCGTGAGCGCGGCGGCGACCGGCGCGGTGGAATCCATCGCAGCGAGTGCAGCCGTGCGGTCCGCAGCCGCAACGAACCGACCGTCCTCGATCGCCCCCAGCGGCCCGGCCTCGCCCGAGTTGAAAGCGTCGAGCCGGGTCGGATGCACCTTGCGCACGTTGCGGGCGCCGTGCACCGTGCCGGACAGCACCGCAAGCACCCCGCTGGCGCAGGGATCTCGTGCCAGCGTCACCGCATCGAGCAGGTTGCGCGGCCCGTCTGCCTCGGATGAAGTGGCCGGACGCATCGCGCCGGTCAGCACGACCGGCTTCGCAGGTGCCAGAACACGCTGCAGGAAGTAGGCGGTTTCCTCCAGCGTGTCGGTGCCGTGCGTGACGACGACGCCGAGCACTTCGGCGCGAGCCAGGTGGTGCGCCACGCGCTGCGCCAGCGACTGCCAGATCGCGTGGGTCATGTCCTTGCTGTCGATCTGCGCGACCTGTTCGCTTTCGATCGGCAGGCCGGCCAGCTCCGGCACGCGGGCCAGCAACTGCGCGATGCCGAGCTGGGCCGCCTTGTAGCCGAGGTGGTCGCTGGGCGAGTCCGCGGTGCCGGCGATCGTCCCGCCCATCGCCAGGACGACGACCGTGCCGGCGCCGCCAACCGGGTGTGTCGGGTGAGCGAGTTCGATGCGGGGGTGCACTGCCACGGGCCGGATTCTGGGCCCACGGATCGCCGCCACGGCAGCCGCCACGACGGGCGCTTGCGCGGGGGATCGGAAACGTGCGGATACGCCTCGAACTCAAGTCGGGGCCGCTTACGTCGAAAAAAGGTCATTGTCAAGCTTCAATCGGGAACTCAACGTGAACACCTCCTCGATCGCAACCACGCAGGCACTGACCTCGCAGACCGGCTATTCGCTGTCCATCCGAGCCTCTTCGGGCCCGGCACGACCGGAGGGCACCGATGATTCGTCCGAAGTCCGGCGCCTGCGTCACCGCGATCACGAGCACCACCACGATCACGACCATCGGGCGTCGCGCTCCGACGATCAGGGCTATTCGGGCAGCGCGTTCACCTCGTTGAAGCTGAAGATCGAGGAGACCTTTTCGTCGCTGACCGGTCGCACCGGCACGGATGCCGAGGACTCGACTTCATCGTCGGAGTTCGAAGGCGAGTTCCAGGCCCGGATCCAGTTCTCGGGGCCGGACGGCGAGTTCAAGGCCAAGCTCAAGTTCAGTCTGGACAGCGACTCGGCGACCGCCGGCGCCGACTTCGCCAGCGCAATGCAGGGCTTCGCGCAAACGCTGTTTGCCGCACTGAACGCGCTGTACGGCGGCGGCAGTACGCCAGCACTGCCGGGCCCCACAGAAAGCACGGCGCCCGTGGGCACCGACCCCGCGGCCACGCCGGCGCTGCCTGCCCCACCGCCTGCGCCTGCTCCGGTGGCGGACGACACGGTTGCCGCAGCCCCGGCGCCGGCCGCGAACCCGGAACCGGTCGTGGTCGCGCCTCCAGCGTCCCCTTCGACACCCACCACGGGCAGCTTCAGTCCGACGACGACGTCGTTCTCGATCAAGCTGCGCGCCACATACGACTCGTTCGAGAACAACCTCGGGCCCCTGGTCAACCAGCTGGCCCAGCCGGACGTGGGTAACGCATTCCCGGCTCTGACGTCGCTGCTCCAGGACCTCGCTGACCGCTTCGGGCAACTCGTCTCGCAAGCCCCGGCGGAAGGAAGCAACGCGCCCTCCCTGCAGGACTTCCTGCAGGCGCTGTCGGGATCGTTCTTCACCCCTCAGCCAGAAGCATCCGCAGATCCGGCCGCAGCAGATCCATCGACACCTGCCTTGCCGGCCCCGCAGACCGATGCGCCACCGACCGATCCCGTCGTCACGGACGCACCGACCGCGCCCGCCCCGACGAGCCAGCGCTTCACGGCGATGGCGCAATACAGGCAGGTGCTGACCTACAGCGACGCGGGCTCGTCGCTCAGCCTGCAGACCAGCATGAGTGCACGCCTGGTGTACGAAGTCGCCTGATCACCTGCAGCGCGCGCCGGGAGCAGCGGTAACCTTTGCAATTTGGTGAAGGCTGGATGAAAATACAGGTGACTGGACAAATCGCCAGTCGACTGCCAGCCACAGGTGCCGCCATGCGACACCCAGCCCACCGAGATGCGCCATGCAAGATGCCCCGAAGCTGACCGATCGACAGCAGCAGATCCTCGATCTGGTTCAAAGCGCCATCGAGCGCACCGGGGCACCACCCACCCGCGCCGAGATTGCAGCAGAGCTCGGCTTCAAGTCAGCCAACGCGGCTGAAGAGCACCTGCAGGCCCTGGCCCGCAAGGGCGTCATCGAACTGGTCGGTGGCACCTCGCGCGGCATCCGCCTGAAGTCCGAGACCCTGCGCGCGCTGAACGAGATGCGCGGCAAGCAGTTCAGCCTGCCGCTGCCCAGCCTGTCGCAGCTCACGCTGCCGCTGATCGGTCGCGTGGCTGCCGGCAGCCCGATCCTGGCGCAGGAGCACATCGACCAGACCTACCTGATGGAGGCCAGCATGTTCCCGCGCCGGCCCGATTACCTGCTGAAGGTGCGCGGCATGAGCATGCGCGACGCCGGCATCATGGACGGCGACCTCCTTGCGGTGCAGAAGGCACGCGATGCCAAGAACGGGCAGATCGTCGTCGCACGGCTGGGCGACGAGGTCACCGTCAAGCGCTTCAAGCGCACCCGCACCACGATCGAACTGCACCCCGAGAACCCGGACTTCGAGCCCATCGTGATCCCGTTCGGCGATGTCGACTTCGAACTCGAAGGCCTGGCCGTCGGCCTGATCCGCAACAACATGATGATGTAGCTGCGGCGCGCTCCGACCGCGTGTTCTGGCCGGCGATCGCCGGCCTTTTCAATCGATCGCCTGCGGTGGCGGGGACAAGAATTCGTGTCGAACGTCACGCGCCGCGTGCGGAGTCGATCGACATGTTGAACCGCTGGACACACCGACTGCAATCCACCTGGGCCAAACGGAGCCGACCGGCATCCGACAGGCAGGAGGCGCAGCGGCCGCTTCAACCCGCGACGGCACGCCACGTCGAGGTCTGCCCGCCGGATCGTCTCTACCGGCGCTCGCGCTGGCGCAGGGGCCTGCGTGACTGGCTCAACACCGGCTGGGACGTCAGCTCGCCCGCAGCGCTGACCGTCGAGCGAACGCCGGCAGCTCACGCCAGCGAGGCCGAGCCGACACCGTTCGCCGACATCCGCCAGGAATTCGCGGATGCGCTGAACGACATCGACACCGATGCCGCAGCGCAACTTCGCGCACAGATCGACCGCGCCCGCTCACCCCGCGAACTCTGGCACCTGCGATCCGCCCTGTTCACGATGGTGGCCAGGCATCACAGCGAGTCGCAGGCTCAGTCGCGCATGGAGCGCCTGAACCGCCACTTCCCGAATCGCAGCCCGGCCTCCGGGCCTGGAATGCGCTGACATGCCTGCGCATCCTCACGGCCCGCGGCCCGACCCCGAACTCTGGCGCGCGGTACACGAGCGGCCCGCGGCGCCGACTCCCTGGCCTTTCGACCGCGGGAGCCCGGCCATCGCGCCGCACGGCATGCCCGCCGACCGCCTGGCGATGACCGCCTCGCTGCGATCCATCCAGTTCCAGGGGCACCACCGGTCGCCCTGACCGAGGCGCGTCAGTCGCGCCCGATGAAATCGAACTTGCCGATCTCGACGCCGTTGTGCCGCAGCAGGGCATAGGCGATCGTCACGTGGAAGTAGAAGTTCGGCAGCACCCAGTGCTTGAGGTAGGCCTCGCCTGCGAACTTCAACGGCGACGCGCCGCGGATCGGGACCTCGATCTCCCTGGCCTCGGTGCCGTCGATCTGGTCCGCCGCAACCGACTTGATGTAATCGAGCGTCTTCGCGATGCGCTGCCTCAGTTCGGCCATCGTCGTCTCGTTGTCGTCGAACTTCGGCGCGCTGTCGCCGGACAGCCGTGCGACGCCGTACTTGGCCATGTCACAGGCGATCTGGATCTGCTTGGTGAACGGCAGCATGTCAGGCGCGAGCCGCGCGGCGAGATAGACCGACGTGTCGAATTTCTTCGCCACGGCGTGCGCCTCGGCGGCGTCGAGCCACCGCAACAGGTTGCCGAGCATCTTCTCGAAGACCGGCACGCTCGCCGAGTACATGGAAATGGACATCAAAGACTCCTGTCGGAAGGACCGGGTGATTCCGGTGGCGCGCGATGCTACTGCGCAAGGGCTCGGCCTGCCGACGGGCACAATTGAAGGGTCTTTTCAGCGCCCATTGCCGTGAACATCATCATCCTCGACGACTACCAGGACGCGGTTCGCAAGTTGAAGTGCGCCGACAAGATGGAGGCCCTGCACGCCAAGGTCTTCACCAACACCGTCAAGGGGATCGGACAGTTGTCGATCCGGTTGCGCGACGCCGAGGTCCTGGTGCTGATCCGCGAGCGCACGCACTTCCCCAGGCAACTGCTCGAGAAGCTCCCCCGGCTGCGCCTGATCTCGCAGACCGGAAAGGTCGGCTCGCACATCGACGTCGAAGCGTGCACCCGCCTCGGCATCGCAGTGGCCGAGGGCGTTGGCTCTCCGGTCGCGCCGGCGGAGCTGACCTGGGCGCTGATCATGGCTGCGATGCGCCGCGTGCCGCAGTACATCGGCAACCTGAAGCACGGCGCATGGCAGCAGTCGGGCCTGAAAGCCTCGTCGATGCCTGCCAACTTCGGCATCGGCATGGTGCTGAACGGCAAGACGCTGGGCGTCTGGGGCTATGGCCGCATCGGGCAGCTGGTCGCCGGCTACGCACGCTGCTTCGGCATGCGCGTGATGGTGTGGGGCAGCGAATCGGCTCGCGAGCGCGCCGAACTGGATGGTCACGCCTCGGCCCACTCGTGCGAGAGCTTCTTCGAGGAATGCGACGTGCTGTCGCTGCATCTGAGGCTCAGCGAAACGACACGCGGCGTGGTGAAGATCGAGCACCTGTCGCGGATGAAACCCACGTCGCTGCTGGTCAACACCTCGCGCGCCGAACTGATCGAGGAAGGCGCCCTGGTGTCGGCGCTCAACCGGGGTCGGCCCGGCATGGCCGCGGTCGACGTCTTCGAGAGCGAACCGATCCTGCAGGGACACCCGCTGCTGCGACTCGAGAACGCGGTGTGCACACCACACATCGGCTATGTCGAGCAGGACAGCTACGAGGAGTACTTCGGAGCTGCATTCGACAACGTGGTGAGCTTCGTCGAAGGTCGACCGACCCACATCATCAACCCCGAAGCCCTGAAGGTGCAGCGCTGAGCGCATCGAGCAGCGAAACCGAGCTTGCCGCGCCCCGGTCGAACGCCGATCTGTTCCTGACGTTCACGTGGCTCGCGCTGCAGGGTTTCGGCGGCGTGCTCGCGGTGGCACAGCGCGAACTGGTCGAACGCAAGCGCTGGCTGACGCGCGAACAGTTCGTCGAATACCTGTCGGTCGGCCAGGTGCTGCCCGGCCCCAACGTCGTCAACCTGTCGATGATGATCGGCGACCGTTTCTTCGGCCTGCGCGGCGCGATGTCCGCTCTGGCCGGCATGCTGGCGATGCCGCTGGTGATCGTGCTGCTGCTGGCCTCGCTGTACGGCCGTTATGAAAGTCAGCCTGCGGTGCAGGGTGCGTTGCGAGGCATGGGAGCGGTGGCCGCCGGGCTGGTGCTGGCCACCGCACTGAAGCTGCTGCCCACGCTGCGATCGAGCGCCCTCGGCGTACCCGCCGGCCTGGGATTCGCGGCAGTTGCTGCCCTTTCGGTCACGGCATGGCACTGGCCGTTGTGGTGGGTGGTCACGGGCATCGGCTCGCTGGCTGTCGCACTGGCATGGTGGCGATTGCGGCCATGAGCACGGCGGGCCAAACCACGTGCCCTGGTAGCCCGGCCGAGTCACGGGTTCCTGTTGTCTGGGGGCATCGATGACGCCGGTGGATCTGCCCGCCCTGTTCGGTCATTTCCTGCTGCTGAGCCTGCTGGCGGTCGGCGGGGCGATCACCACGGCACCGGACATGCACCGCTACCTGGTGACCGAACACGGCTGGATCAGCGACGCGCAGTTCACCACATCGGTCGCGCTGGCGCAGGCCGCGCCGGGGCCGAACCTGCTGTTCGTGGCGGTGCTCGGCTGGAACGTCGCCGGGCCGATGGGCGCCGTGGCGACGATGACAGGCATCCTGCTGCCGTCGACGCTGCTGACGCTGTGGGCCACCCGCTGGGGCCAGGCGCGGCGCGACACGCGCGGGGTGCGGGCGTTCACCACCGGCATGGCGCCGTTGACGCTCGGGCTGCTGGTGGCAACCGGTTGGGTGCTGACGGAGCCGGTGCGGATGCAGGTTGGCGCGTGGGCGTTGATCGCCATCACGGTGGTGGTGATGGTTCGCACACGCGTCAGCCCGATGTGGCTGGTGGCGGTTGGCGCCGTCGTCGGGGCGATGGGGTACGCGTGACCCCTGCTCTTCGCCAGGCAAACGCCTGGAGCACCGAGATGTACCGCGCCGGGTTTCGGCCCGGCTGCCGAGTAACTTTCATTTGCTGGCCCAAATGAAAGTCACCAAAGCAAAAGGCCT
>JAGNWJ010000069.1 GCA_017986065.1 Rhizobacter sp. | reverse complement strand
CCTGCGCAGGCTCACCGGGGCGCATCCGGCCTGCGGCGCCGGCCAGCCAGCCGGTCAGCCGAGACACGGCATCCATCCGGGTCGAGTCCATGCGCGGGTCGAGCGGCTCACGGACCGGTCAGTTTCTCGCGCAACAGCGCGCGCTCTTCGGGCGAAAGCTTGCCTAGGATTTCCCGTCGTTGTTCGATCAGCTGCCTGCGCTCCTCGGGCGACATGGCCTTCACTCGCTCGCGGCGTTCATTGATCAAGCGCTGCTTTTCCTGCGGGTCGAGCTTTTGCCAGCGTTCGCGGGTTCTTTCGGCAAGCGCCTGGCGTTGCTCGGGGGGCATTTCCTCGAGACGTTCGCGCAGGCGATTGCGAAAAGCCGCCCGCTCCTGCGGAGTCGCCTGCTGCAATTTCTGCTTCAACTCGGCTCGGCGGGCAGCCTGCTCGGCCGGGCTGAGTCGCACCCAGGCTTCTGGGTCGGGCACGTCGGGTGCCGCGGCCAATCCCCAGAGTGGCCAGATCATCGCCATCAAGAACAGCAATCCCCGCTTCATGACGCTCCTTTGGCATGTGCTGTCGCCCCTGATGGGAAGAGGCTGGCATCCACGCCTGCATGTGCGGGTGTTGAACCCGTGAGTCGACCGATTCTTACGCTGACTCCCACCATTCGAGTCGGGTATGAATCGGCGCGTAAGGAAGCGGTGCGTCCGCGGGTTGAAGGGGCACGTGACTGCGGTTGTGTCACGCGCACCACTCAACCATCACCTCAAGGACCCGCCATGTCTCCTGTTCGTTCCACCACCCTGATCGCGCTGTTGCTTGCCGCAGCGACTTCTGTTTCTTACGCTGAAACCGCAGCCTCTCCTGCGGCCGAGCAGCGCTTCGACAACCGCCAGGACCGCCAGGAAGAACGCATCGAGAACGGCGTGTCCTCCGGCGCGCTGACGAAGCCCGAGGCGCGTCGACTGGGCCGTGAGCAAGCCCGCCTGACTCGTGCCGAAGCTCGCGCCGAATCCGACGGCAAGGTCACACGCAAGGAAGCGGTCGTGCTCGAGAAACGTCAGGATCACGCCAGTCGGCACATCTTCCGGGCAAAGCATGATGCCCAGACACGCAAGCCCTGACCAGCCTGCTGCCCGCACCAATCTGCGCCAGCAGCCGCGGGCACGAAAAACAGGAATGCATAGAACAGGAAACCCGCCGAAAGGCGGGTTTCTCATTGGATCTCTGGGCGAGTCCTCACTCGGGTCAGTGAGCCAGGGATTGCGCCGGGCTGGTCTGATCTCTTTGTGATTCCGGCACATGCTCGCTCAGGCCGAGTTCCGGAACGATGTTCTGCGCGAGCTGGCCTTTCGGGCCTTGCACCAGTTCGAACGTGACCTTGCCGCCCTGCTTGAGCGTCCTGAATCCGTCCATCTGGATGGCCGAGAAGTGGGCGAAAACATCATCTCCGCCGCCATCGGGCTCAATGAAGCCGAAGCCCTTTGCGTCGTTGAACCACTTCACGGTGCCTGTGGACATGCTGCGCCTCCGGAGAATGCCTGTCGAATTTTCCGGCTGCGCAGTTTGCGGTGTCAAGGCGGCGAGACACCTACTGCGCGCACCTGATTCAAGTGGTCACTTTGGCCAGTGCGCACCGTTTCGGGGACCGAATTGAGGGGCTTGCGAGGCTCAATTTTTGCCTTATGTCGCGATAGCCAGAGTCAATATGCCCGCAGTGCTAGTTGAATCACTCATCTCGATAGAATGAATCCATGTCCACTGACAAACCAGCATCCAAGCCCCCTGTCGTCGGGTCGCCGCTCGATGACGGGCAAGGTGCCGTTGTTGTCGAGCGGCAGGCTCAGAAGACCGAGCCTCCGCGCATGTATCAGGTCATCCTGCTCAATGATGACTACACGCCGATGGAATTCGTCGTGATGGTGCTTCAGGAGTATTTCAATCGTGACCTAGAGGCCGCAACCCAAATCATGCTGAAGATTCACCATGACGGCCGTGGAGTTTGCGGCACCTATTCCAAGGATGTCGCAGCCACGAAGGTTGAGTTGGTGTTGGCCGCCGCACGGCGCGGTGGCCACCCTTTGCAATGCATTATGGAGGCCGCATGATCGCTCAGGAACTTGAAGTCAGTCTGCACATGGCGTTCGTCGAAGCCCGTCAGCAGCGCCACGAATTCATCACCGTGGAGCACCTGCTGATGGCGTTGCTCGACAACCCGTCTGCTGCCGAAGTGCTGCGTGCCTGCTCGGCCAACGTCGACGATCTGCGCAAGAGTCTGGCGCAGTTCATCAAGGAGAACACTCCGACGGTCGGTGGAACGGACGAGGTCGATACCCAGCCGACGCTGGGCTTCCAGCGCGTGATCCAGCGCGCGATCATGCATGTGCAGTCCACCGGCAGCGGCAAGAAGGAAGTGACTGGTGCCAACGTGCTGGTCGCGATCTTCGGCGAGAAGGATTCCCATGCCGTGTACTACCTGCATCAGCAGGGAGTGACGCGCCTGGATGTCGTCAACTTCATCGCTCATGGAATCAAGAAGTCCGACCCGCCCGAAGCTGCCAAGCCCAGCGACAGTGGCAGTTCCGGCGACAGCGAGAAGGATGACTCCGACGGCAAGGGCTCGCCGCTCGAGCAGTTCACCCAGAACCTCAACCAGCTGGCTCGTGACGGCAAGATCGACCCGCTGATCGGCCGCGAACACGAGGTCGAGCGGGTCATCCAGATCCTGTGCCGTCGACGCAAGAACAATCCGCTGCTGGTCGGCGAAGCCGGCGTTGGCAAGACAGCCATCGCCGAAGGCCTGGCGTGGCGCATCACCGAAGGCGATGTTCCTGAGGTGTTGGCCAACGCCACCGTCTATTCGCTGGACATGGGCGCATTGCTGGCCGGCACCAAGTACCGTGGCGATTTCGAGCAGCGCCTGAAGGGTGTCCTGAAGGTCCTGAAGGATCAGCCCAACTCGGTGCTTTTCATCGATGAGATCCACACGCTGATTGGTGCCGGTGCGGCTTCCGGCGGCACGCTGGATGCCAGCAATCTCTTGAAGCCAGCCCTCAGTTCGGGTGCGATGAAGTGCATTGGTGCCACCACCTTCACCGAGTACCGCGGCATCTTCGAGAAGGACGCGGCGCTGTCGCGTCGTTTCCAGAAGGTTGACGTCGTCGAGCCATCCGTCGAGGAGACGATTGAAATCCTCAAGGGCCTGAAGTCGCGGTTCGAAGAGCACCACAGCGTCAAGTACGCGCTGGGCGCATTGCAGGCCGCGGCCGAGTTGTCGGCCAAGTTCATCAATGACCGCCACCTGCCCGACAAGGCGATCGATGTGATCGACGAGGCCGGTGCGGCGCAGCGCATCCTGCCCAAGAGCAAGCAGAAGAAGACCATCACCCGCAACGAGGTGGAGGAAATCGTTGCGAAGATCGCGCGGATTCCACCCGCCAGCGTGTCGAATGACGACCGGTCAAAGCTCAAGAGCCTGGACCGCGATCTCAACAGCGTGGTGTTCGGACAGGAACCGGCCATCGAGGCGCTTGCTGCATCGATCAAGATGGCGCGTTCCGGTCTGGGCAAGCCCGACAAGCCGATCGGGTCGTTCCTGTTCTCCGGCCCCACCGGTGTCGGCAAGACCGAAGTTGCCAAGCAGCTCGCGTTCATCCTGGGCATCGATCTGATCCGCTTCGACATGAGCGAGTACATGGAGCGCCATGCGGTCAGTCGCCTGATCGGGGCGCCTCCGGGGTATGTCGGATTCGATCAGGGGGGGCTGCTGACCGAGGCGATCACCAAGAAGCCGCATGCGGTGTTGCTGCTCGACGAGATCGAGAAAGCCCACCCGGATGTCTTCAATGTGCTGCTGCAGGTCATGGACCACGGCACACTGACAGACAACAACGGGCGCAAGGCCGATTTCCGCAACGTGATCATCGTCATGACCACCAACGCGGGTGCCGAGACGATGAACAAGGCCACGATCGGCTTCACGAATCCGCGCGAGCGCGGTGACGAGATGGGCGACGTGAAGCGGATGTTCACGCCTGAGTTCCGCAATCGGCTCGATGCGATCGTCAGCTTCCGTGCACTGGATGAGGAAATCATCCTTCGCGTCGTCGACAAGTTCCTGCTGCAACTGGAAGGCCAGTTGGCCGAGAAGAAGGTCGATGTCACCTTCACCGATGCGCTGCGCAAGCACCTCGCGAAGAATGGCTTCGATCCGCTGATGGGCGCGCGTCCCATGCAGCGTCTGATCCAGGACACGATCCGTCGTGCTCTGGCAGACGAGCTGCTGTTCGGACGCCTTGTTGACGGCGGTCGCCTGACGGTCGATGTGGATGCCGACGGCAAGGCCGTCCTGGACATCCAGCCGGTCAAGAAGAGCGACAAGCCCAAGGCCGAGCCCGCAACGGCCTGACCTCGAAAGTCAGTTGTTCTCGCGCATCGGGGCCCGTCGGAAGACGGGCCCCGCCTTCTTGTGCGCGACCGGATTCAGCCAGACGCCGGAGTCCGGGCTCGAGCTTGCAGATCGTTGCGAGGGGACTGGCCAAAGTAGTCGGCCAGCAGGGCGTACACCCGAGGCATGGCCTGGTGGAGGGTGTCGGGATCGACGAAGAAGGTCTCCGAAGCCACTGCGAAGAACTCGTCGATTGATTCGGCAGCGTAGGGGTCGATTGCGACGGGCTGGTCAGCATCCACTCGCTGGCAGAAATCGGCATAGGCGGGCTCCATCACGGACAGCCACGCCTGCCGAGACCGGCTGTCGCGCAAGGCAGGCACCCCGTCGGCCATGCCATCCGCCATGTCGATGACATGCGCGAATTCGTGGATGGTGACGTTGTAGCCCCAGGGATCGGACAAGCTCGCCGCAGCGACATCGGTCCAGGACAGCATGACCGGTCCGCCATGCATCGCCTCGCCCGAGAGTTCTTCCTCGAAATGATGGACGACACCGTCGTCATCGACGACTTCGCGCCGGGCGACCACCGCGTCGTCGTGCATCACGATGCCGACGAACCCGTCGTACAGGCCCAGTCCGAGCTTCAGGACCGGCAGCACAGCCTGTGCCGCGACTGCCACGGCGATCTCATCCGTGACGACGAATCCCTGTGCTCCGCTGAATTCCTTGCGCGCAAGGAACAGGGTGGCCAGCCTGCGCAGCAGCAGCTGTTCGTCAGTTGATCGCCACGTCAGGAAGGGGTACCTCGCGAGCGTCAGTTCCCACAAGGCATCCGGGATCGCATGGCGGCGGCAGATCCGTTCGTCCCGCCAGCGTCGCCAAGCGCTGCACGCCTGACCAAGCACGGTCAGTTCGTGACCGCCTGCGCCAGCGTCAAGCGCTGGATCCCGTCGGATCTCCAGCGCAACACGCCTCCGCGAGGACTGCCTTCGCAGTGGTCGAAGTCCCAGTCGGTCAGGACATGACGCTGGAATCCCGGCGCCATGGTCTCGCTGCCCGGCATGTGAGTGTGACCGTGGATCATCGATGGCGTTCCTGCCTCGTGCATCCAGCGCACGGCAGTGGCCATGTCGATGTCGACATACTGGCCACCCGCCTGTTCACGCTTTCGGCGTTCGCTTACCTGGCGGACGTCACGCGCCGCCTTGTACCGATCCGACAGCGGGCGGGCCAGGAAATCGCCGCGCCAGGCTGGGCTGCGCACCATGCTGCGAAAACGCTGGTACGGCACATCTGCAATGCACAGTGCATCACCGTGAGTCAGCATCAGGCGCTCACCGAAGGCAATCAGCACCGTCGGGTCGGACAAGGCCAGCACGCCACAACTCTTCAGCATCTCGGCGCCGACCAGGAAATCGCGATTGCCGACCATGAATCCCATCGCACAGCGCGAGGCGCAGTCGCCGAGCACGTCGACACACCGCGCCTCGAATCCCTCGTGGCGAGAGTCGTCGCCGACCCACACCTCGAACAGGTCACCGAGTATGAAGACCGCGTCGGCTGGTGTCTGGCTCAGGTACGACGCAAATGCATCGAAGGTCCGCGGGGTGTCCTCGGCAAGATGCAGGTCGCTGATGAAGTCGATCGTTTGCCACTCGGCAGCGGCGTGCACCTCCCAGAACGTTGGCAACGCGGCCGGCCCTCCCGCTTCCATGGTCCTGTCAGGCCAGAACGGCCTTGGTGATCACGACGGGCTCGGTCGGCACATCATCATGGAATCCCTTGCGACCGGTCTTGACTCGTTCGATGGCGTCGACGACTTCTGTCCCGGCGACCACCTTGCCGAAGACCGCATAGCCCCAGCCGCTCGCGTTCTCGGCCTTGAAGTTCAGGAATTCGTTGTCGTTGGCGTTGATGAAGAACTGGGCGGTGGCCGAATGCGGGTCGGACGTGCGAGCCATGGCCAGCGTGTAGCGCTGGTTCTTCAGGCCGTTGGATGCCTCGTTCTTGATCGGATCGTCGCAGGCCTTCTGCTTCATTTCGGCGTCGAATCCGCCGCCCTGGATCATGAAGCCCTTGATGACGCGATGGAAGATCGTGCCGTCGAAGTGACCCTTCTCGACATAGGCGATGAAGTTGGCGGTGCTCAGGGGCGCCTTGACATCATCGAGTTCGGCAACGATCAATCCGTGCGAGGTGTGCAGTTCTACTTTCTTGCTCATGGTGCGGTTCGGTGAGTTGAGATGGTGTGTTGAGTGCGGGTCATTCCTGGACCGCTGCCTTGATGATCAGCACCGGTTCCAGCGGAACGTCCTGGAAGGGACCGCGGTTTCCGGTCTTGACGGTCCGGATGCGATCGACGACATCCATGCCCGAGATGACCTTGCCGAAGACGGCGTAGCCGTTGCCATCGCGGGAATTGGCTGCATTGAGGAAATCGTTGTCCTTCACGTTGATGAAGAACTGGGCCGTCGCGGAGTTCGGGTCCATCGTCCGGGCCATCGCCACCGTGCCGCGCACGTTGCTCAGCCCGTTGCGGCTCTCGAGCCCGATCGGCGCGCGCACCGACTTTTCCTTCATGTCGGCTGCGAACCCGCCGCCCTGGATCATGAAGTTCTCGATGACCCGGTGAAAAACCGTGCCGTTGTAGTGCCCCGCCTTGACGTACTGGACGAAGTTGTCCACGGTCTTCGGCGCCTTGCCCGCATCGAGTTCGAGGACGACCTCGCCCAGGCTGGTGGTCAGGTTGATCTTCTGGGCCAGCACATTCGAGGAGGCGACTGCCAGCGACAGGCAGAGAGTGGCGATGCCAAAGGCAGCGGTGAAACGCATGAGGAAAACTCCGTGGGGTTCGAGCCGGCGGCGACAGCCGGAATCAGCGAGAAGGCTTGCGGGCGGATGGGTCGGACAGTTCGCGCAGCAGTGCCAGGCGCGGGGGGATCGTCGTGTTGCTCGGGTCGAGCTTGAGCGCGCGCTGGTAAGAAAGCCGGGCCAGCTGCGCGTACACGTCGCCGAGGTTCTCGTGCGCGACCGCAAAGCCCGGGTTGGCTCGCAACGCACCGTCGAGCGCCGCACGGGCCTTCTCGAAATCGCCCCGGGCAGCGTACAGCGCCGCCAGGTTGTTGTAGGGCTCAGGCAACTCGGGGAACTCTTCCGTCAACTGCTGAAACACCGAAACAGCCTCGTCGACGCGCCTGGACTCGACCAGCAAGACTCCTTTCAGGAATCTCAGGTCGGGGCGCTCCGCGCGGTCGCCGAGCAAGGTGTCGATCCTGGCGAATGCTTCGGCCTGCTTGCCGGTGTGGAACAGGTCCGCGATGTCAGTCACATCATTCGCGCGACCGCTTCCACAAGACAGCAGCACGAGCGTGGCAACGATGACGCGGAGTGGTCTGAGGCAGGGCATGGTCAGGGACGTGATGAACGGGAGCAGTCGAGGCGCCTGGAGGCAGCCCGGTCAGGGCGGTTCATGAAAGGGTCGCCGGTATACTGGATTTGCAGCGGATTGTAGGTGTGCGGTTCATGAGTGAAATCCCCGGGTATCGGATGTTGCTACGGGAGATTCGACCGGTCAGCATCTCGCCCTTCAGCTTCCAGAATTTCCAGTCCCTTTCCGGCGTGGCCCCGAGTCAAGCCGTGAGCACACCGATCCGACCCGGCCCATGACGTTGCGCATCTTCAATTCGCTGTCCCGCGAGACAGAAGTCTTCACCCCTATCGATGCCAACCATGTCCGCATGTACGTCTGCGGCATGACCATCTATGACCTGTGCCATGTGGGTCATGCGCGTTTCATGATGGCCTTCGATGTGACCCGTCGCTGGCTCGAGGTGCTGGGCTATCGGGTGACCTACGTGCGCAACATCACCGACATCGATGACAAGATCATCAAGCGGGCGGTGGAGCGGGGCATCCCGATCCGGCAACTGACCGAAGAGATGACCCAGGCGATGCACGAGGATGTGGCCTCACTCGGCATCCTTCCGCCCACGCATGAGCCGAGGGCGACCGAGCATGTGCCCGAAATGCTGTCGATGATTGCCACGCTCGAAGCCAAGGGTCTCGCCTACCGTTCGCCCAATGGCGATGTGAACTACGCCGTCCGGAAGTTCCCCGCTTATGGTCGGCTGTCGGGCAAGTCGCTCGACCAGTTGCGGGCGGGCGAGCGCGTGGCCGTGCTCGACGGCAAGGACGACCCGCTGGATTTCGTGCTCTGGAAGTCGGCGAAGGACAGCGAACCCGAAGACGCCAAGTGGGACAGTCCGTTCGGTCGAGGTCGCCCGGGTTGGCACATCGAATGTTCCGCGATGAGCTGTGCACTGCTCGGTGTGCATTTCGACATCCACGGTGGCGGGCTCGACCTGCAGTTCCCGCACCACGAGAACGAGATCGCCCAGAGCGAAGGGGCGTCGGGCCAGCGCTTCGTCAATGTCTGGATGCACAACGGATTTCTCAACGTCGACAACGAGAAGATGTCGAAGTCGCTCGGCAACTTCTTCACCATCCGCGATGTGCTCAAGCGCTATGACGGAGAGACTGTCCGCTTCTTCATGCTGCGCACGCATTACCGCAGCCCGTTCAATTTCAGCGACACGAACCTCGATGACGCGAGGCAGTCGCTGCGGCGCATCTACACCGCACTGGCGAGCGTCGACCTGCCAACGGATGACGACCATGCAATCGACTGGTCACAGCCGCAGGCCGCGACCTTCCGCGCAGAGATGAACGAGGACTTCAACACGCCGGGCGCTGTTGCCGTGCTGTTCGACCTGGCAGGCGAGGTCAATCGCACGCGTTCACCGCAGGCAGCGCGACTGCTCAAGGAGTTGGGCGCGACGCTGGGCCTCCTGCAGCTGCCGGCCCAGTCTTATCTGCAGGCCGGCTCCGGGCTGGACGAATCGCGCATCGCCGAACTGATCGCCGAGCGCAATGCGGCCAAGGTCGCGCGTGACTTCGCGCGTGCCGACCAGATCCGTCAGGAACTGGCCGCGCAATCGATCCTGCTGCAGGATTCTCCCCAGGGCACCACCTGGGTCAAGGCATGATGCTTGCGGGTTCGGCCGCCCCGCCGGTCTTCTGGGACGACGCGTGCAGGCACCTCGCGAAGCGCGACCGGGTGATGCGCAAGCTGATTCCGAAGTGCGGCGACAGCCACCTCAAGTGTCGCGGGGATGCCTTCACGACGCTGGCCCGATCGATCATCGGGCAGCAGATCTCGGTCAAGGCGGCGCAGTCTGTCTGGGAGCGCTTCATCGCGGCGGTGCCCGGCGGCGTGCTGCACCTTCAGCCGGACAGCGTGCTTCGCCTTGCCGCACCCGAGATGCGCGCGGTCGGCCTGTCGGCGCGCAAGGTCGAATACATCAACGACCTGGCCCTCCATTTCTCTGCCGGTTCCGTGCACGAGAACCAGTGGGAGCAGATGGACGATCAGGCCATCATCGACGAACTGGTGGCGATCCGCGGCATCGGTCGCTGGACGGCCGAGATGTTCCTCATCTTTCACCTGATGCGCCCCGACGTGCTGCCGCTCGACGATGCCGGGCTCATCAAGGGCATCAGCGTCAACTACTTCAGCGGCGAGCCGGTATCTCGCGCCGAGGCGCGCGAGGTGGGCGAGGCCTGGTCGCCGTTCCGGTCGGTCGCCACCTGGTACATCTGGCGCAGTCTTGAACCGCTGCCGGTAGACTACTGAATGGTTTTTTGGCGGCTGATGTCGCCTGTTCCTGCGAGAAGACCAACGAATGAGTAAAAGACACTTTCTCGAATTCGAACAGCCCGTGGCTGAACTCGAAACGAAGATCGACGAACTGCGCTATGTGCAAAACGAGTCGGCCGTCGACATCTCCGAAGAGATCGACCGCCTCAGCAAGAAGAGTCTCCAGCTCACCAAGGACATCTACTCCAGCCTGACGCCCTGGCAGGTCACGCAGATCGCGCGGCACCCGCAGCGGCCCTACACGCTGGACTACGTCAGCGAAATCTTCACCGACTTCCATGAACTCCATGGCGACCGGCACTTCGCCGACGACCAGTCGATCGTCGGCGGCCTGGCGCGCTTCAACGGCCAGGCCTGCATGGTGATCGGTCACCAGAAGGGCCGCGACACCCGCGAGCGCGGCCTGCGCAACTTCGGCATGTCGCGACCCGAGGGCTACCGCAAGGCCCTGCGCCTGATGAAGCTCGCTGAAAAATTCAGCCTGCCGATCTTCAGCTTCGTCGACACGCCCGGCGCCTATCCGGGCATCGGCGCCGAAGAGCGCGGCCAGTCGGAGGCCATCGGTCGCAACATCTTCGAGATGGCGCAACTCGAGGTGCCGATCATCGTCACGATCATCGGCGAGGGCGGCTCGGGTGGTGCCCTCGCGCTCAGCGTCGGCGACCAGTTGCTGATGCTCCAGTACTCGATCTATTCGGTGATCTCGCCAGAGGGTTGTGCCTCCATTCTCTGGAAGACCTCCGAGCGTGCCTCGGATGCTGCCGAGCAACTCGGCATCACCGCGCATCGGCTGAAGGCGCTCGGCCTGGTCGACAAGATCGTCAACGAGCCGGTCGGCGGGGGTCACCGCGACATCAAGCAGATGGCCGCGCATCTGAAGCGAGCGCTCAACGACGCGCTGCGGCAGGTCAGCGACCTGAAGCCGAAGGAACTGCTCCAGCGGCGGTACGAGCGGTTGCAGACCTACGGCCGATTCACCGACACGACCGATCGCTGACACTCGGATGGGGCGGTGCATGAAGCCGCCTGCTTCCGCAATGACCTCCCGTCGTGTCGCGGTCGCCTACAGCGGCGGCCGGGATTCCACCGCGCTGTTGCATGCCGTGCTGATGTCGGTGCGCGATACCGGCACGTCGGTGGCCGCGCTGCATGTCCACCACGGGCTCAGCGTCCAGGCCGATGCATGGGAGCGGCACTGCCGCGACCAGTGCGCGCGCTGGCAGGTCGAAGGCTTCCCGGTGTCGTTCGCCGCTTGCCGGCTGCGCACGCGGCCCCAACCTGGCGACAGCATCGAAGCGTGGGCGCGCCGTGAGCGCTACGCCGCCCTCGGGCGACTGGCGCGCACTCACGGGGCCGACGTGGTCCTGCTTGCGCATCACCGTCGTGACCAGGCCGAAACGCTGATCCTGCAGGCGCTGCGCTCGGCCGGCGTCGCCGGTCTCGCCGGCATGCCGCGCGCGATCGAGCGTGACGGCATCCATTGGCTGCGTCCCTGGCTCGACGTTCCGCGCAGCACGATCGAGGCGTACGTGGAGTCGCTGGGCCTGTCCTACATCGATGACGACAGCAACACCGACGAGCGCCATGCGCGAAACCGCTTGCGTCTCAGTGTCTGGCCGGCACTCGTCCAGGCGTTCCCGGAGGCCGAACCCGCGCTGGCCGCAGCGGCCACCTGGGCGCAGCAGGCGCAGGCCTGCCTCGATGAGCTGGCTTCAGATGACCTGGCGTTGCTGCACGGGCCGGCAGGGCTCCAGCTCGTCGGGCTGGGGCAGCTGTCGGCGGCTCGCCGGGTCAATGCGCTGCGCGCCTGGCTGCGTCGGCAAACGGGGGCTGCGCCGCCTGCATCGCTGCTCGCGCGGCTGAGCGACGAGCTTTTCGGGGTGGGCGCTGCTTCCTGGCCGCTGGCCGGTGGTCTGCTGCGCAGGCACCGGGGACAACTGACCTGGTCACGCCCCGTGGCAGCCCGGTCCCCGTCCAAGACGGCATTGGAGGCTCAGCTGCACATCCGCCGTGCCGGGATTCATCGTCTCCCCGGCTGGGGGGGCAACCTGCGCGTCGTTCGAGTGAAGGAGGGCGGGGTGCCGCTGGCCTGGCTGGCGCAGGCCGAGCTTCGCGCGCGATCGGGCGGCGAGCAGTTTCAGGCCGGTCTGGGGCGCCCTGCGCGCAGCCTGAAGAAGCAGTTCCAGGCCGCGGAGCTGCCAGCCTGGGAGCGCAGCGGACCCCTCGTCTACAGCGGTGGCCAACTGGTGTTCGTGCCGGGGCTCGGCATCGACGCCCGCGTGATCGGGCTGCCCGGTCAGCCCCTGGTGACGCTGCTGTGGGAGCCTGCGGATCGGATGTGAGCAAATGCCGTCCGCCCCGGCGACGGCGCTTGTAAAATGGAAGGCTTTTCCGATTACCGCGGCGCAGCCCGTGCCGCGTCAACGCACCGATTGCCATGGCTCTGACAGTACACAAATACGGCGGTACCTCGATGGGGTCGCCGGAGCGCATCCGCAATGTGGCCAAGCGCGTGGCCAAGTGGGCTCGTGCCGGTCACCAGATGATCGTCGTGCCCTCGGCCATGAGCGGCGAGACCAATCGCCTGCTCGGCCTGGCCAAGGAGCTGTCTCCGGCGAGCAGTTCCCCCGAGCTGATGCGCGAGCTCGACCAGATCGCTGCCACCGGCGAGCAGGTGTCGGTCGGCCTGCTGGCCATCGCCTTGCAGGCCGAAGGCATGCAGGCCGTCAGCTACGCTGGCTGGCAGGTGCCGATCCGGACCGACTCGGCCTTCACCAAGGCCCGCATCCAGAGCATCGACGACAAGCGGGTGCGCGCCGACCTGGCCGCGGGCAAGGTGGTCGTGATCACCGGTTTCCAGGGCGTTGACGAGCAGGGCAACATCACCACGCTTGGTCGTGGCGGATCAGACACGTCGGCGGTGGCTGTCGCGGCCGCGCTGAAGGCCGATGAGTGCCTGATCTACACCGACGTCGACGGCGTCTACACGACCGATCCGCGCATCGTTCCCGAAGCTCGGCGCCTCAACAGCATCAGCTTCGAGGAGATGCTGGAGATGGCCAGCCTGGGCTCCAAGGTGCTGCAGATCCGCTCGGTCGAATTCGCCGGCAAGTACCGCGTGCCGATGCGCGTTCTGTCGAGCTTCACGCCCTGGGACATCGACATCGTCGAAGAGGCGAAGTCGGGCACCCTGATCACTTTCGAAGAGGATGAAAACATGGAACAAGCCGTCGTATCCGGCATTGCCTTCAATCGCGACGAGGCCAAGATCAGCCTGATCGGCGTGCCAGACAAGCCGGGCATCGCCTATCAGATCCTCGGCCCGGTGGCCGAAGCGAACATCGATGTCGACGTGATCATCCAGAACGTGTCGCACGAGGGCAAGACCGATTTCTCGTTCACCGTGCACCGCAACGACTACGCCCGCACGATGGACCTGCTCAAGGCCAGCGTGGTGCCGAAGACCGGCACGGCCACGCTGTCGGGGGACACGAAGATCTGCAAGGTCAGCATCGTCGGCATCGGCATGCGCTCGCACGTGGGGGTTGCCAGCAAGATGTTCAGCACGCTCAGCGCCGAGGGCATCAACATCCAGATGATCACCACCAGCGAGATCAAGACCAGCGTCGTGCTCGACGAGAAGTACATGGAGCTCGCCGTTCGTGCCCTGCACAAGGCTTTCGATCTGGAACAGGCTCCGGCGTGATCGCGAAGCACATGC
>JAGNWJ010000068.1 GCA_017986065.1 Rhizobacter sp. | reverse complement strand
GGGTGACGCTCGCGCTGCAGCCAGCGGGGATCGTGCAGAGTGTGGGCCATGTCGGCCTGGCCCGCAGCCCAGTGCTCCTGCATCGACAGGCGCGAGAACTCGTAGTCCTTCGACTGGCTCTCGTAGTGCTTGCTGCGGTAGATCAGGTGCACCACGTCGACCGCGTGTTCGCAGCGCACGCGCGACAGGGCGAGCACATCGGGGTCGTGGCGCAATTCGGGTGGCAGCTTCGCGAGCAGCCGTTGCGCGGCCTGCGCGATCACCTGCCGGTCGAGCTCGTTGGTCGTGGTGAGCCGGGTGCGGCTGGAGAAGCGGATGTCCTTCTCGCGCTCGCTCACCTCGGGCAGCGTGGTGGGCAGTGCACCGACCGCCGCGAACAGATCGACCTGGAAAACGACCCGGCGGCGCTTGCCGGGCTGGTCCAGCACGTACTGCAGCGGCGTGTTCGAGACCAGCCCGCCGTCCCAGAAATGCTCGCCGTCGATCTCCACTGGCGCAAAGCCCGGAGGCAAGGCGCCGCTGGCCATGATGTGACGCACGTCGATTCGCTGCTTGGCGGAATCGAAGTACGCGAAGTTGCCGGTGCGCACGTTGACCGCGCCGACCGACAGCCGCATCGGGCCCGCATTGATGCGGTCGAAGTCGATCAGCCGCTCCAGCGTCTGCTTCAGTGGCGTGGTGTCGTAGAAGCTGATCGCCTCCAGTGTGCCGATCGGCTGGAACGGTGCTGGCGGAAAGCGCGGCTGGAAGAAACCAGGTACCCCGAACTGCATCACCTGCGTGGCGCTGATCTCGTTGAGCGCCTCGCGGGCACGCGCGCCCGCGACGATCGGTGGTGTCGGCAAGGCCGAGCTGACCAGATCCCAGAATTCGCGCAGCCGCGCCGTGCGGTCAGCAGGCGGGTTGCCCGCGATCAGCGCCGCGTTGATGGCGCCGATCGAGATGCCTGCGACCCAGGTGGGCTCGTGGTGGACGGCACTCAATGCCTCGAACACACCGCCCTGGTAAGCGCCCAGCGCCCCGCCACCCTGCAGGACCAGGATGGTTTCTTCGCTGTCGGCCGTCACTGCGGCCGGGGGCCGGGCTCGAGGATGTCGGGGGGATCGAGTGGCCGTCATGGGGCGCTCGGGTAGCAATCACCCGAGGTTACCCTGACTCACTCGGGCTGGTCCAGACTGCCGAATGCCTTCGGATAGGTGACCAGGCCCCAGGGCAGCTTCTTGTCCTCGATGCGCTTGACCGGTTCCAGCGTCTTCGCGTCGATCACCACCACCTCGTTCGAGCGGCCGCAGGCGACCAGGATCTGGCTGCCATCGGGCGTGAAGCTGAAGTGCCAGCAGCGGTCACCGGTCGGGACGGTCTTGATCGTCTCGTAGGTCTTCGCGTCGTAGACCTGCAGGTTCTTGCTCTTCGAGTTGGCGACGAACAGACGCTCGCCGGTGGGGTCGAAGGCCAGGCCGTAGGGCGTGTCGCCCGTCGGCACCGACTTGACGACGTTGTATTTCGCGTCCATCACAACCAGCGTGTTGCCATGCTCGATGGTCGCGACATAGGACTTGCCGTCGGGTGCGCGCTTGATGCCACGCGGACGATCGCCGTAGGACTTCACGTCGATGGTCTTGACCTTCTTGCCACTGGCGATGCTGTGGACGGTGACGTTGTCGTCCGCCTCGTTCGTGACCAGGATGTGCTTGCCATCGGCCGAGAACTCGATGCCCTCGGTCTCCATTCCGCCGCGGATGCGCCTGATCACCTTGCCTGCCTTCAGGTCGACCACGGCCACGTAGGCCGGACTCTCGTCGTCATCGTCCTTGGCCTTCTCTGCCGCCATCGCCTCGGGTGAACCCGGCTTCGGAGGGGGACCGCCGGTGGAGGAGGGTTCGAAGGAAACGAACGCGAAATGGCCTCGGGTCCGCACGAACTCCGGGTTCTTGCCGATCGCGATGTTCTTCAGCAGATTGCCTGTGGCGCGGTCGATCACCGAGATGTTCCCGTCGCCCCGGTTGGCAGTGATCAACAGCTTGCCGTCGGCAGTGACGCCGAGGCCGCGCGGCTCCTTGCCGTAGGCATCGATCTCCCGGGTGACTTCGAGCGTCGCGAGGTCGATGACCGAGACGTTGCCAGCCTGATTCGACACGTAGGCCTGACCGCCGTCAGCGGCCTGTGCAGATGCTCCGAACAGCGCTGCCGCACCGAACAACGCGAGTGCGCAGCGAGAGAGAGAGTGTGTGTGTGGTGTTTTCATCGGGCTATTTTCCTGGGTGACCGCGCCGGATGGTAAGGGTCAATTTCCCGACGGAGGTTCCCGACCCAGCAACCCAGAACACTCCAAGGGCGCGTGCAGAGGGCGCACGGCCCCGCGCTCACCAGTGGACTTCGAAGCGGCACTGAGCGTCGCCGCGTGCCTCGCAGTGGGTCTCGCGCACCAGGGCATGCGGATGGACCAGCACGCGGAACAGTCGCTCGAAGGTGGCCGCGTAGAAATCGCAGGCCGGCGTCTCGGAGAACACCTGGCGGCACATCGGATTGCCGCGGATCGTCAACTGCACCGGCGCACCGGGCCGCGCCTCGAACAGGCCGCTGCCGGCGAAGGTCCACGAATGACGGCGGATGGCCGCCAGCAACAGCCGAGCCGCCAGGGGCGCAGGCAGCACCTTCAGCAGCGCCTGCACCGGCTTCGGGATCCGGCGGGCCAGCAGGTAGTCGGCGGTGAGCAGCCCCGCCTGGCGGGAAACCTGGCCGGCGAGCTTGCCACCGAGCGAGGCGCGCAGCACGCTGTGCAGACTCGCCACCTCCAACTCATCGACCATCTGCTGCGGTGGCTCGCGCAGGTACCCCGGGATACCGGCGTCCTCGAACAGCTGGCGCGTCTTCGCGTGGCCCACGAGAGCGGTCAGCACCTCGGCAACGCGGGTGATCGCATTCGGCCCGATGCGCCCGCTGGCCGCCGGGGAGACCAGCTCCAGTGAGTTCACGGCGGGGACCTCACGCCACGGCGCGAGCGTCGACCGACTCTGACTCGGCCAACTGCTCGGTTCCGCCGCCGCAGGCCATCGCCGCGGTCAGTTCCCCCTGCCGGCGCTTGTGCTCGATCTTCGGGCCGTGCATGGTCACCCAGCCGGCATCGGCCTCGGCCAGCGCAGCGACACTCGGCCGCTCGTAGGTGCGCGTGACGTCGAACGCGAAGTCGACGCTGCCCGTGCTTTGCGGCCCCTTGTAGCCGACCCGCCCGAGGTCGTAGAACTTGCGCTCGAAGCCGCTCTTCAGGAAGGCCTTCAGGCAGCCCATCAGGTACTTGCGCCGCACCTTGTCCTTCGTCCAGGGGTACTGGAAGAAGGTCTTGTTCATGAAGAACCGACGGTAGTTGTTCATCACCCGGTCAAGCAACTCGGCGCGGTCCATCGCGTCGGGCTTCATGATCGGCGTCACGAAGTTGTATTTCTCGAAGTCGAACACCTCGACCTTGTCGCCGAGTTCCTGGAACAGGTCGGAGAACGGCCACGGCGTGTACATCGCCCAGTTGGCCATGTCGGGGTTCCAGTCGCGCGCCATGCGGTAGGTCTCTTCCAGCGTCTCGGCTGTCTCGTTCTCCAGGCCGACGATGAACTGCGCCTCGGTCACGATGCCGGCGTCGCGCAGCAGCTGGATCGCCTTCTTGTTCTGCGCGATCGTGGTTTCCTTGTTGAAGCGGTCGAGCTTCAGCTGCGCCGCCGCCTCGGTGCCGAGCGAGACGTGGATCAGCCCGGCCTTGCGGAACAGCGGCAGCAGCTTCTCGTCGCGCAGGATGTCGGTGACGCGGGTGTTGATGCCCCACAGCACCGGCAGGTTGCGCTCGATCAGTTCCTCGCAGAACTGGATGAACTTCTTGCGGTGGATGGTGGGCTCCTCGTCGGCGAGGATGAAGAAGCCGACCTGGTGGTCGCGCACCAGCGTCTCGATCTCGTCGACCACCTTCTTCGGGTCGCGGATGCGGTAGTCGCGCCAGAACTTCCACTGGCTGCAGAAGGTGCAGGTGAACGGACAGCCGCGCGCGAAGTTCGGGATCGCCACCCGCACGCCCATCGGGATGTACTGGTACTTGTCCCACTCGAGGATGCCCCAGTCGGGCAGGATGCGATCGAGGTCCTGGATGGTGGGCTCGGCGGCCGTGGCGACCACCTTGCCGTCTTCGGCAAAGGCGATGCCGTTGACCTGGCGGCGGTCGATCCTCCAGCTGCCGTCGTCCACCGCCGTCACCAGGTTCAGGAACACCTGCTCGCCTTCGCCGCGCACGACCGCGTCGATCCACGGTGCCTCCTTCAGCACCTGCGGGTACATGAAGGTTCCGTGGATGCCGCCGAGCACCGTGACGATGTCGGGGTCGACCTCCTTGACGATCTGCAGCAGCCGCTCGGCCTTGTAGATGGCCGGCGTGATGGCGGTGCAGCCGACGATGTCAGGCTGGATCTCGAGGATCCGCTGCCGCACCTGGTCGTCGCTCAGGTGGTGGGTCATGGCGTCGACGAAAACGACGTCGGTGTACCCACCGGCCTTCAGGTAGCCGGTCAGGTAGGCCACCCAGGCGGGTGGCCAGTTGCCGGCGATCTCCGCGCCGCCGGAGTGGTAGTTCGGGTGGATCAGCAGGACACGCATCGGCGAGGCTCCATCGGTACGGGGTTCCGCACAGTACCGATGCAGCAAGGCCTGCGAATTGCGCTATGTCAACAAATGTTGACAGCCTTCATTAGCGTTTTCATTGACGCCCGCAGGCGCGCTCGCGTAGCCACGGGCTACTTCGCGGCCACCTGCAAATGGCAATGGGCGGCTTCCAGCAGCGGCGTGTCGACACCGTGCACCCGAGCCCGCTTCACCAGATCGCCCAGCACGTGGTCGTGTTCGGTGCGCTGTCCCGCCTGCAGGTCACGCAGCATCGACGCGGTGAATCCCGATCCGCGTTCGGTCAGGACGCGCAGGGACTTGGCCTGGGCCTTCTCCGGGACGGGGAACCCGCTTCGATCGGCCACCGCCAGACCTTCCGCATACAGCCGGCGCAGCAGCGATTCGCCGTGCACGGTGTCCATGATCTGGCCGATCGAGCCCTGCATCAGCGTGGTGGCGCCGGCCAGCGTGGCAAGGAAGGTCCACTTCTCCCACAGCGTCGCAATGATGTCGCTCGACAGGACGGCGTCGAAGTTGGCCGGCCCGCACAGCGCAATGAAATCGGCCGCGGCCTGCTGTGTCGCGGGGTCGCGCCCACCCGCGGTCATCACGTGGACAGGGCTCAGCTGCCGCACCGTGCCATCGGCAGCCAGCGCCGCCGCGATGTGCGCCACGCCGCCCAGCACGCGGTGCGCACCGAAGCGTGCGTCGAGCGCTTCCATGTGTGCCAGGCCGTTGAGAAAAGGCATCACGAAGGTTCCGGGCCCGACGGCCGGCTCGATCGAGTCGAGCGCGTCTTCGAGGTCGTAGGCCTTCGGCGCCAGCAGCACCAGATCGTATTCGGGCTGCACGGAGTCGCGCGTCACGCAACGCACCGGCAGCGCCAGATCGCCGTGCGGGCTGCTCACCCGCAGGCCCTGCCCGGCGAGCAGCGCCGCGCGGGCGGGACGCACCAGAAAGCTGACGTCGACACCGGCCTCGAGCAGGCGGGCCCCAAAGTAACCCCCCACGCCACCCGCGCCCAGGAAAAGCAGTTTCTTCATCGATCGCTCCTTCAGGGGATCGATGTTGGCACGGCCCGGACAGGCGGGCGCGCCTGCGACCGGGATCGGACCAGGGTCAGATCGCGCCGACTCCGGGAATCCAGTTGGTGCCGGCCAGCGGCAGACG
Source organism: Rhizobacter sp. (assembly GCA_017986065.1). Taxonomy (GTDB): domain Bacteria; phylum Pseudomonadota; class Gammaproteobacteria; order Burkholderiales; family Burkholderiaceae_C; genus PBB1. Next base: position 8,043 of record JAGNWJ010000068.1, on the reverse strand, counting down.
CGCCATCGCGGCGGCCTCGACCGTCAGCGCGACCAGATCTTCGGGCTCGAGGTGATGCACGTTCTGCTTGCCGCAGGCGCGCGCGATGGTGGTGAGTTCCATCGTCAGCGTCTTCAGGTAGTTCTTCAGGTGCCGCGCACCGGACGCGGGCTGCAGGCGCTGCTCGAGCACCGCATCCTGCGTCGTGATGCCGACCGGACAGCGCCCGGTGTGGCAGTGGTGACACGAGCCCGGTCGCGCGCCGAGCGCGGCGTAGTCGGCGGTTGCGTCGATGCGCTGGCCGTCCTGTTCGTAGCTGTCGTGGTTGCAGCCGAGCGCCATCAGCACGCCCTGCCCGATCGAGACCGCGTCGGCGCCCATCGCCAGCGCCTTGGCGACATCGGCGCCGGTGCGGATGCCCCCGGAGACGATCAGCTGCACCTGGCCCTTCATGTTCAGGTCCTCGAGCGCATCGACGGCCTGCCGCAGCGCCGCCAGCGTCGGGATGCCGACGTTCTCGATGAAGCAGGTCTGCGTGGCCGCGGTACCGCCCTGCATGCCGTCGAGCACGACCACGTCGGCACCGGCATGCACCGCCAGCTTGACGTCGTTGAACACGCGGGTCGCGCCGATCTTCACGTAGATCGGCGTCTTCCAGTCGGTGATCTCGCGCAGTTCGTGGATCTTGATGACAAGGTCGTCAGGCCCGGTCCAGTCGGGGTGGCGGCTGGCCGAGCGCTGGTCGATGCCCTCGGGCAGCGTGCGCATGGCGGCGACACGCGGGTTGACCTTCTGCCCGAGCAGCATGCCACCGCCGCCCGGCTTGGCACCCTGGCCGATGACGATCTCGATGGCGTCGGCGCGGCGGACGTCGTCGGGCTTGAATCCGTAGCGCGACGGCAGGCATTGATAGACCAGCGTCTTCGACGAATTGCGCTCTTCCGGCGTCATGCCGCCGTCGCCGGTGGTGGTCGAGGTGCCCATCGCCGTGGCCGCGAGCCCGAGCGCCTCCTTCACGTGGGCCGACAGCGAGCCGAAGCTCATGCCGGCGATGGTGATCGGGATGTCGAGCGTGATCGGACGGGTGGCGTAGCGCGTGCCGAGCACGGTCTTCGTCAGGCACTTCTCGCGGTAACCCTCGAGCGGGTAGCGAGACAGCGATGCACCCAGGAAGACGAGGTCGTCGAAGTGGGGCAGCTTGCGCTTGGCGCCGAGGCCGCGGATCTCGTAGAGCCCGTGCGCCGCCGCGTTGTGGATGTAGTCGAGCGCCGTGCGGTCGAAGGTGGCGGACTCTTCGGTCTGGATGCGCTTCGGGAATGCGGGTGAGTGGGTCATGGCGGGTTCAGTAGTCCTGGTCGGCGTCGGCGTTCCAGTGGTAGAGCGTGCGGGCCGAGGCGATGCGCCTGAACGCAGCCGGGTCGTGCGCGGTCTTCAGGCCGGCTGCCTTCAGCAGCTCGGCCACGGTGGCGATGTCGGCCGAGGTCATTGGCTCGATCTGCGCGTCTGCGCCGAGCGACTTGATCTCGCCCTTGACGTACAGCACGGCTTCGTAGATCGAGTCGCCGAGCGCGTCGGCCGCATCGCCGCAGATCACCATGCGGCCGGCCTGCGCCATGAAGGCCGAGAAGCTGCCGACCGATCCACCGACGACGATGTCGCCGCCCTTCAGCGAGATGCCGCAGCGCAGGCCGGCGTCTCCCTCGATCACCAGCAGGCCGCCGTGCGCGGTGGCGCCGGCCGCGTTCGACGCGAAGCCCTTGACATGGACACGGCCGCTCATCATGTTCTCGGCGACACCGGTGCCGGCGCTGCCTTCGATGACGACGGTGGCGAACTGGTTCATGCCCGCCGCGTAGTAGCCGGCGTGGCCCTGGACCGTGACATGGACCGGCGCATTCAGGCCGACGGCCAGGTTGTGGGCGCCGTTCGGATTCGCGACGACGACCTCGCGGCCTGCGAGTTCGCTGGCCGGCTGGTGCAGGTGCTGGTTCAACTCGCGCACCGTCTGCGTCGCGAGGTCGAAAGTGGTCATCTCGATCACGCCTTCCATACGTACATCTCCTCGGGGGCGGGCTCGAACACGTTCGCGTGATTGATGCCGGGCAGGTGAGCCAGCGCACGGAACTCGCTGGCGATCGCCACGTAGTCGTCGGTCTCGGCCACCATCGCCGGCTTGCACGCGAAAGGGTCGCGGATCAGCGCGAGCTGGTCGGCGGTGCCCATCAGCAAGGTGTAGAAGCCGTCCAGTTCGTCGAAGCTGCGCTGCAGCGCGGTCGGCAGGTCGTCGCCGTCACGCAGGCGCCATTCGATGAAACGACAGGCCGCCTCGGTGTCGTTGTCGGTGTCGAAGTGGATGCCCAGGGGCTCGAGCTTGCGACGCACGCCGTAGGGGTTCGACAGCGAACCGTTGTGGACCAGGCAGAAGTCCTCGCCGGCGGTGAACGGGTGCGCGCGATCGGGCGTGACCGCCGACTCGGTCGCCATCCGGGTGTGGCCGACCAGGTGCGTGCCGCGCAGGTGCGCGAAGTCGTAACGCGCCGCCACCTCGCCGGGCGTGCCGATGTCCTTGTACAGGTCGATCGATCGACCGGTCGACAGGATGTGCAGTTTCGGATGCTGCTCGTGCAGCCAGTCCTTGACCGGGGTCGGGTCGACGGCCACGGTCAGCACCGCGTGGTTGCCGGTGGCATGCGCACTCGCCCGAGCCGCCGGCATGTCGGCGTTCAAGGCGGTCACCAGCGCGGCCCATCCGAACTGCGAACCTTCTGCGGTCAGGCCCGAATACAGGCTCAGCTTCCGGTGGCCGGCGTCGAGTGCCTCACCGAACACCGCGAGGCCGGCCGAGTCGGGCCCGCGCTCGGTCATGCCGAGCAGCATCGGCACCATCAGCGCGCCAAGTTGATCCTTCAGTGCCGGCTTCTTGACCAGCAGTCCCACGATGCCGCACATGTGTTGGCTTCCGTTTCAATCCAGGTTTCAGAAAAACTCGAGGTAGCTCTTGATCTCCCAGTCGGAGACGTGGCGCATGTATTCGATCCATTCCATGCGCTTGAGCCGGATGAACTCGCACGCGACCGGGCCGAGCGCTTCGACGATCAGCGTGTCGGCCTCCAGCGCGTCGAGCGCGCGGTCCAGGTTCTGCGGCAGCACGGCAATGCCGCGCTCGCGCAGCTGGGCCGGCGTCAGGTCGTACAGGTTCTCGTTGTGCGCCGGGCCCGGGTGCAGTTGGCGTTCGATGCCGTCGAGGCCGGCGGCGATGACCGCGGCGGTCGCGAGGTACGGGTTGCACGAGCCATCGGGCAGGCGCAGCTCGAGCCGGCCCTTCGGGATGCGCACCATCGTCGAGCGGTTGTTGTCGCCGTAGCTGATGTAGGCCGGCGCCCAGGTTGCGCCGGTCAGCGATCGGCCGACCACGAGGCGCTTGTACGAGTTGACCGTCGGGCAGGCCAGCGCCGTCAGTGCGGGTGCGTGCGCGAGCAGCCCACCGAGGAAGTGATACGCCATCGTCGACAGGTTCAGGCCCTGCGGGTCGCTCTTGTCTTCGAACAGGTTCGCTCCGGCTGCATCGGCGATCGACGCATGCATGTGCATGCCGTTGCCCGGCAGGTGCGCAAACGGCTTGGGCATGAATGAGCAGACCATGCCCATCTCGTTGGCGATCTCCGACGCCGCCATCTTGAAGAAGACGTAGTGATCGCACGACGTCAGGCAGTCGGTGTAGGTGTAGTTGATCTCGAACTGTCCGTTCGCGTCCTCGTGGTCGATCTGGTAGACATCGATGCCGACCGCGCGCAGCGACTCGGTCAGCTTCTCCAGGTAGGCACGGGTGCGCGACAGACCCTTGTAGTCGTAGCAGGGCTTGGCCAGCGTATCGCTGGCATCGCAGGGTTCGATCGCGCCGGTGACGCTGCGCCTGAGCAGCGAGAACTCGGGCTCCAGGCCGGTGTTCAGCGTCCAGCCACGCGCGGTGAGGCGCTCGATCTGCTTCTTCAGCGTCACGCGGGAGTCGAAGGCCCAGGGCTCGCCATGGACATGGCCGTCGCACACGATGCGCGCCATGCCCGGCTGCCAGGGCACCAGCGACAGCGTGCCCAGTTCGCCGACGGCCATGAAGTCCGGACCATGCGGCTCGATGCCGACCCCCCAGATCGCGAAGCCGGCGAAACCCGCCCCGTCACCGAGCACCGAAGGCAGGTGGGCCACCGGCACCGCCTTGGCCTTGGCGGTCCCGTGGATGTCGACGAACTGCGCGAGCACGTACTTGACGCCCTGCGCGTCGAGGTAACTGGTCGCGTCTGTCAGGGCCTGGAAGCGCAGCGGCGCAACGCGATCGGAAGGCTTCGGGGTGGTGCTCATGTCGGTCTCCGGGTGTCGTGACACCGCCGGGGCAGTGTAGCGTGATAGATTCACCAGAAGCAATTTTGATTCCCGTGAAGAAACACACCCCCGATTCCGTCCCCCCGCCCGTCGAGCACCCGCCGTCGCTGGAGAAGTCCCTGGGCAGCGCGATCCGCGAGCTGCGCCAGCGCCATCAACTGACGCTGGCGCAGGTGTCCGAGCAGGCCAGTGTCAGCCGCAGCATGCTGTCGAAGATCGAGACCGGCCAGATCATGGCGGGCCTCGACACGTTGAGCCGCATCGCACGGGCGCTGGGCGTGTCGATGTCGATGCTGTTCCGCAACTACGACGTGCCGTCGGGTGCGGCGCAGCTCGTCAAGCGCGATGCAGGCATGCAGGTGGTGCGTCGAGGCACCAAGAGCGGACACACCTACAAGCTGCTGGCCTATGACCAGGGACCGGTGAAACGCTTCGAGCCCTTCCTGATCGAGATGAACGAGCAGTCGGAAAGCTTTCCGACCTTCGAGCATCCGGGCACCGAATTCATCCACATGCTCGAAGGGACGATGGAATATCGGCACGGCAACACGGTCTACGTGCTGGAACCCGGCGACTCGCTGACCTTTGCCGGGGAGATCCTGCATGGCCCGGAGCGGCTGCTGGTCAAGCCGATCCGGTTCCTGTCGGTGATCCTCTACCCTGGCGCGCCCCAGTGAGCGGGCTCGATCAGGCGCTCCGGTACATTCGTCCCGAACAGCAGCACCGCACTCGCCAGGAGCAGCCCATGTCCAGATTCCACGCCGCCGCAGCCGCCTCGCTGCTTCTTTCGTTCGTCAGTCTTCAGCCGGTACAGGCCGCCGAGGTCGGCGAGCAGTGGGAGTACAGCGGCACGATGGACATGATGGGCATGAAGATGCCGATGCCGCCGTCAAAGGTCTGCTCCCGGCCCGGGGCCGAATCGACGCCCACCGCTGACAAGCGCTGCAAGGTCAGCGACGTGAAGACGACCGCCAGCAAGACCAGCTACCGCGTCTCGTGCCCGCCGCCCGATGCGATGGAAGGCAGCGGCGAATCCGAGCGCAAGGGCGACACCGTGGTGTCGTCGTTCCGCATGAAGTCCAAGGACGGCGAGATGAAGATGTCGATGACGGGCCGCAAGCTCGGTCCGTGCACCCCGTCGGCGAACTGACCGGCTGACACCCGCATGCTGCGAACACTGAAAGATCTTTTCGACGCGGTGATGCCGCCGAGGGCGGGCGATACGCCCGATCACACCGAGCATGCGATGCACCTGGCCGCCGCCGTCCTGCTCGTCGAGGTGATGCGATCGGATGCCGAGATCTCGGAGCACGAACGCAGCGCGGTCCTGTCGGCGCTGCAGGCGCGGTTCAATCTGTCCGACGATGAGGGTGCCCGCCTGCTCGAACTGGCACATCAAGCCGCGCACGGCGCGACCGACTACTTCCAGTTCACCTCGAAGATCAACGACTCGTTCGACATGGACCAGAAGATCGTCCTGGTCGAGCAGATGTGGCAGGTTGCCTACGCCGACGGCGTGCTCACGGCGCACGAGAACCACGTGATGCGCCGCCTGAGCGACCTGCTGCACGTGCCTCACGGCGCGTATGTCAGCGCGAAGATGCGGGCCAGGCAGGCCGCAGGTGCCGCCTGACGGCGCCGCCTCCAGCCGAGGCGATCAGCGGCTCAGGGCCGCAACCGGCGCGATGCGACGCACCAGCGGAGCCAGCGCAATCAGCGTGGCGCACAGCATCACCACCTCGATGCCGTAGACGAAGATGTAGCCGGTGGCCGGCACATTGAGCGCATGACCCAGTCGGTCGTGCTCCGCCATGCTGGCAACCACATCGCGAATGATGCCGCCCATCGCGACCGCCAGACCGGCGGCAGAAGCCTGCACCGCACCCCAGGCACCGAGCGCCAGCCCGGTCTGGTTCTTGGGCGCGAGATTCATCGTGGCGGTCAGGGTCCCGTGCCCGAACAGTCCGGCGCCGAAGCCGATCAGCATCGTCCCGAACGCGAACAGGATCGGCGAATCAGCCGGTGCCGCGAAGATGACCGCCAGGAAGGCCGGTATGCCTGCCAACGCTCCGTAGCCCGCCATCCGGAACGGATCGGCGCCCCGGCTCAGGACGCGGGACGCGAGACCGAAACCGAGCAGCCCGCCGACGGCCAGCGTCGCGGTCAACTTGGTCGTGGCGGCCACGCTGAGCTGCAACACCTGGCCGCCGTAGGGTTCGAGCAGGATGTCGTTCATGCTGAACGCCATGGTGCCCAGTCCGACCGCGCAAAGACGGCGCACCGCGTTCCCGCCCTGGCAGAAGCTGTCCCACGAGTCGCGGAAGGACTGCTCCTTCACCGCCCCGGAGTTCCGGGAGGGATTGCGCTTCTCCTGCTTCCACATCGCGGCGATGTTCAGGACGATCGTCACGACGGCGGCACCCTGGATCACCTGGATGAGCTTGGCCGGCGTGAAATCCGTCAGCAGCGCGCCGAAGACCAGGGAGCTGACGATCATGCCCATCAGCAGCATCACGTACATCAGGCCGACGACCTTCGGCTGGGACTCGACCGGCGCCAGGTCGGTGGCCAGCGCCAGGCCGACCGTCTGCGTCATGTGCAGCCCGGCCCCCACCAGCAGGAAGGCCAGCGCCGCGCCGAGTTGGCCGAACCAGGCCGGCCACTGGCTGGCATTGCCGCCACCCGACAGCACCAGCAGGGCGAACGGCATCACGGCCAGTCCGCCGAACTGCAGCATCGTGCCCTTCCACAGGTACGGAACGCGGCGCCATCCGAGTGCGGAGGCGTGGGTATCGGAGCGGAATCCGATCAGCGCACGGAACGGCGCGAAGACCAGCGGCATCGCGATCATCACCGCGACCAGCGATGCCGGCACCCCGAGCTCGACGATCATCACTCGGTTGAGCGTCCCGACGAGCAGCACCACCGCCATGCCGACCGAGACCTGAAACAGCGACAGGCGCAGCAGTTTCGACAGGGGCAGATCCGGCGTCGCGGCATCCGCAAACGGCAGGAATCGAGAACCCAGTCCAGCCCAGACGCGCAACAGTTGCTGGTTGAGGCGATTCATCGTTCAGGTCGTGGAAAAACAGGCCGGGATGATTTATCCCGGCCTTTCAAGGCACAACAGAAGTCAAGCGAACTTACTTCTGCGGCGTTGGGGCCTGCGACACGATCGTGTCCGGCGCCACAGCTGCGGCCGGCTTTTCTGCAGCAGCCGCTGCCTTCTGACCGCCGTTCAAGAACGAGCCAAGCCAGTTCGTGTTGAGCAGCACGGCGCTGTGAACGACCAGCGACGCGATGACAACAGAGCCCAGGAAGATGGGCACGCCGACGGTGGGATTCACCACACGCCAAATTTTTCCTTGGTTCATGTTGGATCCTTCTTAATGAAGCCAGGGCGTGTAGGCGTACGCGAGCACGTGGGCCAGGATGGCAATGAAGAAGAACACGCGTGTGCCTTCCACAAGGCCGCGCTGCAATTCTTCAGCTTCTGGTGTCGTCAGGCCGGACGGCCAGACTCGGTTGGGATCATCTGCCATAGGTATCTCCTCGAGTGAGTGATGAGCGTTCCCGTGCTGAACCAGCACGTCGGTACTGAACGGATGGGATGGACGAACCACCACCCTGCGCACAGCCACCCCGACATTAGCCAGATGACTTACAACTGTCAATTCTTGTTTACTG
>JAGNWJ010000151.1 GCA_017986065.1 Rhizobacter sp. | reverse complement strand
CAGTGCCGGCCCCAGATCGGCGCAGCGTCCCAGCGCCGCCAGATCCTGGCTGCGCAACAGGCTGCTCAACTCGTTCAGGGCCTTTGGATCGACCGGATCGACGCAGCCGGACGGCGGTTCCTCGACCGGTGAATCGCTCGCCTCGGCCAGCCAGGCCTGCGCGGCCTGCAGCAGTTGCTTGAGCGCGATGCGCACCGCATCGAGTGCAGCCGCGGGCTCGGCCTGCGCGCCGCGCTGAGCGCCGGACACATCGGCACGCAGCGCGTGCTCGGCTGCCACAGCGGCGGTCGCGACGACATGTGCGCCAAGCAAGCCGGCACTGCCGTACAGCTTGTGCATCCGGGCTGCGCAAGACAGCCGGTCCGCCGGCACGTCCGGTACCGAATCGCCAGCCGCGAGATCCGCGAACTCGTCGCACAGGCGCCGCAGAACGCGCCGGTAGAGCGCGAGGTCGTCACCGAACCGCTCGCGCAATCCGGACTCGTCGATGCCCAGTATCGCGGGCCAGGGCGATTGCGGCGATCCGGGCTCACCTTCCGTTCGCATGCAAACCGGCAGCGGCGCCTGCCGGGCCCGCTCGACGTGGCGACGCACCGCCCGGATCAGCACGTCGCAGTCGAGCGGCTTGCTGAGGAAATCGTCCATGCCGGCGTCCAGCGCGCGCTGCCGCTGGGCCAGCAGGGCACCAGCGGTCAGCGCGATCACGGGGATCTGCGTCAACCCGAGTTCGGTGCGCATGCGCCGGGTCGCCTCGTTGCCGTCCATGCCGGGCATCTGGACGTCCATCAGGACGATGTCGAAGTCGCCCGGCGACCGGGCGAGAAGCTCGAGCGCATCGACCGCCGCAGCGGCCGTGGTCGCGATGGCACCCTCACGCTGCAGGACGCGCGCGGCCACCTCGCGATTGATGTCGCTGTCATCGACCACCAGCACCCGCACCCCGGAAAGCCAGAGCACGCCAGCACCCTGCAGCCGCGTGGCCTGGATGACCTTCGCCGCATCGCCACCACAGCGCCGCACGGCCGCATCGACCGCGTTGAAGAGCGCCGCTGCATCGGCCGGCCCGGGAAGCAGACCGTCGAACTGGCGAGCCTCTTCGGACCGGCTGTCGTCTTCGGGCCCACCGACCCGCAAGGTCGCCGGGCGGCGCTGTGCATCGATCGCCGCCACGGTGTTCAGGAGCGCCTGCCAGCCGAGCGGTGCCAGGGCCTCACCGCCGGCCAGGAGCATGACGTGGGGCTGACCATCACCGCCCGCGTCGGCCTGCAGTCGCTGCGTGGCCGCCGCGACACCGTCGACCACATCGGCACGCCAGCCGAAGGCTGCAGCCAGCGGCTCCAGCCATCCCAGGCGGCGGGGCGGGCTGCCTTCCAGCAGCAGCAGCCTCAGCACTTCGGGTGAATCGCCGCCCCTGCCCTCATCGGAGACACGCTGCAAAGGCAGCGTGATCCAGAACTCGCTGCCTTGCGACGGCTGGCTGGTCACGCCGCTGCGGCCGCCCATCAGGTCGGTCAGATGCTTGACGATGGACAGGCCGAGTCCGGTTCCGCCGTAGCGGCGCGTGGTGGACACGTCGGCCTGCGCGAAAGGCTGGAAGAGCGATTCGTGCAGTTCGGGGTCGATGCCGATGCCGGTGTCCTTCACGGCAAAACGCACGCTGAGCTGGTTCGGGTCATCGCTGCCGAGCGATTGCACGATCAGCGCCACGCTGCCACGCTCGGTGAACTTGATGGCGTTGCCGAGCAGGTTGGTCAGCACCTGCCCCAGCCGCAGCGCGTCGCCCTTCAGTCGGCGCGGCAGGCCGGGCGGCAGGCTCACCGTGAAATCGAGGCCCTTGGCCTGCGCCTGGCTGCCGAACACGGCCGCGAGGCCCTCGATCAGGTCGTGCAGGTCGAACGGCCGCACGTCCAGAGCGGTTTCACCCGCCTCGATCTTGGCCAGATCCAGCACGTTGTTGATGAGTCCCATCAGCAATCGACTGGCCAGCTGGATCTTCCGCACGAAGCCACTTTGCTCGGCATCGAGGCGGCTGTTCTCGAGCAGGCCGGTCAACCCGATCACGGCGTTGAGCGGTGTTCGAATCTCGTGGCTCATGTTGGCCAGGAAGCTGCTCTTGGCCGCGCTGGCTGCCTCCGCGGCACGGGTGGCTGCCCTCAGCGCCTCGTAGGCCGCATGTCGTTCGGTGATGTCCTGGTAGGTTCCGTGCATCCACTCCGGCTGGCCGTCTGGCGTGCGGCTCGACACGCGGCCGCGATCGAGCACCCAGATCCAGTGGCCGTCGCGGTGACGCATGCGTATCTCGCATTCGTACTGCTCGAGCTCGCCGTCGAAGTGCCGCTTCAGGGCCTCGGCCGAGCGCGCCAGATCGTCAGGGTGGATGTTGCGCATCCAGAAGTCGCTGCCGATCGGTGCGAGATCGGCCAGCGAATAGCCGACCATCTCGGCCCAGCGCTCGTTGAAGCGTGTCTCGCCGGTCCGGATGTTCCAGTCCCAGGTGCCGACGTTGGTTCCGCGCAGGATGTTGTCGAGCCGCTGCCGCTCGTTCGCCAGATCGGCCGCCGCATTCTTGCTGGCCGTGATGTCGTTGGCGATGCCGATGTAGCGATCGACGCGACCGTCGGCGCCGACGATGGGCGCGAAGATGCTGTCCAGCCAGAACAGCGAGCCGTCCTTCGCCCGGTTGCAGATCTGGCCGCGCCACGCCTTGCCGTCCCTGAGACTGCGCCACATCTCGGCCCAGAACTCGGGCGGGTGCACGCCCGAATTGAGCAGACTGAAACCCTTGGCGAGCAACTCCTCGCGCTCGTAGCCGCTCAACTCGCAGTAGCGGTCGTTGATCTCGATGACATGGCCCTGCAGATCGATCTGCGAGAACAGTGCATGCACTCGCACCGTGTTGAGCAGGATCGCGATTTCCCTCAGCGCGTCAGCCAGCTTGCGGCGGCCCTCGTGGATCTCGGTCACCTCGTGCACCAGCACATAGAAGCCACGCACTTCGCCATCGATCACATCGGGCAGGTAGTGGAACAGCGACTGCCGGTAGCCCGATCCATCCGGCCTCGGGACGGCCCGCTCGAAGGTCTGCGGCTCGCCGCGCAGGGCGGCTTCCGCACGCGGGCGATTCATCTCGAACAGGCTGTCGCCCAGCAGGTCGCGCAGGTGCTTGCCCGGCATCGTCGAGGGCTCGACCCCGAACCACCGGGCATAGGCGTGGTTGGCGAAGCGGTTGCGCATGTCGCGATCCCAGTAGCCGACCATCGAAGGCAACGCGTCGAGCACCGTGCGCAGGTCGCGGCGCGCCAGTTCGAGCGCGGCGGTGCGCTCGCCCACCTCGATCTCCAGCCGGTGCGTGAACTGCTCGCGGGACAGCGCGGCCTCCTTCTCGGCGTGGATGTCGCGGATCAGGCGACCGACTCCGACCACCCGGCCGTCGGGAGACAGGATCGTGGAGACCGCCATCGACAACGCCAGCGGCCTGCCGTGGCGATGCAGTCCGACCGACTCGACGGGCTCGGGCGTCTCGCCGGCGATCACGCGCGCGCGCAGCGCCTCGTCTGCAGCCTGGCCGGCGGGCGGCAGCAGCAGATCACTCCCGTGGCATCCGATGGCTTCGCCGGCGCTCCAGCCAAACAGGCGCTCGGCCGCGCGGTTCCAGCTGGTGACGACACCGTCGATGTTCTCGACCACGATCGCATCGCTGGCCTGCTCGGTCAGTGCGGCCAGGCGCT
>JAGNWJ010000150.1 GCA_017986065.1 Rhizobacter sp. | reverse complement strand
GCGGCGAGTGTCACCAGGAAGTAGTTCTCCCGAGCCAGCGGCACGAACTCGAGGCCGTTGTCGAGCGCAGCGACCTCGATGCCAAAGGCCGCATCGGCGCTGCCGCTGGCCACCACCACCGCGGCCGCCTGGTGCGATGGTTCGGTGCGGTCGAAGCCGCCGATCTGCTCCGGCTTGATGTGCTGCGCAGCCAGCAGTTCCTCCAGAACGACGCGTGTGCCGGTGCCGCGCGGTCGATGAACGAAGCGCAGCCCCGGACGGGTCAGGTCGTGCAGGCTGCGGATGTTCAATGGATTGCCCGCAGCGACCATCAGACCCTGGTTGCGCTGCGCGAAACCGATCAGCTTGTGGCGGCCCGGCTTCAGCATCGGGCGGTAGACACCCGCCGTCGGCGAGCGCAGCGGCGCCGCTGTCAGCGCGTGGAAGCCGGCCAGAAGGCAGCGTCCTTCGTTGAGCGCGGCGAGTGCGTCGACACTGCCGGTGAACTGGATGTCGAGATGCAGGCGATGCCGCGCCTGCACCCACTCGCGCAGGCGAGGCAGCGCGTGGTCGTGACTGGCATACAGCGTGATCACGCCCGCCGTGTCGTCGAAGGCGATCGCGAATGCGCGCTGCAGCTCGACGCGCATCGCCTCGATCTGTGGTGCCAGGCGCGCCTGAGCGTGCCGCTCTGCCCACAGCAGCTTGGCGCCGAACGGAGACAGCGTCGCCGGCTGTCCTTTCGACCAGATGACCAGCGTGTCGCCGAGTTCGATCTCCCAGCGCTTGAGTTCGCCCCAGACATGCCGGTAGGACAGACCGAGCAGGCGAGCCGCGCCCGAGATCGAGCCGCTGCGGTGGATCGCATCGAGCATCGTCATCAACGGGTGATGCAGGTCCGCGGCGACTTCGTTCATGTCGGCCCTGCCAGCCGTCAAGGTCTCCGTGCGGTGGTTGACCAGCGCGTAATTGAGCGAAATCTTATGCATTCGACTTCATAGGGTCGGACGGGTCATTGAGACCTAGGATAAGCGTCGCTTCCAGCTCCTCATCTGTTCCTGATTTCATGACGGCGTTTTTCGACAGCCTGCTGGCCATTCTTCAGTTGGTCACCAGCGGAGATCCCAGACTCTGGAAGATCGTCGGCCTGTCCCTCGGTGTCAGTGCTGCCGCGTGCGCGATCGCGACCACAGCGGGTTTGCTGCTCGGCGCTGCAGTGGCGGTGGGGCAGTTTCGCGGGCGCCGTGTGGTGCTGGTGCTGATGAACACACTGCTGGCGCTTCCGTCGGTGGTGGTCGGGCTGATGGTCTACCTGCTGCTTTCGCGCGCCGGTCCGCTCGGGTCGATGGGCATCCTGTTCACGCCGTCCGCGATGGTCGTCGCGCAGGCGATCCTGGTCACGCCCATCGTTGCCGCGCTGGCTCGCCAGACGATCGAGGACGCGATGCGTGATCACGGCGAGCAGCTGCTATCCCTGGGTGCCAGCCGGTTCGCCTGCGCGCTGATCATTGCCTGGGATGAGCGCCTGGTGCTGCTGACCCTGGCACTGGTGGCATTCGGCCGCGCGGTGTCCGAGGTCGGCGCGGTGATGATCGTCGGCGGCAACATCGACGGCGTGACGCGTGTCATGACCACCGCGATCGCGCTCGAGACCAGCAAGGGCGATCTGCCCCTCGCGCTGGCACTGGGTTTCGTTCTGCTGGCCGTGGTGCTGCTGCTGAACACCCTGGTCGCCTTGATGCGCGACTGGCGGGCACCAGGCGACGCCCGGATCGCTGCATGAGCGCGCAGTTGACTCCGGCCTCCTCGCCGATTTCGATCGGTGCGCCGCTGGTCGAGCTCGGCGCAGCCTCGGTGGCGCTCGGTGGTCGAACCGTGCTGGATCGAATCGATCTCCAGGTGCGATCTGGTGATCGAATTGCGCTGGTCGGGGCCAACGGTGCGGGCAAGACCACCCTGCTGCGCGCGCTGCATGGCCTGGTGCCCCTGACCTCCGGGCATCGCAGGACGGCTGGCGACCACGCGGGTCTGCGCATTGCGATGGTGTTCCAGCGTCCCTTCATGCTGCGGGCCAGCCTGCTCGCCAACATCGAGCTGGGGCTGCGCCTTCAGGGCCTGTCCGCGATGGAGCGCCGCGAGTCTGCCCTGCATGCGCTCGAGCAGGTGGGTCTGGCCGCTCTGGCGCAGCACCCTGGACGTGCGCTGTCAGGCGGGCAGCAGCAGCGTGCCGCACTGGCGCGCGCCTGGGCGCTGAAGCCGCAGCTTCTGCTGCTCGACGAGCCGACTGCCAGCCTCGACCCGAGCGCCAAGCGCGAGGTCGAGGACTTGATAGGCGGCTTTGCGGCGCAGGGCATCACCGTGGTGATGTGCTCCCACAACCTGGGTCAGGTCAAGCGCCTGAGTCGCCGCGTTATCTATCTGGAAGCTGGCCGCGTTCTGGCCGATGTGGAGACCGATCACTTCTTCCACGGCACGCTGCCGGCGGAAGCCGCATTGTTTTTGAAAGGAGAACTGCCATGGGTTTGATGAACTTGCAACGTCGTTTCGTTATCGGGGCACTGATCGCCGTGTGTGGCGTCGCCGCCAGCGCGCAGGAGCGCAGCATCGTGATGGCGTCGACCACGAGCACCGAGCAGTCGGGACTGTTCGCGCACCTGCTGCCCGCCTTCAAGGCCGCCCGCAACATCGACGTCAAGGTGGTTGCCGTGGGCACCGGCCAGGCGCTGGACATGGGGCGACGGGGTGATGCCGATGTGCTGTTCGTGCACGACCAGATCGCGGAGGAGAAGCTCGTGGCCGAAGGATTCGGCCTCAAGCGCATGCCTGTCATGTACAACGACTTCGTCGTCGTCGGACCGAAAGCCGACCCCGCCGGTGTCAAGGGCAAGGATGTCGCCGAAGCGCTGCGCAAGTTGTCGACCGCGAGTGACACTTCCTTCGTGTCGCGTGGCGACAAGAGCGGAACCCACGCGGCCGAGCTGCGCTTCTGGAAAGCGGTCGGCATCGACACGCCTGCGGGCAAGGTGCCGGGCTACAAGGAATGCGGCTGCGGCATGGGCCCGGCGCTGAACATCGCGTCGTCGACGAATGCCTATGCGCTGACCGACCGGGGCACGTGGCTCAATTTCAAGAATCGCGGTGAGCTGGCGGTTCTGGTCGAGGGCGACACCCGGCTTTTCAACCAGTACGGCGTGATCGTCGTCAACGCGGCCAAGCACTCGCACACCAAGACCGAACTGGCCCAGGCGTTTGCCGATTGGGTGATCTCTGCCGATGGTCAGGCGGTGATTGCCGCCTACCGGATCGGCGGCGAGCAGCTGTTCTTTCCGAACGCCAACGCGAAGCCCTGAGCGTCGCGGGGGCGAGATGCTGGTCCAAAACAGCACAACTGCCCCCGCTTTGCAGGGCGCTGCCCCTGCGAGGGTGTGGCAACGCGCCACAGAAGTGACGGTTTGATCTCGATTCAAGTACCGGCTCGCATCGCTATGAACGCGATGTCATAAGGGATCGCCTGCGCTTCGCAGGCTGAGCGTCGAGCCGAACAATGCCCTCCTGCCCGTTGACTTCGGGGGGCTGTGCGCTGCCGCCAGCGCGCGCCTCATCGACAGCCACCTGCGATCAACCTCACCTTTGGAGACACGACATGGACATGCTCGAACCCGGAAAATTCGGAACCGCTGTGGCATTCAAGAAGCGCTACGGCAACTTCATCGGCGGGCAGTGGGTCGCCCCGGCGAAGGGCCAGTATTTCGAGAACATCACGCCGATCACCGGCAAGG
>JAGNWJ010000149.1 GCA_017986065.1 Rhizobacter sp. | reverse complement strand
AAGATCGACGCCAAGGCCGTCTTCGGCGGCAACATGGATGGCGCGCTGGCTCAGCTGTTCAGCGGCAAGGTCGCCGCGTCCGGCGCCAACTCGCAGCTCGCCGAGGGCTATGCGAAGCGCGAGGGCAAGACCTACCGTGTGCTGTGGTCGTCGCCGCCCGTCCACGACCTGGCGCTGATGGCCTCGTCGAAGGTGCCCGAGAAGATCCAGAAGGCCGTCGCCGGCGCATTCATCGGCATGTCCCGCGATCCGAAGGGCCGCGAAATCCTGGCGCAGGCCTCGGCGGAAGTGGGGCTGACGGTCGAGGCCAATTTCATCGCATCGGATGGCAGCGAGTACGCCACCTACCGTGACTTCTTTCGAACTGCTCCCCCTTCACTGCGCTGAGGCCGCTGCTCGATGAAGCTGCCGGTGCGATGGCTACCGCGCTCGCTGGTCGGGCGCGTTTTCGCGCTCTACACCGTCACGCTGCTGGCCTTCGTTCTGGGCGGTCTGGGCCTGTTCTACAGCTACCAGTTCTCGGTCGAGCTCGAGGAGGCGCAGCTGCGCGCCGACACGCTCAGCGGCGTCATCATGCCGACGATCTCGGACAGCGCGGTGATCGGCGACTACGACACCATCCGCCGCACGCTCGAACGCGCGCTGCTCCATTCGTCGTTCTCGCAGGCGAGCTTCATCGACATGAAGGGCGGCCTCGTGCGTGCTCCCCGCAACGATCCGCCGGATGTGTCCGCACCGGGCTGGCTGGTCGAGCAGGTGGCCTCGCGCCTCTACGACACCAACCAGACGGTGACCGTCGGCGGCCGCGATTACGGCGTGCTGCGACTGACCTTTTCTCCGGAGCGCATCGCCGGGCGGCTGTGGGAGCAGACGCGCATGGCGCTGGTGCTG
The DNA here is from genome assembly GCA_017986065.1 of Rhizobacter sp. Lineage (GTDB taxonomy): Bacteria > Pseudomonadota > Gammaproteobacteria > Burkholderiales > Burkholderiaceae_C > PBB1. The sequence goes on along the minus strand of JAGNWJ010000149.1, from coordinate 2,869 downwards.
GCCCTGTTGAGCCTGGCGGGCGGCTTGCTGCTGATCCGCTTTCCGCTGGTGCGCTGGCTCGGCAACCTCGGTCGCATCCAGGAGTTCGAGCGCGCCATGCAGGCGGGCGAGGCCACGCCCGAGATGCTGATGCCCGAGGACGCGCCGACCGAGTTCCGCGCCACGTTCGAAGTGATCGGCCGCACGGTGCAGAGCCTGCGAGCGCAGCGTGCACAGGCAGCGGTCACGCTCAGTGCGATTGCCGACAGCGTGTTCACGCTCGACGCACAGGGCAGGGTCGTGTTCGCGAATCCCGCAGCGTGTGCTCTCGTGGATCGGCCGCTGGGCGATCTGCTGGGTGAGTCGATTGCCGAGGTCCTGCCGGCCGTCTACCGTCATGTGGACCCGCTGAGCTCGTGGACCGGCCGTCGCGCCACGCTGTCTGCGTTGCCCGGCCGCGAAGTCGTGGTCGACACGACCCAGTCGGTGATCCTGGCTCCCGATGGCGAGATCGCCGGGCACGTGCTGGCCTGTCGCGACATGAGCGAACAGCACGCGCTCGACCAGCGCCTGCGCGCCGAACTGCAGTCGCGTGCAATGGCGCTGATTTCCCTGCGCCAGGTGCTCGAAGGATTGATCCGCGACACCTCGGTCGGTGTCGAGGGGGCCGATGACATCGAGGCCGTCTCGATGATGATCTTCGAGCTCGTCAGCCGGCTGCAGCAGCGCGGTGAGCAGCTCGATGCGATCTTCGCGCTCAGTCCGGACGGCTTCGTGTCGTTCGATTCGAAGCGCCGTGCCAACTACATGAGCCCGGCCTTCTCTCGCCTGACCGGGCTGACCGAGCAGCAGATCCTGGGTGCGGAAGAGGGCGCCATCGAGGCGATGCTGCGCGAGCGGGTCACGACCACCGCCACCTGGCGAGGCTTCGAGTCGATGCGTCGTGACCTGCGCGATGCCGTCGGCGAAGCCCAGCCTCGTCGCGAGCTGATCGATCTGGCGTGGCCGAAGCCGCGGGTGCTGGAAGCGGGGCTGCGCCTGGGTTCGACCGACGCCATCTCGCAGGTGCTGTCGCTGCGCGACGTGACGCACGAGACCGAAGTCGACCAGATGAAGAGCGAGTTCCTGTCGACCGCCGCGCACGAGCTGCGCACGCCGATGGCCAGCATCTACGGTTTTTCCGAACTGATGTCGCGCCGCAAGCTGTCACCCGAGCAGCAGGCCGAGGTGATCTCGACCATCCATCGGCAAAGCGAACTGATGATCGCCATCGTCAACGAATTGCTCGACCTGGCGCGCATCGAGGCCCGCCGCGGCAAGGATTTCACCTACGAGGTGCTCGATCTGGCCACGCTGCTGCCGGAGCTGCTGCAGGAATTCAAGCCGCCGGACGATCGCAGCCCGGCGCGGCTGGCACCGCTGTCGAAGTCGATCTTCGTTCGTGTCGACCGCAACAAGATGCGCCAGGCGATCGGCAATGTGGTCGCCAACGCCTACAAGTACTCGCCGCAGGGCGGGGCGGTCGAGGTGCGGCTCGTGCACGGCGACAGCGAGCCGTCGATGGTCGGCATCGAGGTGCGCGATCACGGCATCGGGCTCACGCCCGATCAGATCGCCCGCGTCGGCGAGCGCTTCTATCGCGCCGATGCGTCTGGCAACATACCGGGCACGGGACTGGGGATCAGCATCGTGAAGGAAATCATCGAGTTGCTGGGGGGGCGCATGGCCATCGCCAGCGAGCCGGGGCATGGAACCACCGTGACGCTGTGGCTGCCCACCACGCTTGCATCCACCCCGGTCGAAGCCGCCTTGGAGCACGCATGAAGTCGATCCTGATCATCGAGGATCAGCCCGACATCCGTCGCCTGATCCGCTGGGCGCTCGAATTCGAGCATTACGCGATTCACGAGGCCGCCAACGGTGCCGCCGGACTGGAAGCCGCCCGCAACCTCAAGCCCGATCTGATCCTGCTCGACGTGATGATGCCCGGCGACCTCGACGGCCTGCAGGTGTGCGCGGCGGTCAAGGCCGATCCGGCGCTGGCGCACGTGCCTGTCGTGCTGCTGACCGCACGGGCGCAGGACAGCGATCGCGAGGCCGGCCAGCGCGTGGGCGCGAACGCCTACCTGGTCAAGCCCTTCAGCCCGCTGGCGTTGATCGATACCGTCAATTCGCTGATCGTTCCCGGGCCCTGAGCCGGCGGGGCTGCCGTCTCGCTTCACCCGGGCACCGAGCGTGCCCGCCGGTGACCGGCAGCGTGCTCAGGCCGCGAGCCGGCAGGTGGCGGCTGCTTCCGATTCGGGCTCGCTTTCGTCGATCGTCGGGGCCGGGCGAGCCGGCAGGACGACGTGGAACGCGGCGCCGCCTTCGGGCCGGTTCTGGGCGTGGATGCGCCCGCCGTGCGCGTCGATGATCTTCCGGCAGATGGCCAGGCCCAGCCCGGTACCACCCGAGCCGTCCTTGGTGTTGCTCGATTGCACGAAGGCCTCGAAGATCGTCTCCAGTTCAGCGACCGGAATGCCGGGCCCCTGGTCGCGCAGCACCAGTCGCAACTCTCCAGAGGGCGTGTGATCGCCGACGAGGTCGATGCGGCTGCCCGCGGGCGAGAACTTGATGGCGTTGGCGAGCACGTTGCGCACGACCTGCTGGAAGCGCGGCGGATCGACCCTCGCGAGCATCGGCTCGTCGGGCAGGTGCGTCACCAGTTGCAGCCGGCGCGCAGCGAGCAGCGGATGGAGCTCGCGGATCACGCCGCGCACCAGTCCGCGCAGGTCGTTGGACTCGAGGTGGATCGCGCCCACCGTGCTGTCGATCTTCGACACGTCGAGCAGGTCGTTCACCAGCGTCAGCATGCGCTGGCCGGCGCCGTGGATGTCGTCGAACATCGCCG
>JAGNWJ010000067.1 GCA_017986065.1 Rhizobacter sp. | reverse complement strand
CTGGGAGCACTGGCATGGGATCAGATGTCGTCCTATGAGCATGCGCTGCAAACACGGATGGACGCGACACGACAGCAAGTGGAAGTCGCACACGGTCTGATCGTCTGGGCGCAAGCGCAGGAGGCAGCCGGCAAGCTGACCCGCGACCAGGCCCAGAAAACGGTGCTCAGCGCGCTGGAGGCAGTGCGCTACGACAGCAAGGAGTATTTCTGGGTCAACGACATGCAGCCAAAGATCCTGATGCACCCCATCAAGCCGGAACTGAATGGCAAGGATGTTGGTGACATGAAGGATCCGAATGGCCTGGCCCTGTTCAAGGCATTCGTGGCCGAAGTGCGACAACATGGCAAGGGCTTCGTTTCCTATCAGTGGCCCAAGCCAGGGAAAAGCAAGCCCCAGGACAAGGTTTCGTATGTGATGGGTTTCGAGCCCTGGGGCTGGGTCGTCGGATCGGGTGTCTACATCGAAGACCTGCGCAGCGATGCACTGGAGAAGGCGGCGTGGACTTCAGGCGTCGTGGCGGCCTCGCTGATCATCGCGGCGTATCTCTTCCTGTGCTTCTACCGCGTGATGGACGGTGGCCTGCGCGAGACGCGGCGTCACCTGCGAGCCATGACCTCCGGTGATCTGACAACCTCACCATCGCCTTGGGGCGGCGACGAGGCCGCACAGCTGATGCTCGAATTGAGAGCCATGCAGGAATCGCTGCGAGGCATGGTCTTGCGGGTGCGTCGCTCCAGCGACGAGATAGTCCACTCCAGCAGCGAGATCGCCGCAGGCGCGGCCGATCTGTCCGCCCGTACGGAGCAGGCGGCGGCCAACCTGGAGGAGTCAGCCGCATCCATGGAGGAGATCTCGTCGACGGTGAAGAGCACGGCCGAGCACACCAGGGAAGCTTCCGAGATGGCTCGTCACAACGCCAAGACGGCGGCGGATGGAGGGCGAGTGATGCGCGATGTGGTCCAAACCATGGAAGGCATCCGCAATTCGTCCAACCAGATCGGGGAAATCATTGGAACCATCGACGGGATTGCCTTCCAGACAAACATCCTGGCCCTCAACGCGGCGGTTGAGGCGGCCCGTGCAGGCGAGCAGGGGCGTGGCTTCGCAGTGGTGGCAAGCGAGGTACGAGCGCTGGCCAAGCGAAGCGCCGACGCGGCTCGGGAAATCAAGGCCTTGATCGATCGCAGCGTCGAGCAGGTCGAGACGGGAACAAGCATCGTGCGCAGTGCCGGAACGACGATCGACGAGATCGTGGCTTCGTCGCAGCGTGTGGACCAGTTGCTGGGTGAAGTCGCAACCGGGGCCCGCGAGCAGAGCCTTGGCATTGGACAGATCGGCCAGGCCGTTCAGGATCTCGATCGCATGACGCAACAGAACGCTGCGCTCGTGGAGCAGACCGCTGCGGCTGCATCGGCCATGAAGGATCAGGCTCACACGCTGGCCGATGAGGTGGCACGCTTCAAGACCCCCGTGGGCATGGCGCTGACGGTTGCTGCCGAGTCCGGTGCACACGCCGACTTCGATTTCGACAAGGCGATCGAGGCGCACCGGCAATGGAAGGTCAAGCTGCGCAAGGCGATCGCAGACCGCGAAAATCTGGACGCCGACACGATCTGCCGGGACGACCAATGCCCTCTGGGCAAGTGGATCCATGGGCCCGGCGGTGTGCAGTGGGGCACTCGACCGAATTTTGTCGCGTTGCTGGACAAGCACGCCGAGTTTCACCAGACAGCTGCCGGTGTGGCCAGGCAGATCAACGCGGGTCAGTATGCGCAGGCCGAGCAGTTGATCGGTGCAGGATCGCGATTTGCGCAGGTATCGACGGAGGTCGCCACGATCCTGACGCGTGCCAAGCGAGGCATGTAGCCGGCAGCAGTGCGAGGCTTCGGGCCTCGCCGGGTCTGACGGACGCTGTGCCTGCCCGCGGCGGCGGAAGCTCTCGAGACCGACTCACTCGCCGAGGAAATGCTTCCGGTAGCGGGGAGGCAAGTCGGCCAGGCGGATCAGCATCGGCAGGTCGGCGGTATTGAATGCCGGATCCCAGGCCGGGGGTCCCAGGACCTTGGCGCCACAGCGCAGGTAGCCCTTGATCAGCGCGGGCGGATCGACATCGAGATCGCACTGCAGCTGCTCGACCGGCAGCGGCAGCCGCGGGCGCACCTGCCAGTCGATGGGTGCGAGGTGCGTGCCGCGCAGCTGGGTCCACAGGCTCGCCGCCACATGGCCTCCATCGCGCATGCCGACGCTCGCGCAGCCCATCATCGTGTCCAGCGCGTTGCGCTTCATGAACTCCGCCAGCGCGGCCCACAGTGCCAGGATGGCGCCGCCGGTGCGCCAGTCCGGATGCACGCACGATCGTCCCAGTTCGGCCATGCGATCGCGCATCGAGCGCAGTCGGGTCAGGTCGAACTCGGTCTCGCTGTAGAGGCCGCCGACGCGCTTGGCCGCTGCCGGTGTCAGCACGCGATAGGTGCCGATCACCGGACCGGGCTCACCCTCCGTGGTGGTGACGCGCAGCAGGAGGTGCTCGCAGTGGTCGTCGAAAAGGTCGGCGTCGTGGCCTGGCGGCGTGCCTGCGGGCAGCGACACGCGCGCGCCCATTTCCTCGACGAACACGAGGTGGCGAAGCTGCTGGGCCAGGCGCACCTCATCGAGGTCGCGTGCCCATACGGCCTCGAACGAGACGGGGGCTGCCGCGGCCTTCTGGCGGTACACGGTCGGCGCGTGCGGCACGTGCAGTCGCGCTGCATGGCGCGACGGGTTCATGTTCAGGTGCGTGTCGAACATCGGCAGGGTGTTCAGGGGGTGCTCCCTCATCGGTCTCTCCTTGGGTCGCGGAGATGCTCGTTGTGACCGATGACACGTCTGTGAAGAGTTGCTGACGGGACGGTGACAGCGTGTTGCGCCGGAGCTTCCTGCCCGGTTTCGGCGGCAGGCGAGTTCTGTGTCAACACCGTGTCATGTCACGGCGTGACCATGCGAGTCCATGCACACAGCAGCCTCAAGCATGGACAACACCGAAGAGGATGGATCCCTGAACGTGCGCACGGCGTGGATCTCCGATCTGCACCTCGGAACCCCCGGCTGCCAGGCACTTGCGCTGCTCGAGTTCCTGCGAACCACCGATTGCCAGACGCTGTATCTCGTCGGCGACATCATCGACGGCTGGCAACTGCGCCGCTCCTGGTACTGGCCGCAGAGCCACAACGACGTGGTGCAGAAGATCCTGCGCAAGGCACGCAAGGGCACGCGTGTCATCTTCGTGCCCGGAAACCACGACGAATTCGCGCGGCGCTACGTGGCGCACAACTTCGGTGGCGTCGACATCGTCGAGGACTGCGTTCACGTCACCGCGGACGGTCGCCAGCTCTGGGTGACGCATGGCGACCTCTTCGACGGTGTCATCCAGTGCGCGAAGTGGCTGGCCTATGTCGGCGACATCGCCTACGAATTCACGCTGAGGCTGAACCGTCGCTTCAACGTCGCCCGGGCGCGGCTCGGGCTGCCGTACTGGAGCCTGTCCCGATTCCTCAAGCTGAAGGTCAAGCGCGCGGTCAGCTACGTGGGCGATTTCGAGGCCGCGCTGGCGCGCGAGACGCGCAGCCGCGGCCTCGATGGGGTCGTCTGCGGACACATCCACCACGCCGAGATCCGCGAGATCGAGGGCGTGCTTTACTGCAATGACGGCGACTGGGTCGAGAGCCTCACGGCGCTGGTCGAGCACCACGACGGCCGGCTCGAGATCATCGACCGCAGTGCCGAGGCACGGCAGGTCGCGGTGGCTCCGGTGCGGACCGAATCGGCACTGCTGCCGATGCCGGGGGCCGTGTCGCCGGTCCACTGCGCCGATATCGCGCCGCGCACCTGAGGGCGTCGAGGGTTCGCCGCGGTCGGGTGTGCCGGCGAAGCCCGCGGCGCGGGCGCTAGCTGCTTCAGGTCATCCGCGCCGACCGAGCTGCATCAATGCCTGGCCCATGCGGATGTGCTGGCCGGGGGTGATGCCGTCGCACAGGCTGAACCCGGGCGGGGCAAAGACCAGGATGGTCGAGCCGTGCTGGAACCAGCCCATTTCCTGGCCCTTGGTGAAGCGCGCGCTGCAGGCGATCTCCGCCGACCCGCGGTAGCGCATGTGCAGCAGCACGTCGAGGAAATGCAGCCGGATGCTGGCGACCAGGATGGCCGCGACAGGCACCAGCGCAATCGTGTGTCCGCTGTCCTTCAGTCGCAGTCGGAGCACGGCGCGCTCGTTGCGGCAGAAGAGCTGCTCCACCCGCGCCAGCGCGATCGGGTTGACGTTCCAGGTGTCTCCGCTCAGGTAGGTCAGGTGCTCGACTTCGCAATCCTGCGGTGCGTGAAAGCGGTGGTACATGGCCGATGTGAGTCGCAGGGTCACGTAGGTGCCGCGGCGGAAGGCGCTGGTGTCCTGGCTGGGGCCGAACAGATCTCGGATGGCGTACGGGAAGCCCTTGGCCTGGAACACCTGGCCGTCATCGACCCGTCCGCAGGCACCGACGATCGCATCGCACGGGCTGCTCAGGATGTCCGCACGCCGATCGATCGTGCGTGCGCCGTCACGGAGCTCGCGCGTGAAGCAGTCGTGCAGGCTGGCGAAGCGCTGCTTGCGGGCATCGCTCAGGTCCAGGTCGGTGAACAGGCGCCACACGGCGATCGACGCGCGTGCGATCCACGGGTTGCGGATCTGGCTGAACCAGCCCATCCAGCGGGTCAGCAGCATGCGTGGCACCCGGTTGGTCAGCAGGAAGTTGAGGTCCTCGTTGGCAACGAGACTGCGCAGTGGATTCATTGTTTTCACGTTCCTGTCAATCGAGACTGTTAGATAACGGGTTGGACATCAACACACCTGCTCATGGACGAATCCTTCGCACTCTCCGCACTGACCCTCGGCATCCTGGCCTGGGCATTTCCGCGCGCCAAGCGACGCATGGAACTGTCGAAAGCCAAGCACCGCTCGCTGGCCGGCCACTCCCGCATGGCCAAGCGCATCGCTTCGCTGATTCCGGGCTACGCCTACGACGAAGACGGCTTCTTCGGGTCGGATGGCGCCGCGGCCGAGGCGGTCGCGCGTCGTCGAGCCGGCTTCCAGCGGCTGTCGCGGCTGTACGACGAGCGCTACCCGCGCAGCGCCGCCATGACGGCGCGGGCGCGCGACAGCGTGTCGGACCTGCAGTTCACCAGCAGCTACCGGGTTCCGTTCCAGTACAGCCCCTACCTGCGCAAGCACCTCAGGAGCGGCACCTTCCTGAAGGAGTCGCATGGCGTGACGGTGGAGGACCTGGACGGCAACGTCTTCTACGACCTCACCGGTTCGTACGGCGTCAACCTGTTCGGTGTCGACTTCTACAAGGAGTGCATCGACGAAGGGGTCGCGCGGGTGCGTGACCTCGGGCCGGTGCTCGGTGCCTACCACCCCTGCGTGATCGACAACGTCGAGCGCCTGAAGGCCATCTCTGGTCTCGACGAAGTGTCGTTCCACATGTCGGGCACCGAAGCGGTGATGCAGGCCGTTCGGCTGGCGAGGTACCACACCGGACGGAAGAATCTGGTGCGCTTCTGCGGCGCGTATCACGGCTGGTGGGAAGACGTTCAGCCCGGCCCGGGCAACCCGCTGCCACCGCGCGAAACCTACACGCTGCGCGACATGCACGAGGGATCGCTGAAGGTGCTTCGAACCCGGCGCGACATCGCCTGCGTGCTGGTCAACCCGCTGCAGGCGCTGCACCCGAATTCCGGTGCACCGGCCGATTCGTCGCTGGTCGACAGCGGCCGTCGTGCGGGCTTCGATCGCGAGGCCTACACCGCCTGGCTTCGCGCATTGCGCGAGGTGTGCACCGAGCGCGGCATCGTGCTGATCTTCGACGAGGTCTTCGTCGGATTCCGGCTGGCGCCTGGCGGTGCCCAGCAGTACTTCGGCGTCGCAGCCGACATGGTCGTGTACGGCAAGACGCTCGGCGGCGGGCTGCCGGTCGGCGTCGTGTGCGGGCGCGCTGCACTGATGAAGCGCTTTCGGGAAGACCGTCCGGCCGACGTCTGCTTTGCCCGCGGCACCTTCAACGCACACCCCTGCGTGATGGGCGCGATGGGCGCCTTTCTCGATCGGCTCGATGGCCCGCAGGTGAAGTCGATGTACGACGGCATCGATGCACGGTGGGACGCGCGTGCGCAGCAATTCAACGAGGCACTGCAGTCGGGTGGGCTGCCGGTGCGGATCGCGCATCTCTCGTCGATCTGGACCGTCACCTACACGCAGCCGTCGCGCTACAACTGGATGCTGCAGTTCTATCTGCGGGCACATGGACTGGCGCTGAGCTGGGTCGGTTCAGGACGCATCATCTTCAGCCTCAACTACAGCGACGAGGACTTCGCCGCCGTGCTGCAGCGTTTCGTGGCGGCGGCTCACGAGATGCAGACCGACGGATGGTGGGATGGCGCTGCGACGAGCAACCGGTTGATCCGGCGAGGGATCCTGCGGGAAATGCTGCGGCAGCGATTGCGCGAGTGAGATGGCCCGGGCCGGTCGGCCGCGCACTGCGGCCGACCGGCTGGCCGGGATCGGGTTCACTCGGCCCGGGCGTGCGGCTTGGTCTCGACCAGTTCGCCACGCAGCAGATGCATTGGCGCGCGGTGATAGAGCTTGATGTCGTGGAACGGGTCGGTCAGGATCTTCGTCATCCACACCAGCCCGGTCATCAGGTCGGCCTTCACCCACAGCTGAAGCACCCGCACGAACAACCCCGCGACACCCAGCGCCAGCCAGCCGATGCCCACGTCGTGCACGTAGCCGTTGAACGACTCGGCGGGTGCGATCAGGCCGAACACCGAGGGCGACAGCCACAGCAGGACGGGCACCGCAACCCAGGCGCCCATCAGGACGATCTTGCGCTGGATGTTGTAGCCGACCTTGACTTCTTCCTTGTAGGCATCGGTCACCTGGTTGACCTCGTCGTAGCCGCGCGGCTCGAAGAAGAAGTGGCCGGCCTGCCGGGTGGTCATCGAGACGCCCCAGGCCAGGATCGCTGCCATCGCCGGATCGACGAACAGCAGACCGTAGGCGACGACGAACGAGATCGCGCTCACCAGATGCAGGCTCTGGTTGATGCGGCTGTGGTGGTAGTAGCGGTGGTCGTCCCAGCGCTGTTCTTTGAGCGCCTGAAGGAAAGATTGCATGGCGTGCCCCCTCGTCTGGGTTGATGGACGCACCGGAGGGCGCGCCCTGGGGACATGTTGACCGCGTTGCGTGAAACCAGCGTGACGCAGTGACCTGTCATCGAACTGTTGCGTTCGATGTGCACCATGCCTTCATGAATACATCGGCAAGGCAGGACAGTGCGTTCCAGATCAGCCCGGCTGCTCAGCGATCGCTGCGTGTTTCGGTGGTCACCGAAACCTACCCGCCCGAAGTCAACGGGGTGTCTCTGACGCTGGCCCGCGTGGTCGAAGGCCTGCACCGGCGACACCATGACGTCCAGCTGATCCGGCCGAGACAGGGCCCCTCGGACTCGCCCCGAAATGCCCCCCGCTTTCGCGAGGTGCTGATGCGGGGCCTGCCCATTCCGCGCTATCCGAACCTGCGCATGGGGCTGCCGTCCCGGCGTGCCCTGGTGAAGCTGTGGACCGCCGATCGGCCTGACGTGGTGCACATCGCCACCGAAGGGCCGCTGGGCTGGTCGGCGCTTCGCGCGGCGCTGCAGCTGCAGCTGCCCATCAGCTCCGACTTCAGGACGAATTTCCACGCCTACAGCCACCACTACGGCATCGGCTGGCTGAACCGTCCCATCATGTCCTACCTGCGCGGATTCCATAACCGCACAGGCAGCACGATGGTGCCCACCGATGCGCTGCGCCGCGAGCTCGAACAGGCCGGACTGCGGCAACTGACCGTCGTGTCGCGCGGCGTCGACACGGTGCAGTTCGCGCCTGGGCAACGCAGCGACGACCTGCGCCGCCGCTGGGGTGCCGAGCCCGGCGATCTCGTCGTCGCGTTCGTCGGACGCCTGGCGCCAGAGAAGAACCTGGGTGTGGTCCTGGCGGCGTTCGAGGCGATCCGCGGCGTCCATGCCCGGGCGCGTCTGGTGCTGGTCGGTGACGGACCGCAGCGCGCCGAACTGCAGGCCCTGTGCCCCGGCGCGATCTTTGCCGGGCATTGCCACGGGCAGGATCTGGCGGCGCATTACGCGTCGGCCGACCTGTTCCTCTTTCCGAGCTTGACCGAGACCTTCGGCAACGTCACCACCGAGGCGATGGCCAGTGGCCTGCCGATGGTGGCGTTCGACCATGCGGCGGCGGCGCAGCTGATTCGCTCCGGCGACAACGGCATGCTGGCGAACTGCGCGGACGTGCCTGCGTTCGTGAAAGCCGCGGTCGATCTCGCGGCTGATCCCGAGCGTCGCCGGCTGATCGGCGAGAGAGCCCGCCACACGGCCTGCGCGCTCGACTGGGACGTGATCGTCGCCCGCTTCGAGGCCGTGCTGTCGTCGCTGCTCCATCAGGCGCCGCAGGCCGAACCGACGCTTCCTGTGCTGCTCGGTCAGGCCCCCTCCTGACTCAAAGGCGTTCCTGATGGGTTCCTGACGCGGCGCGTGCTAGCTTGTGCGCCGTGCACATGGCCCTGACCCTCGCCCGATGAACTCTGCGCCCGCGCGATGGCTGGGGGCGGTGGTGTGGGCGCTTTCGTGGACGCTCATGCTGCTGCTGGACGGCCACGTCGATCTGGCCAGCCTCGCGCAGGTTCTGGTCCTGGCGGCCGCGCTGGCGGGAGTCTGGCTGACGCCCATCACGTCGATGCTGGCCTGCGCTGCGGCCGTGCTGGCATTCAACTTTGTCTTCGTGCCTCCGCGCGGGACGTTCACGGTCGACGTGCACCAGCATGCCCTGCTGCTGATCACGATGCTGACAGTGAGCTGGATCGTGTCCCTGCTGATGGCGCGGCAGCGGCAGCTGGCTTGTGGCGAGCGCCTGCATGCCCTGCGTGCGGAGCAGTTGCAGGTCCTGGGCGACACGCTGCGCGATGCGGGCGACCCGCGTGACCGTGGAACGCAACTGCAGGCCATGCTGTCGGAGCTGGTCGGCGCGCCGGCCGCGCTGCTGATGGTGGCGGAGCCGGCCGGCACTGCGAACGAGCGACCCTCATCCATCCAGATCGGCGAGATGGACGACGACGAGCGGGCTGGACTGGGTCTCACCCAGATGCAAGGCCGTGCCATGGGGCCGGGCACCGGTCGTCACGAGGAGCAGGCGGCGTGGTACCTGCCGCTGCGCGGCCGGCAGTCGAGTTTCGGTGCAGCGCTGCTGCGACTGCCTGCCCTGCCGGCGGATGCATCCACCGTGCGCGGTCATGCGCAGGCCCTGTGCGACCAGATGGGGCTCGCGATCGAACGCGCCCTGGCAGCGGTGACAGCGGCAGCCGCACGTGAAGAGGCGCAAGCCCAGAACCTTCGCAACACGCTGCTGATGGCCATCTCGCACGACTACCGCACCCCACTGGCCACCATCATGAGTTCCGCTTCGTCGCTGCACGATCAGGCCGATCGGCTTTCGATCGAGCAGCGCCGGCGTCTGGCCGCCACCATCGTCGACGAAGCAGACCAGCTCGCTCGCCTGACCGCCAACACGCTGCAGCTGGCAAGGCTGGACATGCCAGGGGTGGTGCTGCGGCGGGACTGGGAGTCGGTCGAGGAGATCGTCGGCGCCGTGGTTCGGCGTGTGCGGCAACGTGCTCCGGCGCAGCGCGTGAAGCTGCGCCTCGAGCCAGGTCTGCCGCTGCTGCACTGCGACGCCGTGCTGCTGGTCCAGATGCTCGAGAACCTGGTGGACAACGCGCTCAGGTACGGCGGCGAAGGTGCGCCGGTCGAGGTGCTGGCGCGTCGCGCCGGTGACCAGGTTCTGCTCGCTGTGCGCGACCGCGGTCCCGGCGTTGCACCGGCCTGGCGTGATCGCATCTTCGATGTGTTCCAGCGCGGCGATGCGGCGCAGGCGCTTCCCGCTTCGGCCGACACCTCGGCCCACCGTGGAGCAGGCGTCGGTCTGGCGATGTGCCGTGCTGTCGCGCGTGCCCACGGGGGCGAACTCAGGCTGCGCGCGCGCAGCCACGGCGGTTCGAGCTTCGAATGCGCTCTGCCGGTGGTTGATCCGCCCGCGCCCGAGCCCGAGACCGCCGGCCAGGAGCGGAGACTTCCCGGATGAGCCTGTGCGTGCTGCTGGTAGAGGATGACCGCGAGTTGCGCAGCACGTTGCGCGAGGCCCTCGTGGTCGAAGGCTACAAGGTGCTGGCTGCCGCCAGCCTGGCCGATGCGGATTGCCTGCTGACCCATGCCGAGACGCAGGGCGGCATCGATCTCGTGCTGCTCGACCTCGGCCTGCCCGACGGCGATGGCGAGGCGCTGCTCTCGGCGTTGCGGCGCGGGCGCTGCACCGCGCCGGTCATCGTGATCTCGGCTCGACACTGCGATGACCCCAAGATTCGGCTGCTCGACGCCGGGGCCGACGACTACCTGGTCAAGCCGTTCGGCCTCGGCGAGCTGCTGGCTCGCATGCGCGTCGCACTGCGTCACCGTGGCACCGCGCTGCACCCAGCCATCACACGATACGAACACGGCGACCTTCGGGTCGATCTGGCGGCGCATCGCGTCAGCCTGGCGGGCGCTGATGTGCATCTGACGCCGACGGAATTCAAGCTGCTGGCGCGTCTTGTTCGCCAGGCAGGGCAGGTGGTGACGCACCGTCAGCTGCTGGCGGATGTCTGGGGTGCCGAGTTCACCGAACACACGCACTACCTGCGCCTGTACATGGCCCAGCTGCGCGCCAAGCTGGAGGCCGAGCCCGCCGATCCCCAGCGGCTGCTCACCGAGCCCGGGGTCGGCTACCGGCTGGCCGAACCGACCACCTGAATGACGAGCGGGACCCTTATGCGGTCCTGATGCCCGCGCGCGCACGCTGTCGGCATGGCCACTCTTCGCGGAAGAACATGACATCCGAATGCGCACTCGACGAATCGACGCGATCGTCCGACCTGCCCCGCCGTCAGGGCACGGCCCTGCTGACGCTGGGAGCGATCGGAGTGGTGTACGGCGACATCGGCACCAGCCCGCTGTACACGGTGAAGGAGGTCTTTGCCCCTGCCACGGGGGTCCCTCTGGATGCACACCATCTGATCGGTGCGGTCTCGGTGATCTTCTGGGCGCTGATGCTCGTGGTCACGCTGAAGTACGTGATCCTGATCCTGCGGGCCGACAACCACGGCGAAGGAGGCGGTCTGGCGCTCACCGCGCTGGCGGCGCAGGCGGTGCGTACGCGACCCGCTCTGCGCACGGCGTTGCTGCTGCTCGGCGTATTCGGTGCGACGCTGTTCTATGGCGACAGCGTGATCACGCCGGCCATCTCGGTCCTCGGCGCGGTCGAGGGGCTGCAGGTGCTGGCGCCATCGCTGCAGCCTTTCGTCGTGCCGATCACGGTGGTGATCGTGACCGGCCTGTTCCTGGTCCAGCGGCTGGGTACGGCCGTGGTGGGCCGCTACTTCGGGCCGATCATCGTCCTGTGGTTCGTCACGCTGGGTGCCACCGGAGTGATGCACATCGCGGAGCAGCCGGCGATCCTCGCCGCGCTGAACCCCCTGCACGCCTGGGAGTTCCTCAGCGAGCGAGGCTGGAAGCTGTTCGCAGCCGTCGGTGCCATCGTGCTGGCGCTGACGGGCGCCGAGGCCCTCTATGCCGACATGGGTCACTTCGGCCGACGACCGATCCAGCTGGCGTGGGCCGGGCTCGTGCTGCCCGCGCTGGCGCTGAACTACATGGGCCAGGGTGCGCTGCTGATCGGTGACCCATCGGCCATCGAGAACCCGTTCTTCCGGATGTTTCCCGAGGCCTGGCTGCTGCCGGCGGTGGTGCTCGCCACCCTGGCCGCCATCATCGCTTCGCAGGCCGTCATTTCCGGGGCTTACTCGATGACCAAGCAGGCCGTGCAGCTCGGCTTCCTGCCCCGCATGTCGGTGCTGTACACCTCGGCGCGCGAATCGGGCCAGATCTACATGCCGGCGGTCAACTGGGCGCTGCTCGCCGGCGTGCTGGCCGCGGTGCTGTATTTCGGAAGTTCCTCGGCACTGGCTGGTGCCTACGGCATCGCCGTCACGCTGACGATGATGATCACCACGGTGCTGACCTATTTCGTGATCCGCAAGGGCTGGCACCTTCCGGGGTCGGTGGCCGTCGGCGCCACCGCCTTCTTCCTGGCCATCGATGCCCTGCTGGTCGCCGGCTGCGCCATCAAGTTCCTGGACGGCGGCTGGTTCCCGCTGGCTCTTGCGTTGCTGCTGTTCGGGACCATGAGCACCTGGTCGCGCGGGCGCGAACTGCTGATGAACACCATCCGTCGCAACGGTTTGGCGCTGCAGCCCTTCATCGACAGCCTGGACCCGCGAGCCATCCACCGCGCCGAGCGGACTGCGGTGTATCCGGTCGCCGATCCCTCCACCGTGCCGCAGGCGTTGCTGCACAACCTCAAGCACAACCAGGTGCTGCACGAGCGCAACGTGATCCTGACGGTCGTGTTCCGCGAAGTGCCCTGGGTGGCGATGTCGGAACGCCTGGAGGTGGCGTCACTTGGCCATGGGTTCTGGCGCGTGACGCTGCATTTCGGCTTCATGCAGACACCGGATGTTCCCCGGGCCCTGACATTGGCCGAGTCACACGGACTGCGCATCCCGGCGTTCGAGACCAGCTTCTTCCTCAGCCGCGAGACGGTGGTGCCGACACCGGGAGGCGGCATGGCCAACTGGCGCGAGCGGGTGTTCGCGGCGATGAGCCGCAACGCCGGCGGCGTGGTCGAATTCTTCAGGCTGCCCGGGAATGCGGTGGTGGAGCTGGGCAGCCGTGTCGAGATCTGAACCTCACGCGCAAGGCGTCAAGCGGCCCGGTCTGCCGTCGTCCAGCCGGTCATGTCGGCGGGCCGCTCGGGCCCTGGCGCATCGATCCTGTATATTCTTTTTGGTTGATTTGGATCAATTGTCCATTTGCTGTCCATCCATGGGCTCGTCACGTCGATTCGTGAGAGCTCCCTCCATCGATGACGTATCAAATCCATTGGGAAGACCGAGGAGTCGCCTTCAAGTACCTGGGTCACGCCAGCGACGCGGATATTGCCGCGGCCACGCGCTGCGTGCAGGCGGATGCGCGCTACGACAGCCTGCTGTACGCGCTTCATGACTTCCTCGCGAGCGAGAGTTTCACTTTTTCGCAAGCGGCCATGGAGGAACTGGCCGCGGTCAACGCAGCTGCGGCCCGGTCGCTGCGTGCCGGCAAGCTGGCGATTGCCGTCGTGACCGAAATGGAGGAGGTTGTGGCCTCGGTTCACGCCTACGTCGCTTCCGGTCTCTGCGTCCACGATTTCCGCATCTTCAAGTCGGTCGATCCCGCACGTGCCTGGCTGAAGGGCATGACTCGGCACTAGCGCCCTTCGGGTTGCTCGCTGCGCCGAGATCGGGATTCGCGCGTGGTCGCACGGTGGCGGTGGGATACTGCCCCGCGCGGGAGCCCTCCACCGAGATCGCACGAGTGGTGCGGTATCGACGAGCGGACAGACCGCGCAGCAGACCTCCGGGATGCTTGGCAGACAACGAACACAACAACGAGGCAAACAGAAATGAGCATCACCTACAAAGTCGAATTCAAGAACGACCCTGCATGTTCCAACAGCGGGGCCCTGGCGGCTGCTGCCGGTGGTTGCGTGCGCACGAGCATCCCGCGCTACGACGGCGAGCGCGACATGGCCATGATCGAGGTGCCTGACGACGCGGCCGCGCAGCTGCTGGAGAAGCTGGCAGGTGCAGACGGCAACGTGCTGACCTTCAAGGTCCGCTGACAGTCGCCCGCGGGCCCTCCGCGGCCGCTGTCGCGGCTCAGGGCGCATCAAAGGCCAACGGCTCCTTCGGGGGCCGTTTTTCTTGCTTCAGGCGCAATGAAGGGCATGCCCGGTGAGCGCAGGCTGCGCACCCCCGAAAGCTTCGAATCCGGCATCAAGTTCGAGCCGGATCAGCCGAATACACGAACATCGAGCGTTTCGTTTTGTTCATATTCAAGGGGAAGTCATGGGTCTGTCGGGTTCTATGGGAATCACGAAGCGGTTGTGGATCGTCGCCGCCGTGCTGTCTCTGTCGCTGGCGGCCCTGGCGGG
>JAGNWJ010000148.1 GCA_017986065.1 Rhizobacter sp. | reverse complement strand
GGCGAACCTGCCGCGAACCACAGCGTTGCGAGCACGCGATGGCCCGCGAAGCCCAGCGGTGAATCGAGCAGCCGCTTGTCGTCACCGCGGATCGTGCCGCGCTCGAGCCAGACGCCGGGCAACTCGATGCGCTGCATGTAGTGTCCCGAGTCGAAGCTGTCGTTGCTGGCCGGCAGACCCAGCGCGATGACGTCCCAGCCCATCATCTCGCCGCCGGGTGCCAGTTCGAAACGCATGCTGTTCTCGGCCAGTGCGGCGCTGTGGCAGATGGTCTCCAGCGGCAGCCATTCGAGTCGCGCGCCGTCCTCGACGCGTGCGGTCACGGACTGCCGCGCCGCCTCGCCCGCGCTGCGGTAGAAGCGCGTCGCGCCCGGAGTCGTGATCAGTGCGTGGGCATGCGGCGCCAGCGTGGCCTCGACGTGAAGCACGTCGCCGCCGACGATGCCGCCCGGTGGATGCACCAGCACGTGGTGGCAGATGCCCGGGCCTTCCGGATACAGGCTCTGCAGCACCCGCAGCGGGCCCGAGTGGCGGTCGTGCGCCAGCGTGCGATCTGCGGCGCGGCGATAGTTCAGTTCAAGACGGCCCGGCCAACCCATGGAGAGCGCAGTGTCGCTCAAGCCGACTTGACGCCGAGCTTGAACGCGATCATCGCGCGCAGCTTGTTCGGCACCACCGGCTTGATCAGCAGGTGGAAATCCTTCTGCTGCGCCTCGAGGTCGAGCGCCGACATGGTGCTGCCGGTGATGACGATGGCCGGCACGTGTTCGCCGAAGCGGGCGCGAAGCACCGCGATGGCGTCGACGCCGTTGGCCCCCTGCTCGAGCCGGTAGTCGACGATCAGCAAGTCGGGCTTCACGAGCTGGGTGTCTGCGCCGCGGGCCCATGCCGCACAGGCGGCGACACTGGTGAAGGCCGCGATGCCGGCCCCCCAGCCGCTGAGCAGGGCCTCGAGTGCGGAGAGCACCGCGGGTTCGTCCTCGACCAAGACGATCAGCCGGCCGTCCAGCGTGAGGCCGAGCGGACCCTTGAGCGACAGCATCGGTTGCGGCTGCGGCACCCGCTTGCCCAGCGGCAATTCGAGGGTGAAGACCGTGCCCTTGCCCGGTTGCGAACTGAGCGCGACCGGCGCGGCGATCAGGTCGGCCAGCCGCTTGACGATCGCAAGCCCCAGGCCCAGGCCCAGGCCCTTGCGCTGATGCGGGTCGGTGCGTGGACCGTTCGGTACCTGGTAGAACTCCTCGAACACCTTGGCCTGCTCGCCTTCGGCAATGCCGGGGCCGGTGTCCCACACCTGCAGCATCAGGCGATCACCGCGTCGCCTGCAGCTCACCAGCACGCTGCCGTCTACGGTGTAGCGGATCGCGTTCGAGACCAGGTTGCGCATGATGCGTTCGACCAGCAGCGGATCGGCGAGCGCGACGTGCTGCGAGCCGCGAAAGCGCAGGGCCAGGCCCTTCTCGAAGGCCAGCGGCTCGAAGTGCAGGCGCAGCTTGCGGTACAGGTCCTTGATGGCGAAGTGCTGCGGGTGGACCTCGACCCCGCCGCTGTCGATGCGCGTGATGTCCAGCAACTCCGAGAACAGGCCTTCCAGCGCGTCGACCGATTCGTTGATGCTGTTCACCAGATGCGCCACCTCGACATCGTGGTTCTTCTGGCGCAGCGCCTCGGCAAACAGGCCCATCGCATGCAGCGGCTGACGCAGATCGTGGCTCGCTGCGGTGAAGAACTGGGTCTTGGCCCGGTTGGCGATTTCCGCCTGCTGGCGCGAGGTGTCGGCGGCTGTCTTTTCCAAACGCAGTTGCGAAAGCAGGTGATCGGCCTGGAGCTTCAGCGCGAGCGCGCGTTGCAGCGCCTGGCGGTAGTTGCGTGCCAGCAGCGTGGTCAGCGAGAAGATCAGCAGCAGGATGCCTGCGAGTCGAAAGCTCTCTTCGCTGCCGTCGCTGGCGACGCGTGCCGCCATCGGAACGAAGCACAGCGCGGAGAACAGCAGGAACACCCGCGGCTGCGTCGCCAGCACCGGTACGACCGCGATGCAGAACGTGTAGATGGTGATGATCAGTGCGATCTGCTGCTCGTTGCCGCCGCGCAGGTAGAACACCCACGAGGTCGCGCCCCACAGGGCTCCCGACGTCAGCGTGCCCAGGTTCCACCACAGCCGCCAGCGCGCCCAGTCCACCACGCCGAGGGCAGCCACTCGATTGAACCGCTGCAACAGCCACAGCCGCGCAAGCCACAGTACCGCGAACAGCCCCAGCCAAGGCAGCATCACCGACGCGGGTGTGACCGCCCAGAAGAGCAGCACGATGACGCCGATGCCGGCCAGGTTGCCGGCCAGCTGTGCCGGCATGTAGTCGAAGGCGCTGCGCACCTCCTCGGGCAGCGAGGCTTCGGGTGCCTCGCCAGCCGCAGCCATCGGCTCGGCGGTCATGGACCGCTCTTTCTCCAGCTGTGAAGGCCGCCTTGCTGGCGCGACATCTGCCCCACTGCGAGCACGGCCTGGGTGCGCGAACTCACGTTGAGCGTGCGCAGCACCGCGGCCACATGGTCCTTGACGGTTTCAACGGACAGCTTGAGATCGCGCGCGATCAGCTTGTTGGGCTTGCCCTGCAGCAGCAGGCCCAGCACCTCGGTCTGACGCGGCGTCAAGCCCAACGATTCGAGCGGCGCATGTGACTGGTAGCCTTCGTCCGCCGCGCTCTGTCGCACCGAGCGCAGGGCGCCCGGGGTGCTGTCGGAGTAGAGGTCGGCACCTGCCGACTCGTCGCCCATGTTCATCGGCGGTACATAGATGCCGCCCGACATCACCATGCTGAGCGCCTCGAACAGCACGTCGTTCGACGAACGCTTCGGCACGAAGCCCATGGCGCCCAGGTCGATCGCGCGGATCACGTCGCTGGTGCGGTCGCTGGCCGACACCACGACCACTGGCATGGCCGGATAGGCCGCGCGGAATTCGGTCAGCACGTCGAAGCCATCGGCGTCGCCAAGTCGCAGGTCGAGCAGTGCCAGATCGAAGTCGCTGTTCTGCTTCAGCGTGTCGCGGGCGGCCTTCGCGCTGCCGGCCCCCACGACGCTGACGTTCTCGCCCAGGCCCTGGATGATGGTCTGCAGAGCAGACAGGATCAGCGGGTGGTCGTCGATCAGCAAGACCTTCATGGTGTCTCCTCGGGAGTCAGCGCCGCAGGAATGCTAAGGCCGCCCACGCGTGACGTGCCGGTTTGGAAGTCACCCCCAAACGGGGGTTTGCCTGCCTGCGCAGGGTGAGGATCAGGCGTTCAGCCACGCGGTCAGAGGCTGCCACTGCTCGAGGTCGCGCTCGACACGGCTCGGCGCGACGTCCCACAGCGTCAGCCCCTGCGCTGCAAGGTGGATGTAGTTCTGCGTGTCGCGCAGATGCGTCAGCACCGGGAACTCCTGCCCGCCGAGGAATGCCTTCAGCTGATCGGCAGAGATGGTGCCTTCGCGCGAACGCATGCCGACGATGCCGACCTCCAGCTTCTGGGCGCGCTTGTGCTCGGCGAGGCGGTGCAGGAAATCGTGTGTTGCGCGGATGTCGAAGATGCTGGGCTGCAGCGGTACCAGCACTTTCGTGGCGATCTTGAGGATCTCGTCGAGCCTTTTGCCATGCAGGCCGGCGGGCGTGTCCAGCACGACGTGGGTGGTGCCCTTGGGCGGTCGCACACGCAGATCCGCACCGGTGTCCCAGGCACGGATCGACGCGGCTGTCTCCGGCCGCTGTGCCAGCCAGGAGGCCGCCGACTGTTGTCGGTCGACGTCGCCGAGCATCACCGCTTTGC
>JAGNWJ010000066.1 GCA_017986065.1 Rhizobacter sp. | reverse complement strand
CCTAGAGCACGCGCCCACCCGCGATGGGGCCTATTGACCCCTGTGGAGTCCGCAACCGACCCCACCATTTGACCCCGCCTTATCAAGGGGCTTGTTTGATGTGCAGCACACTCAGGCCGCGCGTTGGCGTGGTTACATGCACATTTCATCCTCCAGCACGGAGCGTGCACCTCGGTTCTCTTGAAGTTGCACTGGTGCAGATCAATCGATCAGGTGCCGGGGCATCGAAATAGCAGCGCCTCAATTGCCCGCTCGCATGGACGGCAATCAGCCGACATCAATACGTTTCGTCTGCGATGCGGAGTGATCCTGAAATGAAGCTGCTTGATGTAATGCTGTTGCATGCCTGGAAATGCTTTATCGGTGTATTCATCCTCGCCGCGCCGTTCGTCGCGTTAGCGTCAGATGAACTTCCCGATTTGATCGCCAGAATCAAGCCTTCGGTGATGGCTGTCGGGTTCTACCAAGAAACGCAGAACCCACGTTTCGGCTTCAGGGGTACGGGGTTCGTCGTGGCGGGCGGTAACCTGCTGGTAACGAATGCGCACGTCATCGAGCGCTCGGATGATGTGACCCGTGAAAGCATCCTGGTCGTGCACTCCAAGGGAGACTCGGCTCAGGCAGGTATTCGACGCGCTGCGGTGGTCCACCTGGACAAGGCTCACGATCTGGCTTTGTTGCGTTTCGATGGCAGCCCACTACCTGCGATCGAACTGGGAAAGCCAGCTGGCGCACGCGAAGGTCAACTGGTCGCGTTCATGGGGTTCCCCCTCGGCAGCGCGCTGGGTCTGACACCAGTAACCCATCGCGGCTCAGTCTCGGCCATCACTTCAGTCGCCCTGCCAAGCCCGACAGCGAGACAACTGGATGCACGGGCCATCAGCCGGATCAAGGAAGGCGCATTCGATTTCATCCAGCTCGACGCCACTGCCTACCCGGGCAACAGTGGCGGGCCACTGTTTGACCTGGAAACCGGTGCCGTCATCGGGGTTGTGAACATGGTGGCCCTCAAGGGCACTCGCGAGTCCGCCTTGAGCCATCCTTCGGGCATCAGCTACGCGATTCCGGTCGAATTCGTGCTGCGAATGTTGGCAGCAGCACGTTGACTGACGATACCTACTTGGCGGAAGGGGGCTCGACGCCCTTCCATTGGATCGTCAGACGACGCATCAGGTCATAAAGCGTTGGGCGCGTGACACCCAGTATTTCGGAGGCTTTCACGAGATTGCCGTCCGAACGTGCCAAGGCCGCGACGACGGCCCCCCGTTCGGCCTTGTCGCGCACCGCGCGCAGATCCAGCCCTGCGTCTTCACCCGAATCCGCCCCGGCAACATTCGGCAGTCCGAGATCTTCTGAGGTGACCCGATTGCCCTCCGCCATGATCGAGACACGCTTGATGGCATTGAGCAACTCGCGAACATTGCCAGGCCACCCATACGCCTCAATCGCGGCCAGTGCATCGTCGGTGTAGCCCATGGCGCTGCGATTCTGTTCGCGCGCAAACCGCCGCAAGAAGGCTTGGGCCAGCAACACCGCATCTCCCTGACGTGCACGCAGTGGAGGAATGTCGACCACGATCTCGGCCAACCGGTAGTAGAGATCCTGCCGGAAGCGGCTTGTCTTGATGAACTCGCCCAAGTCCTGATGCGTGGCACAAACCACCCTGACGTCGACGGGAATCTCCTGGCGACCGCCGATGCGTTCGATGGTTCGTTCCTGCAGGAAGCGAAGCAACTTGGCCTGCAATGCCATCGGAAGATCGCCGATTTCGTCGAGCATCAGCGTGCCACCGTGAGCCGTCTCGATGCGCCCGGGCGTGGTCTTAGCCGCTCCAGTGAACGCGCCCTTCTCGTAACCGAACAATTCGCTCTCAAGAAGGTTTTCGGGTATCGCTGCGCAGTTGATCGCAACGAACTTGCCGGCTCGTCTGGAGGCGTGATGCAGTGACTGCGCAAGCACCTCCTTGCCGGTACCGCTTTCGCCGAGGAGCAACACAGTGGCGTTGCTCGGCGCCACCTTTTCGATGGTGCGACAAATACGCAAAAGTTGCTGATCCCGCGTGATCAGCCCGCCCTGCAGGTCGGGTTGTTGCATCTCGCGCAGGCGCCGGTTCTCGCTTTGCAGCTCGAAGAGATTGAAGGCCCGACTGATGATCAAGCCCAACACGTCAGGATCAAAGGGCTTGGCCAGGAAGTCGTAGGCGCCCAGGTCGATCGCCCGCAAGGCATTGGATTGATCGTTCTGCCCTGTCAGGACGATGACTTTCACGTCCGGATTCAGTTCGATCATCTGCGCAAGCAGCTTGAAGCCCTCGTCCACGGAATCGGGATGCGGCGGCAGCCCCAGATCCATCGTCACGACGGCAGGGGTATGCCGCCGAAACTGTGCCAGCGCGGTTGCCCGATCGTCGGCCGTGACCGACTCGAATCGATCCAGCGACCACTTGATCTGCTTCTGAAGCGCGGGGTCGTCCTCGACAATCAACAGCAAGGCGCGCGAATCCGATGTCATGGTGATGGTCAAATTAGTGAGCGGCCGCACCATCGAAACGGCCGCTTGGCCGCGGTGCAGGACCGACAACTGGAAGCGTACACGGCTCTCTCGTCCCGGAGTGCGGCTCAGGCAGGCAAGATGCGTCAACAATCGTGGCAAATCCAGCACATGCGTGCCCTGTAGCGAGCTGGCAGGGTTCGGGCTGACAACCAGGAGTGAAACGCCGATGCAGCAAGCAGGCAGTCTTTTCGTGGTCGCGGCGCCCAGCGGCGCCGGCAAGTCCAGCCTGGTCAAGGCCCTGCTGGAGCTGGATTCTCATCTGGGGGTCTCGGTGTCTCACACCACGCGTGCCCCGCGCGGTCAGGAGCAGGATGGCCGCGAATACCATTTCGTCGACGAATCGGCTTTCCGCTCGAAGATCGCTGCGGGCGATTTTCTCGAATGGGCGGAAGTCCACGGCAATCTCTACGGAACGTCCCGGGCGGCGATCGAGAGCCGCGTTTCGCAGGGCCACGATGTGGTTCTGGAGATCGACTGGCAGGGAGCACTGCAGATCAAGCGCCTGTTTCCGAGTGCGGTACTCGTGTTCATCCTGCCGCCGAGCTATGAAGAGCTTGCCCAGCGACTGAACCGGCGCGGAGAGGATCACCCGGATGTGATTGCGAAACGTCTCGTGAATGCACGGCTCGAGGTTGCCCAGGCCCGGAACTTCGACTTTGTTATCATCAACGCCCTGTTCGAGACTGCCGTTTTCGACCTCAAGACCATCGTCCATTCGCAACGCCTGCGGTATGCGGTGCTTGCGAAGAACAAACCGGCCGTTTTCCGGGCACTGGATCTCCTCGAGTGAGTTCAGGCCGGAGCCGACACCGTCACATCCCAGGAGCGCCGCATGGCCCGAATCACCGTTGAAGACTGCCTCGTTCAAATTCCCAATCGGTTTCAGTTGGTGCTCGCTGCCACCTACCGCGCCCGCATGCTGAGCCAGGGGCACGCCCCGAAGATCGAGACCAAGAACAAGCCAGGGGTGACTGCTCTGCGCGAGATCGCCGCCGGTGAGGTTGGAATTGAAATGCTGCGCAAGGTCCCGGTCTGACTGGCCCTGCCTTCTCCTCGAACGGCCCTGCGGGGCCGTTTTTCATTGCACGCCGCGGTGGTCAATGACAGCCGCGTGTCAGATGCCGTCAATAAGCGATAAATTCGCGTGATGGGCATCCCGACCATTGAAACCGTCAAAGAGGCTCTGACCTTCAGATCCTCATGGCGTCGACCTCCGGTTGCATCCGTGGCCTCCGATGCAGCTGCGGCGTCGTTCGATGCGCTGACCATCAAGCTCGACTATCTCGATCCGGCAGAGGTGCGCCGGGTGCGCGACGCGTATCGCTTCGCCGATGAAGCGCACCTCGGCCAGTACCGCGCCAGCGGCGAGCCCTACATCACGCACCCGATCGCCGTCGCCGGTCTGTGCGCCGACTGGAAGCTGGATGCCCAGGCGATCATGGCTGCGTTGATGCACGACGCGATGGAAGACTGCGGCATCACCAAGGCAGAGCTGATCGAGCGCTTCGGCGCACCGACGGCAGAGCTGGTCGACGGTTTGACCAAGCTCGACAAGCTGCAGTTCTCGACGCGCGAGGAGTCGCAGGCCGAATCCTTCCGCAAGATGCTTCTGGCGATGGCGCGCGACGTACGCGTGATCCTGATCAAGCTGGCGGACCGTCTCCACAACATGCGCACGATGGAGTCGATGAGCGCGGACAAGCGCGTCCGCATCGCCAGTGAAACGCTGGACATCTATGCGCCCATCGCGCATCGACTTGGACTGAATCAGACCTATCGACAGCTCCAGGAACTGGCTTTCCAGTATCTGCGCCCCTGGCGGCACGAAACGTTGTCAAAGGCGCTGCTGAAGGCGCGAGGCAACCGCCGCGACGTGGTCGAGCGCATTCAGGGCGATGTCGAGAAGTCGTTTGCCCAGGCCAAGCTGAAGGTCCAGGTCTTCGGCCGCGAGAAGACCTTGTTTTCCATCTATCGGAAGATGCGTGAGAAACACCTGACCTTTGCCCAGGTCAGCGACATCTTCGGTTTCCGGATCGTCGTGTCGACCCTGCCGGAGTGCTACCTCGCTCTGGGCGTTCTGCACCAGCTCTACAAGCCATTGCCGGGGCGCTTCAAGGACTACATCGCCATCCCGAAGGCGAACGGATATCAGTCGCTGCACACCACGCTGGTGAGTCCGCTTGGCACCGCGGTCGAGTTCCAGATCCGCACGGAGCCCATGCATGCCGTGGCCGAGAAAGGCATCGCGGCGCACTGGATGTACAAGACCAAGAACAGCGGGGCAACGAATGCCCAGGAGGCCCAGCGGCTCGGGGCGATGTGGCTGCAATCGCTGATCGACATCCAGGACGAGACGCGCGATGCGACCGAGTTCCTCGAGCATGTGAAGATCGATCTCTTCCCCGATGCGGTCTACGTCTTCACGCCCAAGTCGAAGATCCTGGCGCTGCCCCGCGGCGCCACGCCGGTTGATTTCGCGTACGCCATCCACTCCGACGTCGGTGATCACTGCGTTGCAGCGAAGGTCAACGGCGAACCGGTCGCGCTGCGCACCGAACTGCGCAGCGGCGACGTCGTCGACATCGTCATTGCCCCCGGCGCCCGACCGAACCCGGGTTGGTTGAACTTCGTGCGCACAGGCCGTGCAAGATCGAAGATCAGGCACCACCTGAAGACCATGGAGCAGGAGGAATCGCAGGACCTCGGTCTGAAGATGCTGGCACAGGCCCTGCGTGCCGAAGGCATGGAAATGCCACTGGACGATGCCAGCGGAGCCCTCGCGCCGGTCTGGCAACCACTGCTGCGCTGGAGCGGCAATCGCAGCCGCGATGAGCTTCTGACCGACATCGCCGTGGGGCGCAAGATTGCATCGATCGTCGCCAAGCGCCTGTCACGGCTGCTGACCGAGCGCGGTGTGCGCCCCGATGCGGTGACGCTGACCATGGGCCGCTACGGCGCGGACGAGGCTCCCTCGCAGGGCATGGTGCTCATCGATGGCAGCGAAGGTGCATCGGTGCAGCTGGCTGCCTGCTGCCGCCCGATTCCGGGCGACTCGATCCTGGGTTACCTGGGCCGCGGCGAAGGCCTGTTGGTCCACACGGCCGAATGCTCGGTCGGAAAGCGATTGCTCGGTCGCGACAGCGAGGGCTGGCTGAAGGTGGACTGGGCCGAGCAGCCGACAAGATCGTTCGAAACCGGCGTGTCGTTGCTGCTCAAGAACGGCAAGGGTGTCCTGGCCGAGGTGGCCGCCTCGGTTGCAGCGGCTGAGGCCGATATCACCCACATCGACATGGGCGATCAAGCCGCTTCCGAGAACGCTGAATTGAAGCTTCTGCTGGTCGTGCGCGACCGACTGCATCTGGCCGACGTGATTCGCACTCTGAAGCGTTCGGCTGCGGTGCTGCGCGTCAGCCGCATCAAGCCGTGATTCAACGGCGCTCTGGTCAGCCGGGGCAAGCGCCCGGATACTGAACCGAAAGTACCTCGACCAGGTCAGCGCCAGCGGGCGTCTGCACCTTCACCTCGTCGCCAACACGGGACCCCAGCAGCGCTCGCGCCATCGGTGCGATCCAGCTGATCTCGGCAGCGCTGCTGTCAGCCTCGTCGACACCCTTGATCGTCACGGTTCGCGCTTCGCCGCGAGCATTGATGTACCGCACCGTGGCTCCGAAAAAAACCTGATCGGCGCCATGGTGCACGGAGGGATCGACCACCTCTGCAATATCCAGCCGCTTGGTCAGGAAGCGGATTCGGCGATCGATTTCGCGCAGTCGCTTCTTGCCGTAGAGGTAGTCGCCGTTCTCGGATCGATCGCCATTCTTGGCGGCCCATGAAACGATGTCGACCACCTTGGGACGTTCGACGTCGAGCAGGTTCAGCAACTCGGCGCGCAGGCGCGCGTAGCCCGCCGGCGTGACGTAGTTCTTCACGCCGATCGGCATGGCCGGCGCGCCGGACTCCTCGTCGTCCTCGCTGTCGTCTGATTCTCGGGTGAAGGCTTTGCTCATCGAGCGCTCTCAGGGCTGTGTCGTGAAGCCACGGGATCCAGCGCCAGTTTGCACCTGTTCGCGAGGCGTCTCATCGGCGCCCACGACACCCGCCAGATGGCTACTTCGCGAAGCCCGGACCCGCATGACCGAATGATCTCGAATCAATCAGTAACTGGAACCTGAATCAATCTGCGCCCAGTTGTAATGAACGGTAATGACCCGCTTTCCCACTTGATTGTGCGTGATCGTGCCCTAGACTGAATAAGGACCGATGCAATGCAACTGCAGATTGCAATACAGGTTAATCCTAGGCAATGCAGGCCAATCTACCGCGGACTGACATCGCATGAATCTCTCTCAGTTGCTGTTGATCCTCCGGGCCCGATGGCGTTCGGCGCTCTTCGTGTTTGCGATGACGGTCGCCATCGTTGCGGCCTTCACCGCAACACGCAGCAAGACGTTCGTGGCCACGGCCGCCGTGGTGCTGGATGTCAAGTCCCCGGACCCGATCGCCGGCATCGTGCTGCCGGGAATGAACGTGTCCAGCTACATGGCAACCCAGGTCGACGTTCTGCAAAGCGAGCGCGTGATGCTTCGCGCAGTCAAGGCCCTGCGCATCGACGAGAAGGCCGGCCTTCGAGCAGCGTGGCTGGAACAGACGGAAGGCAGAGGCGATTTCAACGCCTGGCTGGCCGAAGGGCTGGGCCGAAAGCTTGAAGCGAGACCGGGCAAGGACTCGAACGTCATTCAGGTGTCCTGCACGGACCGCGATCCCAAGTTCGCTGCCAATCTCGCCAACGCGGTGGTCGCGGCCTACATCGAAACTTCACTCGAGTTGCGCACCGAGCCGGCAAAGCAGTTCAATGCCTTGTTCGACGAGAGCACAAAGGAGCTGCGTGAATCGCTCGAAGTGGCACAGGCCAAGCTGTCCCAGTTTCAGCAGAAGAAAGGCATCGTCGCCACCGACGAACGGCTCGACATAGAAAACGCGCGACTGGCAGAACTATCGACGCAGCTCGTCGAACTGCAGGCCGTTGCCAACGACTCCAGCAGCCGCCAGAACCAGGCGGCTCGCATGGCGGACCAGATGCAGGAAGTGCTCAACAACCCCATGGTCGTTTCCCTCACGTCGGACCTTTCGAGGCAGGAGGCGCGCCTCACGGAGATCAGCGAACGCTACGGTGCCCAGCACCCGCAGGTGCTGGAGCTGAGGGCGAGCATCCGGCAGATGCGCGACCGCCTGGCTCTCGAGAAAAGTCGCATCACGGGCAGCCTGACCGCGAACAACTCGGTCAATCAGTCGAGACTCGAGAACCTTCGCAACGCTCTGGACGCGCAGAGAAACAAGGTCCTGCAGCTCAAGGGCATTCGCGACGAGGCTGCCGTACTGCAACGGGATGTCGAGAACGCCCAGCGGGTCTACGACGCGGGCTTCGGCAAGCTCAGTCAAAGCACGCTCGAAAGCCAGGCCACTCAGACCAATGTTTCGGTGGTGAAGATCGCGACCGAGCCGCCTTTCCCGTCATCGCCGCGGGTGATGCTCAACCTGACGGTCGGACTCCTGCTCGGCGCCATCCTGGGCATCACGACTGCCGCGCTGCGAGAGGTCCGCGACTGGCGTCTTCGCACGGAATCGGACGTCACCGATGCGATGAAACTGCACTTGCTCGGCGTGATACCCGACAGGCGCAGCGGTCGTCTTCCGCGTGAAGCCCGGTCGCTGCGTTCCGTCGCAGAACGGGTGCTCGGACGCGCCATGCTGATCGCCCACTGACACTCCATGAGCGTTGCACACCCGATCGGACTGAAAGCGCGCACTGCAGTACCGCCGCAGGAGCCTGCCGCAGTGGCGGACGAACGCGTTCTGGATCGCTCGATCGGGGACTTCATCCGTCAGGTTCGTGGCCTCAGCGAGGCACAGGTCGAAGAGATACTGGGTCATCAGCGCCTGCACGGCATCCGATTTGGCGAAGCAGCGGTTGCACTCCAGCTGGCCACTCGGGACGACGTGCTGTGGGCGCTCTCGCAGCAGTTCCACTACCCCTATGCGCCGGGCGACGGAGCCAGCTTCAATTCCGAGCTGATCGCCGCAGTCGATCCGTTTCACCGCCAGACGGAGTCCTTTCGGGACATCCGAAGCCAGTTGATGCTCGGTGCCCTGGCACCCGAGCAGCCGAGGCGAGCCCTCGCCGTGATGAGCCCCAACATCGGCGACGGCAAGAGCTTCTTTGCGGCCAATCTGGCGGTGGTCTTCAGTCAACTGGGTGCACGAACGCTGTTGATCGATGCGGACATGCGCACCCCACGCCAGCATGCCTTGTTCGGGGTTCCCAACGACTACGGCCTGAGCAGCATCCTTTCCGGTCGTTCCGACACGAAAGCCATCCACTCACTCCAGGACCTGCCGAGCCTGTTCGTCTTGCCGGTGGGGACGCTGCCGCCGAATCCGCTCGAACTGTTGCAGCGTCCCGCATTCGGGCTGCTCGTGAACGAGTTGCTGGGCAAGTTCGATCACGTCATCGTCGACACACCATCGAGCACGCACGGTGCGGATTGCCGAGTGCTGGCAGCCAAATGCGGCGTGGCCATGATCATCGGACGCCGAGGCAAGAGTCGGATGAAGGCATTGCAGGGCCTGGTCAGTGAAGTGACGCGCGGCCCGGCGAAGTTTGCGGGAGTGGTCATCAATGACCATTGAGTCGGCCCGCTCCGTTCTGCTGGTCATTCCCACACTGAACGAAGCCCGCGCCCTGCCCGGGGTGCTGCGGTCTCTGAGACAGGACCTTCCCGCCGATGCCCGAGTGACCCTGGTGGTGGCCGACGGTGGAAGCACCGATGGGACCGTGGAACTGGTCAGGCAAATCAGCGAATCCGACCCGGGCCTGCACCTGCTGATCAACCCGCGGCGCATCCAGAGCGCTGCGATCAATCTGGCCGCGAAGACTTTCGGCCGGGGCGCCGATGTGCTCGTTCGATGTGATGCGCATGCGGCCTATCCGGCCGGCTTCGTGCGTCGGTTGCTCGAGACACTCGATCGCACGCAGGCCGACGCCGTGGTCGTGCCGATGGACTCCTGCGGAACGACCTGCTTTCAGCGCGCCGTGGCCTGGGTATCCAACAGCTGGGCGGGCACCGGCGGATCGGCGCATCGCGGTGGGCATCGCAGCGGCTTCGTCGATCACGGCCACCACGCCGCGTTTCGAATGTCCTCTTTCATGCGCGCGGGCGGCTACGACGAAAGCTTTACCCACAACGAGGATGCCGAACTCGATTGCAGGCAGCGCAGGCTCGGAAGCCAGGTGTATCTGGACGCCACGATCCGCCTGAGTTACCACCCACGTGACACGGTACGAGGTCTGGCAAGGCAGTATTTTTCGTACGGCAAAGGGCGCTCACGCACGGTGCGGCGCCATCCTGGTTCGATGCGCGCACGCCAGCTGGCGCTGCCGGCCAATCTGGTCATCTCGACGCTGGCGATATCCCTGGCGCCGGTTTATCCGCTGACTTTGGCCTGGCCTCTGGCCTATGTCGCGGCACTGGGCTTCACTTCCATTTCCATCGCGTGGCAGCAGCGGTCCATGTGCGGTCTCCTCAGTGGATTCGCGGCAGGCACCATGCATGTGTGCTGGGCCGCCGGCTTCTTTTCAGGACTCGCCTTCGTACGGGAATCGGCCTGGCAGCCTGAACGTCCTGCCGCGCACGATATGAGCCCGAGCGGGCGCGTGACGCCATGACCGATCGACGCGCACTCCGCGTGCTTCTGGTGGATCCGTCGCTGTTCACCGCGCCCTACGATGCCGCGCTGACCGGAGGCCTGATTGAGGCGGGAGTCAGCCCGATCTGGGTCACCCGTCCGACACGTGCGGGCGACCGGCAGGAACTGCCAATCGAACTCACCGACCCGTTCTTCTACAAGCGCGTCGACGAAGCGACCTGGCTGCCTGCCAGGCTCAAGCCGCTCGCCAAGGGTGCGGCACACCTCGCCGGCCTGGTCGCGCTGCTGCGGAAGATCCGAGCGAACCCACCCGACGTCGTGCACTTCCAGTGGACGGTGGTGCCGCCGCTCGATGCACTGGCGATGGCGTTGATTCGTCGCTGGTGCCCGCTCGTGCTCACCGTGCACGACACCGTGCCGTTCAACGGCGAGCGTCTGTCGCTGCTGCAGAACCTCGGTTTCGACCTGCCGATGCGACTGGCGCACCGCGTGATCGTTCACACCGACAGCGGCCGCCAGACCTTGATCGCTCGTGGCATCCCGCCCGGGAAAATCGCCACCATCCCCCACGGCGCGCTGCAACTCCAGGTGCCGTTGCCGCCACGCACCGAGCGACCGGACGGGCGCTACAGCTTTGTGCTGTTCGGCGAGATCAAGCCCTACAAGGGTGTCGACGTTCTGATCGAGGCCGTCCATCGCCTGCCCGATGAAGTCCGCCGCCAGACGCGTGTGGTCATCGCAGGCCGCCCGCGCATGAACCTCGCCCCGCTCGAAGAACGCATCGCGTCCCTCGGCCTCGCAGACACGATCGAGTTGCGACCGCAGCGCCAGAGCGAGGAGGCCATGGCGGCGCTCTTCGTCGAAGCCGACAGCTTCGTGTTTCCGTACCGGCAGATCGATGCAAGCGGCGTCTGGTTCCTCACTCAATCGCTGGGCCGCTGGATGATCGCGAGCCGCGTCGGCATCTTTGCAGCCGACCTCGTCGAGGGCCGACAAGGCGTGCTCGTGCCGCCTGGAGATTCGGCGGCGCTGGCTGCAGCGATGGAGCAGGCCGTGCGCCAGCGGCTCACGGGTGACACCATGCCTGCTAGCGATCAATGGATCGGGATCGGCCACGCCACACGCAACGTCTACGACGCCCTGCTGCCCCAGCACCGCGGCGCCGCGCTCGTCGAGGCCCGGTCATGACAGGGCATCTTCCCCGATGGTTGCAGGCCTGCGCGGCCCTGATGATTGCTGCCGGCTGGCCGGGCGTATCCCCCGCCCGCAGCCTCGATCCCGCGGCACCGGCTCCGATCGCCAGTCAGGGCTACCGCCTCGTCAAGGACTGGACGTTCGGCCGCACTGTCAGCAACGCCGACGAGTTGCGCGACAACTTCCACACCCGCTTCATCTACGAGAACGGCACGCTCGACACCCTCAAGGGAGAGTGGCAGCGCTACCGCGACAACGACAACCACGACTTCAGGAACGGGCGCTTCGCACTGGTGGCCCGGGTTTCGAAGGAACTGAAGAACGGGCAGATCGAAAGCGGCATGCTGCGCTCCCGATGGAGCGGTCAGTATGGCTACATCGAAGGCCGCATGAAGGTTCCGACAGGCCGCGGCCTGTGGCCGGCGTTCTGGATCAACCCGCAGGACCAGATCTGGCCGCCCGAGATCGACATCTTCGAGATCGTCGACAACGGCCGCGACACCACGAAGAACAGCTTTCATTTCCTGCACCTCGGTGAGGGCAAGGGCCGACCTGCGCGGGCCACGCTGCTCGACAAGTTCGGCGCCTACCGCCCGGGATTCGACTACGCGGACGGCTTCCATACGTTTGCCATCCTGTGGGAGCCGGGTCGCGTGCGCCACTTCGTCGACGAGAAGCTCGTCGTCGATCGCCCGTTCGACTGGACGCACAAGGGTGGCGCCGATGCCGGACCGGCGCACGTGCTGGTCAACCTGGCCGTCGGCGGCGAATGGCCCGGGCCGCCTTTGCGCATCGAAGACTTCCCGGCACGTCTCGAGATCGACTTCATCCGGGTCTGGCAGAAGTAGCGCACCGCCATGGCTGAAGGCATCCGACTCCAACTGTTCCGATGGCAGGTCGCGCGAGATACGCAGGCGCCGCCCGCGAAGGATTCCGCGACGATGCCGACAAGCGGGACGCGCCCCCCGGCCGCGCTTCGCTGGGCCATGACCGCCCTGTTCGCCGGCATGGTCATGACCGACCGGTTCGGCATCGCCATCGGATCCTTCCCGCTCGGGCTGACCATGCCGCTCGCCTACGTGCTGCTGGCGGTCCTGCTGCTCGAGGGCAGGCTGGCACTCGACGCGCTGTCGCTCGCCATGTTCAGTGCCCTCGCCACGGTGGGCGTCGTGAGCTTCCTGCTCAATGCCAGCGTCGATGGCGGCAGTGGAACATCGATCTCGTCGCTGTCGCTGATGCTCGCCATCTACTTGCCATTCGTGTTCACCCAGGCACGACAGACCGACACCCAGGGACACTGGCTCTGGATGATGCGCACCGCAGGCAATGTGCTGCTGATCGTGGCGATCGCCGGCATCGTGCAGTTCTATGCGCAGTTCGTGATCCGCACGCCCTGGCTGTTCGACATTTCCAAGCTGATCCCGGATCCGATCCGCGCGCAAGGCATCTACAACAGTGCGATCCCGGTCGGCTCGACCTTCAAGGCCAACGGCCTGTTCTGTCGCGAACCCTCCAACTTTTCCTTCTGGATGGCCTTGGGTCTGCTGATCGAGCTGACGCTGTTCAAGCGCGTCAAGCGCATGCTGTGCTTCGGACTGGCCCTGATGCTGTCCTATTCGGGAACTGGCCTGCTGACGCTCGCATTCGGCCTGCTGTTCCCCTTCCGGCCGAGGATGCTGGCCTGGGTCGGTGCCGCGCTGGTCCTGATCCTCGGCAGCAACGCGCTGGCGGGCGACCCACTCAACCTGGCCTTCACGCTGAACCGATTCGGTGAGTTCAGCGCACGCGGAAGCAGCGCCTACGCGCGCTATGTGGCCCCGATGTTCCTCGTCGACGCCAACTTCGACAGTTCGCCCTGGTCCATCTGGCTGGGGCACGGGCCAGGCACGATCCAGAAGAACGTCGCGGCATTCGATTCCCACGACCCCACCTGGGCCAAGCTGCTGTTCGAGTACGGGATCGCCGGTTTTGTCGCCTGTCTTGGCTTCATGGCATACCGCCTCAGCAGGTTTGAGGCCCCCTTCCAGTTCCGGGCGGTGCTGTTCGCCAACTGGCTGGTGATGGGCGGGTACCTGCTGACGCCTGAAACCGTGTACCTGCTTTACGTGGTCCTGGCCATGTGGCCGGGGCCCGCACCCGGCGGTGCTGCGAGCGGACGGCAGGCCCTCGCATGAACAACGCCCGGCACGACACCGACCTGACGCCGCAAATGGCTGGTGACGCGTTGCGTCTCACGGTCATCATCCCGAACTACAACTACGCCGAGTTCGTCGGACAGGCCATCGACAGCGCCCTGGCGATCGACTGGCCGGACGTGCAGGTCATCGTGGTCGACGACGGTTCGACCGACGCGTCGCGCCAGGTCATCGCCCGCTACGGCGAACGGATCGAGACCGTGCTGCAAGCCAACGCCGGGCAGTACATGGCCTACAACGCCGGCTACCTGCTGGCACGAGGCGACGTCGTCATCTTCCTCGACTCCGACGACCTGCTCGAGCGTTCGGTGATGCAGGAGATCGCGGCGATCTGGCGACCCGGGCTCAGCAAGGTCCAGTTCCGGCTGAGGGTGGTCGACGGCGCAGCACGACCGCTCGGCAGCACGTTTCCCCAGTTTCATGGCGCGCCGCAGCCTGACGAACTGCGTCGCTGGGCTGCGGCAACCACCACGTACCCCACGCCGCCGGGCTCGGGCAACGCCTACTCGCGCGCCTACCTCGACCAGATACTGCCGCTCGACGAAGCCTGCGGGCGACCCGGCGACTCGTGTTGCGTGGCAGCCGCCCCGTTTCTCGGCGATGTCGCGACGATCGATGC
>JAGNWJ010000147.1 GCA_017986065.1 Rhizobacter sp. | reverse complement strand
CGTCGCGCTTCCAGGCCTAGCGGGATTCCTCGACGCGCAACCCGCGCAGCAGCGTCAGCGCGCGTTCGTAGTCGAAATTGCGCAGGCAGGTGCCGATGTCGGCCACCGGGGCGCCGTACTGACGGCGCAGTGCAGGCGCCAGCTTGCGGAACTCGCCGACCGACCGGTAGTCGGCCTGTTGCAGCAGGCTCTCCAGTTGATCGAGTTCGTCTGTGGACGCCGGCTTGTCGTCCTGCGGCATCGGCGCACTCTCGCCCTGCGGCATGGCTTCGCAGATGGACACCACCAGCGACTGCAGCGCACTCACCAACTCGGCACAGCCCGCTTCGAGTTCAGCGGCCGGCTTGCGATCGGCGGCGGCCAGTTCCAGGTCGTGCGCCAGTTGCGAGACATGCATCGCACCGATGGTCGACGCAGCCCCCTTGACCGAATGGGCGCCCGCCTGCACCGATTCGGGATGTTCGGGCGACAGGCTGTCCTGGAACTCGGCCAGGCCCTCGCTGTAGTGACGCGCGAACTGGCGCAGGACCCGCTTGTACAGATCGACACGCCCGCCCAGAAAACCCAGGCCGCGTTCGTAATCGATGCCCTCGATCGGCGGCAGGGGCGCTTCGACAGGGGCAGTGCTCAAGCCAGCAGCGGCCGGGACCGGGATCGGGCCCGGCGCACCGGCCGTCGCCGCGCTCGCCTTGGGCAACCACTGGTGCAGCGCCGAATACAGCCGCTCGGGGTCGACCGGCTTGGCGATGTGGTCGTTCATGCCGGCGGCCTTGCAGGCGTCCCGGTCTTCGCCGAACGCGCCCGCCGTCATCGCGATGATCGGCAGCGTCGCGCACCCCGGCAGCTCGCGTATGCGGCGGGTGGCCTCGAGGCCGTCCATCCGAGGCATCTGGACATCCATCAGGATCAGGTCGTAGCTGCCGGTGCGCATGCGCTCGACGGCCTCGACACCGTCGACCGCGACCTCGATGTGCAGGCCGATCGACTCCAGCAGTTCGATCGCGAGTTCGCGGTTCACCGGGTTGTCCTCGACCAGCAGCAGTCGCCCGCTCAGGCCCTGACTCCTCCAGTCCGAATCCGACTGATCGCGTGCGAGCAGCGCGTCGGCCTCGGTCGGCTCGCCGGCCCGCAGCCGGGCGGTGAACCAGAACTCGCTGCCGACGCCGACTTCGGTGGTGACGCCCACGTCGCCGCCCATCAGGACGGCCAGGCGCCGGGTGATCGCGAGCCCAAGGCCGGTGCCCCCGAAGCGGCGTGTGGTCGATGTGTCGGCCTGCTCGAAGGCCTGGAACAGATGACCCATCACCTCAGGCGAAATGCCGACCCCGGTGTCGCGCACGCCGAAGCGGATCAGCATCGACTCATCATCGTGCTCGAGCAACTCGCCGGTGACCGTGATGCTGCCGCGCTCGGTGAACTTCACGGCGTTGCTCAACAGGTTGATCAAGGCCTGCGACAGCCGCGTCGGGTCACCGCGCAAATCGTCCGGCAGGTGGTCCAGATCGACCGAGAACGCCAGGCCCTTGGCCTTGGCACGATCGACCACCAGCGCGCAGGTGCGGTCCATCATTCTCTTCAGCGAGAAGTCGACCTGCTCGAGCTCGACCTTGCCGGCATCGATCTTCGACAGGTCGAGGATGTCGTTGATCACCTGAAGCAGGTGATTGGCGGCGTCCGAGACCTTGCCCAGCCGATCGGTCAGCCCCGCGTCGCGGGAGTCTCGCCGCATCAGGTGGGTCAGCCCGATGATGGCGTTCATCGGCGTGCGGATCTCGTGGCTCATGTTGGCAAGGAAGGCGCCCTTGGCTCGATTGGCGGAGTCGGCCCTGTCGCGCGACTCGATCAGCGCCTCGTTGGCGTCGCGCAGGCGCAGCTCGGCCTCCTTGATCGCGGTGACGTCCGACACCAGGATCAGGAACCCGCGCACCGCCCCGTCGACGATGTCGGGGGTGAACGTGACCAGCCCATGCTTCACATTGCCTTGCGAGTCGTTGAACAGCCGCTGCACCTGCTTCGACTCGCCGGCGAGCACGTCCTCGATGAACACCTGCTGGTCGGCCTGCCACTCGCCCTGGAGCAAGGCCTTCGGGCACAGGTCTTCCAGGCTGCCATCCGCAGAACCGAACCACTCGCGGAACGCCCGGTTCGCGAACCTGCACTGCAACTTCCTGTCGAAGTACGCCAGCTGGCCCGGCTGGGTGTCGGCCACGGTGTGGATGAAGCGCTCCCGGTCGGCCAGCGCGGTGTTCACCGACTGGAGCTCCGCGGTGCGCTGATCGACCAGTTCCTCGAGGTGGTCGCGATACCGAGCCAGCTCGGCGGCGACGCGCTTCTTCTCGGTGATGTCCTCGCCGATCGACAGGAAATGGGTGATCGTTCCGTCGGCCTGGCGGATCGGCGAGGCGTGCACGAACTCGTCAAAGCACTCACCGTCCTTGCGGGTGACCGTCAGCTCGCCCGACCAGGTCTCTCCACGCATCAGGGCGCCCACCTTCTCCACGTACTGCTCCGGGGTCAGCCGGTTGAGTTGCAGCACATGTCGGTACTGGCCCACGGCCTCCTGCTCGGTGTAGCCCGAGATTCGGGAGAAGGCAGCGTTGACGTACTCGATGCGATGCTGGGTGTCGGTGATCACGATGGAAATCGGGCTCTGCTCGACGGCCATCGACAGCTTGCGCAGCAATTCCTCGGTCGCATAACGCTCGGTGACGTCGCGGAACGACGCGACCACGGCCGAGATCTGCAGCGTCTTCTCGTCGCGCACCGGCTCCACATTCACCCGCAGCCAACGCAGGCCCCGCTCGGGATGCACCACCCCCAGCACCTCGTCGTCGATGGCAACGCCCGTCATCAGCGCGCGCGTGATCGGCCGGTCGTGCGGCGCCAGCTTCGTCCTGTCGCTGGAAAGGAACTCCCAACCGGCCAGCGAATCCTTGCGCTGCAGCGCGGCCAGTTCCATGCCGAAGAACTGCTCCGCCTGCCGGTTGCAACCCTGCACGCAGCCATTCATGCCGATGACCATGACGCCCTCGTCCAGCGCCGACACCATCGTGCGATACAGCGTCTCGTTGGCCCGCAGGGCCTCTTCAGCAACATGGCGCTGGGTGATGTCGGTATGCACCACGACCGCGCCACCGCGACTGGTCAGCAGCGGGGTGACCGAAAGCGCGAACCAGCGGTCCTGATCGACGGTATGGCACGGGTATTCCTGCGTGAACCGCCACTGGCGACCGTCGAGCACGGCCGCGATCCCCTCGGCGGCCTCGTGAGCTCCCTCGCTGCCCGGCCCCTGCGCCGATCGGCAGACCGCCAGGTAGTCGACACCCAGACCCAGCGCCGACGCCGTCACACCGGCCTCGCCGGCATTCGCCGCTGCGAACTCGCGCCACGCGAGATTGACGGCGACGATGACGCCCTTCGAATCGAGCACGGCCATCTGCTCCGGCAGCGAGTCCTCGACCGCCTGCACCAGCTCGGAAATCTCGCGCAGCGCCACCTCGGCCTGCCGGCGTTCGGTCATGTCGCGCACCAT
The DNA here is from genome assembly GCA_017986065.1 of Rhizobacter sp. Classification (GTDB taxonomy): domain Bacteria; phylum Pseudomonadota; class Gammaproteobacteria; order Burkholderiales; family Burkholderiaceae_C; genus PBB1. The sequence continues at coordinate 321 of JAGNWJ010000147.1, read as the reverse complement.
GCCGAGCACGGCCGCCCGACCCTGGTGGGTGAACCGATTGGCACGCAGTTCGACCCACACCGGATCACCGCCATCTCGCCTGAGCATCTGCACTTCGTACTGCGCGCGAGGCTCGATGCCCTCGCCGACGCGCTGCTCGAATCGGTCGGTCCAGAGCTCGAGGTGCTCGGGCGCGATCACTTTCTCGAACGGCAGCCCGACGAACTCGTCCTGCGTGTAGCCCAGCAGGGCCGGCAGGGCCGGGTTGGCAAAAACGAAGCGTCGATCCTGCGCGATGAACATGCCATCGCCCATGGCGGCCAGGATGGCGCGGGTGGTGGC
>JAGNWJ010000065.1:11503-14448 GCA_017986065.1 Rhizobacter sp. | reverse complement strand
AGCTCGGTCACAGCAGCACGATCCTGCCGTGCAATCGCAGCCGGCTCACTCCGCCATCGGGGAAGATGTTGAACCGCACGTGGGTCACCGGGCCGAGCGCGGCCAGCGTGTCGAAGCGGTGCTCGGCATCCATGCCCAGTTTCTGCGGAGCCAGCAGTTCGGGCCAGAACATGCTCTGCGTGATCAGCGACGACTCGGTGGCGTGGCCCGGCACGTTCGCGGCCTGCAGCGAGCACGAATCGGGGTAGTTGCCCTTGAAATGCGCGGTGTCGACCTCGACCCGCTCGATCACGCCGTGTGCCGCCAGCGCGACGATGCACCAGTCGTTGCCCGGCTCGCGGCGGCGGCGTGTTTCCCAGCCGTCTCCCATGTCGACGCCGCGTCCCGGCAGCAGCAGCGCCGATGCCAGCCCGAAATGCTGGTTGTTGGCCGCGACCACCCAGGCGCCGTTGATCGCGGCAGCGAGATCCAGCGCTCCGCCCGACGCCACGGCATCGACCTCGGGGCGTCCGTAGATGCGCAGCCGCGCCACGCCGCCATCCGGATAGATCGCCAGGCGCACATGCGTCCACACCTCGTGGTTGTCGATCGCATGGTGGTGGTGGGCGTTGCCGCCGAGCGCGACCGTGGGCAGCAGCGGCGCCCAGTGCGCGGTGCCGTCCGGGACCTCATGGGTGCTGCGACAGACTTCGAGCGATGCGGCGGGTGGGTAGTTGCCGGTGAAGTGGCGGGTGTCGATGTCGACGCCGAAGATCCGGCCGGGTCGCGCCAGTCGCACCACGCACCAGTCGTGACCAGGCCCGCGCTTGCGTCGTGTTTCCCAGCCGTCCATCCATTTGCCGTGGTCGTCGTACTTGCCGGCAACGAACACCGGCTCGGTGGGTGCGAGCAGACGTTCGCGCGGCGCGAAGAACTCGTCGCTGCACGACACGACCTGCGCACCCAGCCGCGGATCGGCGAGGTTGGTGCAGCGTCGCGTGAATTCGGGGGCGTTCGGGTCGAGGATGGGATTGGCCATGGTCGGGACGCAGCTCAAAACGTCCATTCTGCGGCCGTTGCCGCGGGATGATTCAATCCGTGCAGTCCGCCGACAGAACCGTCCACGAAAAACCAATGAGCCTCCACGCCGATCCCCCCCCCTATCCGCGAGACCTGAAAGGCCACGGTCCCGATGTGCCCCATGCACGCTGGCCGGGCGGCGCGCGCATTGCGGTGCAGTTCGTCCTCAACTACGAGGAAGGGGGCGAGAACTCCCCGCTGCACGGCGACGCGACCTCCGAGGTCTTCCTGTCGGAGATCACCGGCGCGCAGCCGTTCGAGAACCGGCACATGAGCATGGAGTCGATGTACGAGTACGGCTCGCGTGCTGGCGTGTGGCGCATCCTGCGCGAGTTCGATGCACGCAGCCTGCCGCTGACGGTGTTCGGTGTCGGCATGGCGCTGCAGCGCTACCCCGAACTGGTGGCGGCCTTCATGTCGCGCGGCCACGAGATCGCCAACCACGGGTGGCGATGGATCAGTCACCAGCACATGCCCGAGGCGACCGAGCGCGAGCAGATCGCGATGGGCACCCAGGTGCTGAAGCAGCTGACCGGCGGTGTCTGGCCGCAGGGCTGGTACACCGGCCGCGACAGCCCGCAGACGCGTCGGCTGGTCGTCGAGCACGGCGGCTACGAATACGACAGCGACCACTACGGAGACGACCTGCCATTCTGGATGCCGGTCACATGCGCCGACGCAACGGTGGTGCCCCGGCTCGTCGTGCCCTACGCGCTGGACACCAACGACATGCGGTTCGCGCAGGCGCAGGGGTTCAATACCGCCGATCACTTCTTCTCCTATCTGCGCGATGCGTTCGATGCGCTGTACGCCGAGGGGGATCCTGACGGGCTCGACCGGCCGAAGATGATGAGCGTGGGCATGCACTGCCGGTTGCTGGGCAAGCCGGGGCGCATCGGGGCGTTGCAGCGGTTTCTGGACCATGTGCTGGCGCACGAGGCGGTGTGGGTTGCTCGCCGTATCGACGTGGCGAGGCATTGGGCGGATCACCATCCTTATCTCGCTCGGTGAGACTGCGTCGGGTCCCGCCCCGACAGGCGGGTAACTTTCTTCTGCTGCCCCAGAAGAAAGTCACCAAAGAAGAGGGGCTGAACACCAGCCATTTGAGCGATGCGCGTTGGCTACACGCCTACTTCAGAGTCTCTGGCTCGAGAACACCGACCGAACCCCTTCAGCGGGTACCTCGCTCAGGTTCAGCGCCTCGGTATCGACACGGCTCGACCCTGCGGGTCATCGCTACGATGACCCGCAGGGTCGAGCCGAAGCGGGAACAAGCGGTTGGGTGTTAGCGAGGAAACCGTGGCCGGAGTTCGGTGGGTGTTCTCGAGCCAGAGCCTTGGCCGTCAGCCTTCTGGCCGCAGCGTGACAGCCAAATCGGCTGGTGTTCGAGGCACTCTTCTTTGCTTACTTTCTTCTGTGCCAGCAGAAGAAAGTGAGACGCCCGCCGGGGCGGAATCCCGGCGCGGTCCATCAAATGAACACAACCGCCCGCCAGGGCAAAGAACCAGGTGCGGCTCAACGCCAAGAACGAATGAAACCTTCCGACATCCTCGACATGACCGTCCTCGCCGCCCTCTGGGGCGCGTCGTTCATGTTGATGCGCTTTGCCTCGCCCGCCTTCGGCCCGATCCCGCTGGCCGCCCTGCGGGTCATCGGGGCCTCGCTGTTCCTGGTGCCCCTGCTGTTGATGCGGGGCCAGGCCGGTGAATTGCGCAAGCACTGGCGGCCGCTGCTGGTGGTCGGCATCACCAACTCGACGCTGCCTTTCATCTGCTTCAGCTACGCCGCGCTGTCGATCACTGCCGGCATGTCCGCGATCTTCAACGCGGCAACGCCGCTGTTCGGCGCGGTGATCGCGTGGTGGTGGCTGCGCGACGGGCTGACCA
>JAGNWJ010000065.1:4731-11403 GCA_017986065.1 Rhizobacter sp. | reverse complement strand
GTGGCCAGCGTCTGTTCGTAGTTCGCGAGGCTCTGCAGCGTTCTCGCTTCGCTGGCCGCGATCCGCGACCGGATGCGCCCGAAGTCGAGCACGGTCCAGGTGATGCCGGCGCCGACCGAGTAGCGCCGCGACTGGCTGTCGGTCAGATCGCCGAGTCGGGTCGACGCCAGACCGAGCAGGCCGCTGAAGCTGATGCTGGGGTACAGCTCGCCCTCGCTTACGCCGACCTCGGCGGTGGCCGCGGCCAGTTGCCGTTCGGCAGCGGCCACATCGGGCCGCCGCGCCATCCATTGCTGCGGCGTGCCCAGCGGCAGGGCTGCGAGGTCGGTGACCGGCAGGCCCGGCAGCGGGGCCGGTGTGGCGAGGCGGGCGCGCAACTCGGCCGGCGGCTGCGCGCTCAGGGTCGCGAGGCGGTAGATCCCGAGGTCGATCGCTGCCAGCAAGCTGGGCAGCGCGGCCTCGGTGCTGGCGGTCAATGTCAGCGCGCGTTCCAGGTCGAGTTGCGTGCCGCGTCCGGCGTCGACCCGGGCCTGCGCGATGGCCAGCGACTCGCGCTGGTTCGCGAGCGAGGCCTGCGTGACCGCATGCCGCAGCTGCAGCCCGCGCACTTCCAGGTAGTTGCGTGCCACCTCGGCTGCGACGCTGGTCTGCACTGCACCCAGGCTGGCCTCGCTGGCGCCTGCCTGCGCGGCGGCCGACTCCTTGGCGCGCCGCGCGACGCCGAAGAAATCCAGCTCCCAGTTGGCGACGAAGGCAGCCGAGAAATTAGCGCCCGTGCGCTGGCTGCGGCTGGACTGGAACACCGACGACGGCGGCGAGATCGATCGATTGGCGTTGGCCTCGACGCCGATGCTGGGCAAGGTCGACTTGTCGACTTCTTCGCGCAACGCACGTGACTCCTGCAGTCGCGCCTGTGCGATGCGAATGTCACCGTTGGCCTGCAGCGCACGCTCGACGAGCGCACTCAGTTCGGCATCATTGAACCCGCGCCAGAAGGTCGCGATGTCGGCGGCGACCGGCTCGGTGATGGGCTTGCTGACGCCGGCGGCGATGAAGTTCGCGTCCAGCTTCGGGGGCGGCGCCTGGTAGTCACGACCGACGAGTGCGCAGCCCGAAGCGAGCAGCGTCAGCGCTGCCGCTGCGACGAACTTGAAAGCGGATTCACGCATGGCTGTCTCCGGCTGCCGGCACCGCCGTTGGCGCGTCCGGCGCATGCGCCAGCGTCGTCGGCACCCGGCCGGCATGGTGCAGCTTGGCCGGCGAGAGCACGCGCAGCACCGCGTAGAAGACCGGCGTCAGCACGAGTCCGAACACCGTGACGCCGATCATTCCGCTCATCACCGCGATGCCCATGGCCTGGCGCACTTCGGCGCCGGCGCCGCTCGACAGGACCAGCGGAATGACGCCGGCGATGAAGGCGATCGAGGTCATCAGGATCGGGCGCAGCCGCAGGCGGCAGGACTCGACCACGGCCTGCACCGGGCTGCGGCCCTGCAGCTCGAGCTCGCGCGCGAACTCGACGATCAGGATCGCGTTCTTGCACGCCAGCCCGACCAGCACGACGAAGGCGATCTGCGTGAAGATGTTGTTGTCGGCGGGCTGCCCGAAGAATCCGCTGAGCCAGACGCCGGTGACCGCGCTCAGGATGCACATCGGCACGATCAGGATGATGGCCAGCGGCAGCGTCCAGCTCTCGTAGGTGGCTGCCAGCACCAGGAACACCAGCAGCACGCACAGCGGGAAGATGTAGACCATCGTGTTGCCGGCGATCTTCTCCTGGTAGACCAGTTCGGTCCATTCATAGCCCATGCCGCGCGGCAGCGTTTCCTTCAGGATCTTCTCCATCTCGGCCTGGGCCTCGCCCGAACTGAAGCCCGGCTTGGGCGCGCCGTTGAAGTCGGCGGTGTACAGGCTGTTGTAGCGCCCGACGGCGGCGGGGCCGAAGGTGGGCTCGACGGTCATCATCGCGCCCAGCGGCACCATCTCGCCGGCGTTGTTGCGGATCTTCAGGTTCGCGATGTCCTCGGCCTTCGCGCGGTAGCTGGCATCGGCCTGGACGATCACCTGGTAGGTCTTGCCGAAGCGGTTGAAATCGTTGACGTACAGCGATCCCAGGTAGGTCTGCATCGTGTCGTAGATGTTGTTGAGGTCGACCCCCATCTGCTTGGCCTTGGTGCGATCGACATTGGCGAACAGCTGCGGCACGTTGATCTGGTAATTGCTGAAGGCTTGCGTGATGGTGCTGTCCGGGTTGCCGTAGACGCGCCCCATCAGCTGCTGCACGACGCCGTTGAGCGCCGCTTCGCCGGCACCTTCGCGGTCCTGCAGCTGCAGCTTGAAGCCGCCGGCGTTGCCCAGACCGCTGACCGGCGGCGGGCTCAGCACGAACACGAAGGCACCTTCGATGCCGCCCAGGCGCTGGTTGACCTGGCCGACGATCGCGTTGGCGCTGGTCTCCGGGGACGTGCGCTTCTCGAAGTCGTCGAGCGTGACGAACACGATGCCGGAATTCGAGGCCGCAGTGAACCCGTTGATGCTCAGACCGGGGAATGCGACCGAGCTCTCGACCCCCGGGATCGCCAGCGCGATGTCGCTCATCTCGCGGATGATCTTCGTCGTGCGTTCCAGGCTGGCGCCTTCGGGCAGCTGTGCGATGCCGATCAGGTACTGCTTGTCCTGTTGGGGCACGAAGCCGGGCGGCACCTTGGTGAACATGAACACCGTCAGGCCGAGCAGCACGGCGTAGATCAGCAGGGCGAACGACTTGCGCCTGACGACGGTCGTGGTCACCACGCCGCTGTAGCGGTCGGCGTTGCGGTGGAAGACCCGATTGAACCAGCGGAAGAAGCGCCCGAACACCGCATCGATGCCGCGCGTCAACGCGTCCTTCGGGGCATCGTGCGGGCGCAGCAGGATGGCGCTGAGTGCGGGCGAGAGCGTCAGCGAATTGAACGCCGAGATCACCGTCGAGATCGCGATGGTCACCGCGAACTGCTTGTAGAACTGGCCCGACAGGCCGCTGACGAACGCCAGCGGAACGAACACAGCGCACAGCACCAGGCCGATCGCGATGATCGGCCCCGAAACCTCCTGCATCGCCTTGACGCTCGCGTCGTGCGGGCTGAGGCCGGCCTCGATGTTGCGCTCGACGTTCTCGACCACGACGATCGCGTCGTCGACCACGATGCCGATCGCCAGCACCAGGCCGAACAGGGTCAGCGTGTTGATCGAGAAGCCGAGCAGCTGCAGCACCGCGAAGGTGCCGACGATCGACACCGGCACCGCCAGCAGCGGTATCAGGGAGGCGCGCCAGGTCTGCAGGAACACCACGACGACGATCACCACCAGCAGGATGGCCTCGATCAGCGTCGAGATGACCTTCTCGATCGAGGTCTGCACGAAGCGCGTCGGGTCGTAGACGATCGAGTAGCTGACCCCGGCGGGGAAGTCGGCCTTCAGCCGCTCCATCGTCGCGCGCACGTCGGCCGACAGCTGCAGCGCATTCGAATTGGGGGCCTGGAAGATCGCGATCGCCGAGGCTTCCTTGTTGTCGAGCAGCGAGCCCAGCGCATAGGTGTTCGGGCCCATCTCGACGCGGCCGAGGTCCTTGATGCGGATCAGCGAGCGGTCGATCGGGTCGGCCTTGACGATCACGTCGGCGAACTGCTGCTCGGTGGTCAGCCGCCCCTGCGTGTTGATCGACAGCTGGAACTCGGTGCCGGCCGGCGAGGGCGATGCGCCGACCACGCCGGCGGCGACCTGGGCGTTCTGTTCGCGCAGCGCGGCGACGACGTCACCCGAGGTCAGGTTGCGTGCCGCGAGCTTCTGCGGATCGAGCCACACTCGCATGGCGTAGTCGCCCGAGCCGAAGGTCTGCACCGAACCCATGCCGGGGATGCGCAGCAGCTGGTCGCGCACGTTCAGCGCCGCGTAGTTGCGCAGGTACAGCGCGTCGTAGCGGTTGTCCGGCGAGACCATGTGCACGACCATCGTCAGGTTCGGCGAGCTCTTCTCGGTGGTCACGCCGAGCTGGCGCACGATCTCGGGCAGGCGCGGCAGGGCTCGCTGCACGCGGTTCTGCACCGCGGTTTCGGCGGATTCGGGGTTGGTGCCGATCTTGAAGCTGATGGTCAGCGTCATCGCTCCGTCGGCGGTGGCCAGGCTGTTCATGTAGAGCAGGCCTTCGACGCCGTTGAGCTGCTCCTCGAGCGGTGTCGCCACCGTCTCGGCGATCACCCGCGCATTGGCGCCCGGGAACTGCGCGCGAACGACCACCTGGGGCGGCGCCACCTCGGGGTACTCGGAGATCGGCAGCGTGAAGATCGAGATCGCGCCGATCAGCGTGATGACGACCGACAGCACCGCCGCGAAGATCGGCCGGTCGATGAAGAAGCGGGAGATGTTCATGTGCGCCTGCTCAGGACTGTGCCGCCGACGCGGCCGAAGCCGGAGCTGCAGGTGCCGCACCGGGGGCGCCTGGTTGGGCAGGAGCTGGCGGCAGAGGCATCCCTCGCTCGTCGGTCTCGACCTTGATGGGGGTCACCGGCGCGCCGGGCCGCACCCGCTGCAGACCGTCGACGACCACCAGTTCACCCGCTTTCAGGCCCGACGTGATCACGCGCATGCCGTCGATCAGCGTGCCCGGATGGACCTCGCGCGCCTGTGCGACGTTGCCTTCGCCGATCACGAAGACCAGCTTGCGGCTCTGGTCGGTGCCGATCGCCCGGTCGGGCGTCATGACCGCCGGGTAGGCCGCGCCGCCGACGAGTTGCAGTCGGGCGAACAGCCCGGGCGTGAACTGGCCTCTGGCGTTGTCGAACACGCCGCGCATGCGGATCGAACCGGTCTGCGGGTTCAGCTGGTTGTCGACGAAGTCGATCTTTCCTTCATGCGGAAAGCCGGCTTCGTCGGCCAGCCCCATGCGCACCAGCTGCTGCCCTCCGGCACCCTTGCGCAGCCGAAGGAAGGTCTGCTCGCTGCCGTCGAAGTAGGCGTAGACCGTCTGCGTGGCGACGAGCGTGGTCAGCACGCTCTGGTCGTTGACGAGGTTGCCCTCGGTGATGATGGCCCGCGAGAGCTGCCCGGCCATCGGCGCGCGCACGCTGGTGTAGCCGAGGTTGAGTTGCGCGACACGGACCGCCGCCTCGGCGGCTGCGATGTCGGCGCTGCTGGTCGCCGCACCGGAAGTGAGCTGGTCGAATTCCTGTGCCGACACCGCCTTGGCGTCGAGCAGCTTCTTCGCGCGGGCCAGTTCCGACGTCGCCAGTGCGGCGCGCGAGCGGGCCGCGCTCAGCTGCGACTGCGCACGTGCCAGTTCGGCCTGGAACGGCTTCGGGTCGATGGTGAACAGCATCGCGCCCTGGGCGACGCGGGCGCCATCACGGAAATGCACCTTGTCGATCGTGCCGCCGATGCGCGGCCGCACCTCGACCGAACGGGGTGCCTCGAGCCGGCCGGTGAACTCCTCGATGTCGGTGACGGTGCGCTGCACGGCTGCAGCCACGGACACCGGGGGCGCTCCGGGTGGCGCCCCTGCCGGGGCACCCTGCTTCGAGCAGCCGCCGATCAGCAGGATCGCGATCAACGCGGAGCTCAGGGACACGGAAAGCGCGGGGCGCGAGGCGGCGATGTTCATGGAACTCTTGCACGGAGAGATCCGCTCGAACGCGCGGTTCGATCGAATCGGGGTTGTCGGATCGAGAGCCCGAACTGGCCGGTGGGCGCAGCCGAGACCGGGGTCAAGGGGTCCCGCCGCACACCGATCGACAGCGTCGATCGGGCCTCGGTGAGAACCCGTAGACGATAACCAAACTCGGGCCGCTCTGCATTTCGGCGGCCCGGGGCCCGAGGCGATGTCAGCAACGGCGGAACACCAGATCCCAGACGCCGTGCCCGAGCTTCAATCCGCGGTTCTCGAACTTGGTCAGCGGTCGGTAGTCGGGCCGCGGCGCGTAGCCGTCGGCGGTGTTCTTCAAGGAGCGCTCGGCGAGCAGCACCTCCAGCATCTGCTCGGCGTAGGGCTGCCAGTCGGTCGCGCAATGCAGGTAGCCGCCGGGTGACAGGCGGCTGGCCAGCAACGAGACGAAGGGGGGCTGGATGAGCCTGCGCTTGTTGTGCTTGGTCTTGTGCCACGGGTCGGGGAAGAACACGTGCACGCCGGCCAGTGATGCGGGCGCAACCATGTGTTCGAGCACCTCGACCGCGTCGTGCCGCACGATGCGCACGTTGGTCAGCCCGCGCTCGCCTATCAGCTTGAGCAGCGCGCCGACGCCCGGCGCGTGCACCTCGACGCCGAGGAAGTCGGTGTCCGGCAGCGCGGCCGCGATCGCTGCCGTGGCGTCACCCATGCCGAACCCGATCTCGAAGACCAGCGGCGCTGTGCGCCCGAAGGTGCGTGGCGCATCCAGCAGCCCGGCGGTGTAGGGCACGGTGTAGATCGGTCCCCATTCGTTCATCGCACGCACCTGTCCGCTGCCCATGCGGCCGGCGCGCAGCACGAACGACTTGATCGGGCGATGCGGGGCAGCTTCCCGCGCGGGTTCGCCGGGGGGGCTGTCGTCCGGGTCGGCGGGGATGTTCGAACTCATGGATGGGTCGGCGGCAAGGTCGGAAATGCGAACGGCCCTGTGAGGGCCGTTGTCGAGGCAGGTAGCGCAGCCGGAACGTTCGAGT
>JAGNWJ010000065.1:0-4631 GCA_017986065.1 Rhizobacter sp. | reverse complement strand
GTGCGCAGGTCGACGATCGGTTGGTACACCATCGAGAACTGGTTCTGCTCGACCGCGCGGTGCAGCGCATCGGCGAGCCGCAGGCGATGCTGGGCAGACGCTTCGAGCGGGTGTTCGTAGTAATGGGCGCGATCGCGGCCGGCGCGCTTGGCCTGGTACATGGCCAGGTCCGCGTGTCGAATCAGGTCGTCGGCGTCCTCGCCATCCTGGGGAAAGACCGATACGCCGATGCTGCACGACAGGAAGATGCGCTCGTCGCCGACTTCCATCGGCTCCTTCAGGTGCAGCATCAAGCGCGCGGTCACCTGGTCGATGTCGTCATCGGACTCGGCACGGCTCAGCACGACGCCGAACTCGTCGCCGCCGAATCGCGCCACCGAATCCTTCTTGCGGATCGATTCCCTGATGCGAGCCGCTGCCATCGCGATGGCCTGGTTGCCCGCATTGCGCCCCATCACGTTGTTGATCTGCTTGAAGTGGTCGAGATCGATGAACAGGACCGCAATGCGCTGGCTCTTGCCCGCAGCGTCCTTCAGGATCTCCTCGAGCTTCTCGGCGAAGTTGCGGCGGTTCGGCATCCCGGTCAGGTTGTCGAAATTGGCCTGCAGCCACATCAGCTTCTGATTGCGGAATCGGTCGGTGATGTCGCGAGCGATCTGCGAGGCGCCGATGACGATGCCGTCCGTGTTGAATATCGGCGAAATGTTGACCGACAGGTTGATCAGCCGACCGTCCTTGCGTCGCCTGACGGTTTCGAGCTGCTCGACCCGTTCCCCTGCAGCGATGCGCGTCAGGATCGATGGCTCCTCGTCCGGCCGATCCTCGGGAATGATCGACCGCATGGGTTTGCCGATCATTTCTTCGGAGGAGTAGCCCAGAAGGCGCTCTGCTGCGGGATTCCAGCTTTCGATGATTCCGGTGAGCGACTTGCTGATGATGACGTCGTCGGACGACTCGACGATGGCTGCGCAATGTCGGAGGTAGGACGCCTGCTGTTCACCCCCGACAGAAGCGGGCGCTGCCACCTGCGGGCCGGGACCCGGGTGTTGCAGGCCTTCTTCTCCGGCGGATTCGTCCTGTCTGAAGTACACGGCCTTGATTCCTCCTGGATGCGGGTTCAGCGCGAAACCCCGCGCGCTTCGTCCCAGGCCTCGGAACGATCGAGCATCGACGAATTTCAACTGGTTCGGTGCGATGCGTTGCAGCGAACTGCGCAACGAACTGTGCAACGAACCAGGGCAAGAGACGAATGCCCTCGCACGCCCTGTTGTATCGGCTCGTTCGGCAGTTTCTGAATCACCGCCCGAGTTGCGCTCTCCGGGTGGACATTGATCTGCAGGCCCGGAGGGGTAATTATCGTTTGTATCAATTATTCTCCGATCTGGAGTTGTGATGGAGCCGCGGAGGCGACCTCAGTACATGAACTTTGCGGCCGGCTTTCCCGATGGGCGAGTCAGGATCCCCTGCGTACCCTCAGGCCAGAGGTCAGTTCCCGGAGTGAAGCGAGCTGACAGCCAGGTCACCGGCACGACCAGCGTGATTTTCCCCACGTGACCAGCCTGTTCGTCGTGATGCTAAGGAGTGCGGTACGCGAATCACATTTATCATTTAACAAATGATGAAAGTAAATTCCGTGGCCCCCCCCGCGGTAGGTCCTGGAGCGCCGACCAGGCTCGCTGCCCTGTTGCATCCGGTCTCAAGACTCCTCCGGACCCTGACGTCTCACGCTGGAAACCCGTTTCGACATGCCCAAAACCATCCTGATCGTCGATGACTCGGCCTCCCTGCGCACCGTCATCAAGCTCGCGCTTGCTCGCGACGGCTACGACGTCATCGAAGCCGCAAATGGTCTGGAGGGGGTGGCTCGACTCGAGATGACCGGCAAGGTCCATCTCATCCTCGGCGATGTGAACATGCCCGACATGGACGGCATCGCTTTCGTCGAGCACGTCAAGGCACATCCTCGACATGGCGCGACGCCGGTCATCATGCTGGGCACAGCGGGTCAGGATGCTCGAAAGGAACAGGCCCGGGCGGCCGGTGCCAAGGCCTGGTTCACGAAGCCCTTCAACACGTCCCAGTTGCTGGGCGCCGTGGGCAAGCTGGTGCTGCCCTGAGGCCGCCTGACTTGGTCAAAGCGAAGGGCGAGGCCGGTCAGCAAGACTCTGGGCGGGAGGCCCTCGGAGGGACGTGGAGCGGGTGAAGGGAATCGAACCCTCGTATGAAGCTTGGGAAGCTGCCGTTCTACCATTGAACTACACCCGCTCAGTGCGGCGTTGATTCTAGCGGGGCACGCTGCTGACGGACCATCCGGGTTGCACGTGCTGCCTCTGCGGCCGGTGCGCGACCGCCTGCGAAGTCGGCCTTCGGCGCCCACCTCGGTCAGGTCGCACTTCAGCTTGGCTTCAGGCCGCCGATATCGATCGCAAGTCCGTGGCCCCGATGTGGAGCCTGGACGCCCGACGACATTCATCGCTCACGCCCGAGATCCCCAGATGCGCTTGCCCGTTCTGTCCATTCGAAGCACCGTGCTGCTGGGCATCGCCATGGCGGTGCTCGCTCCCACCATCACCCTCTGGCATCTTGACGAGCGATTGACTCGCGCCGCGCAGGAGCCACTGATCGCGCAGAACCGTCAGGCCGTGCTGGTGATGACCTCGGCCTCGCTGGTCGAACCCATGTGGACGCTGGACGAAGAGAAGACCCGGCAGATCGCGCAGAAGGTGCTCGAAGAGGCTTCGGTCCTCAGTCTGAGGTTGACCGAAGGCCGCCCGCTGTCGGTGCCGACGGTTCTTGCACGCCAGGGCAGCGAGTTGGGCCAGGGTGTGGCCCTGAAGACGACGATCTCCCGTGAGGGGGAGAACCTGGGCGAACTGGAAATCTGGTTCGACCCCGATCAGATCGAGCGCGCGCTTGCCGACCGCCGCAGCGCGACGATCCTGCTGGCTGCGCTGCAGGTCCTGCTCAGCGTGGTCGTGCTGCTTGCCGTGCTGTATCGCCGGTTGCTCGTCCCGATCGGCCAGCTCAAGCGGCAGGCGAGCGACATCGCGTCGCGGGCGGATGTGGGTCCGATCGCGTGGGATCGACGCGACGAACTGGGTGAACTGGGTGAGCACCTCAACGAGGTTCATGTGCACATCGACCAGTTGTTCGATCAGCTCGAGGAACAGAAGGCCGAGCTCGAGAAGGTCGCCCTGCACGATCCGTTGACCGGCCTGGCCAACCGTGCCTTGTTCGGCGAGCTGACGCGTGCCGCCGTGGCGGCCGCGCAGCGCGACGGCGGTCGGCTGGCGCTGCTGTTCATCGACCTGGACCGGTTCAAGGCGGTGAACGACACCCTCGGGCATGCGGCCGGCGACTCGTTGCTGGTCGCGCTGGCAGAGCGTCTGCGCGGTGCGATGCGCGCGTCGGACGTGGTGTGCCGACACAGCGGCGACGAGTTCACCGTGCTGCTGCGCGATGTGAACCATTGGGACGAGGTGGCATCCACTGCCGACCGTCTGCTCCAGGAGATCGAGAAGCCGGTCTACATCGGGTCACGGCTGGCCGGTGTATCGGCCAGCATCGGGGTCGCCCTGTTTCCCGACGATGCGAGTGATCACGAGACGCTGGTGAGCCACGCCGACACCGCGATGTACGTGGCCAAGAGCCTGGGGCGAGGGCGCTGCAGCTTCTTCCGCGCAGAGTTCAATACCCAGCTGCTGGCGAACCTGCAGCTCGAGCAGGAAATGCGGCAGGCACTCGAACGCGACGAGTTCGTCCTGTTCTACCAACCACAGGTCGATGCCGGCACCGGCGTGCTGTCGGGGTGCGAGGCCCTGATTCGCTGGAGGCATCCTGTGCGCGGCCTGGTGCCGCCGCTGGAATTCATCCCGGCGGCCGAACAGTGCGGCCTGATCAGCGAGATCGGCGCCTGGACGATCCGTACGGCCTGCGCCCAGATCGCGCGCTGGAAGCGCAGTGGCATCTCGTTCGGCAGTGTTGCCGTCAACGTCTCGGCGCTGGAGTTCCGCAGCCACCGCCTGCTGGATACGTTGACTTCGGCGATGGCCGATTTCGGAGTCCAGCCGCACGAACTTGAAATCGAACTGACGGAGACCGTGCTGATGACCGACACCGACACCTCGCAGGTGATCGTGGACCGGCTGCATGCGCTGGGGCTGCCGCTGGCGGTGGACGATTTCGGAACCGGCTATTCGTCGCTGGCCTATCTGAAGCGGCTGCATCCCTCGAAGATCAAGATCGACCGCAGCTTCGTGCGCGACCTGCCTGACGACAGCGATGATCGCGTTCTGGTGCAGGCCATCGTGCAGCTCGCCGCGGCGATGGGCATCCAGGTCATTGCCGAAGGTGTCGAGACGCAGGCTCAGCGCAGCTTCCTGCACGGTATCGGGTGCGGCCTGCTTCAGGGTTACCTGATCAGCAGGCCTCAGGAAGCCGACGGTTTCGAGCGGTTCGTGCGCCAGCGGGCCTTCGAGCGCAACGCCGTTCTGCCGGAGCCGATCGACGCCTGACGCTCGAAGGCCGGCAGCCCGCAGAAGTCAGAGCCTTTGCCAGCGGTCGAAGGTGGCCGCCTGGCCGTGGCACATCCCGGACCCATCGATCAGGTTCCACACCACCGCCTGCTCGAT
>JAGNWJ010000146.1 GCA_017986065.1 Rhizobacter sp. | reverse complement strand
CGCTGGCGTCGGGCAACGCCTGCGCCAGTGCCCCGCGAAGCGCCGAGCACAGCTCCGATTCGGGCAACGCCCGCACTGCATTGCCCATCGCCACGGCCAGATTGCGCCGCCAGCGCTCGTGTCCGATGCGGCGAATCGGGCTGCCTTCGGTGTGGCGCAGGAATTCGGCCTCGCTCCAGCGCCACAGATCGAGCAGCGTCGGGTCGGCGAGCACAGCGCGCACGCCGAAATCGGCCAGCGTGCTGCGCTGCGCGTACTTGTTCCACGGACACACCAGCTGGCAGTCGTCGCAACCATAGATCCGGTTGCCGATCGCTTCCCGGAACTCGATCGGGATCGGCCCGGCGTGCTCGATCGTCAGGTAACTGATGCAACGCCGTGCATCGAGCCGGTAAGGCGCCACGATGGCCCGCGTCGGACACACGTCGACGCAGGCGCTGCAGCTGCCGCAATGGGCGGCCACCGGACCGGTCACCGGCAACGGCAGGTCCAGGTAGATTTCCCCGAGGAAGAACATCGATCCCGCGTCGCGGCTCAAGGCCAGCGTGTGCTTGCCGCGCCAGCCCAGCGCGCTGCGCGTGGCGAGCTCGACCTCGAGCACCGGCGCCGAATCGGTGAACACGCGGTGGCCGAACGGGCCGACCGCAGCGGCAATGCGATCGGCCAGCGTCTGCAGGCGGTTGCGCAACACCTTGTGGTAGTCGCGGCCCCGCGCGTACATCGACACCGTCGCCCGTTCAGGAGACTGCAGTCGCTGCCATTCGACGGTCTGCCAGTCGCCTGTCGGGCCGGGCGGATCCGATTCAGCAGGCAGGTAGTCCATCCGTGCGGTCAGCACGCGCACGGTGCCGGGCACCAGTTCTCGCGGACGGGCACGCTTGAGGCCGTGTCGCTGCATGTAATCCATGGAACCATGGAAGCCGGCGTCCAACCAGGCCTGCAGACCGGGTTCGGCGCTGCTCAGGTCCACGTCGGCCACACCGATCTGGGAAAATCCGAGCTCACCCGCCCAGGCCTGCACGCGAGGCCACAGCAGCGACTCATCCAACCCGTGCCCAGCGACCATGCACCTCCACCTTTCCTGCCGACTCGGCGGCGCCCTCTGACGGCATGCCGATCTTAGAAGCCTGCACCGCGCTGTGGCCCGACGAGGCCGCCTGCGCTGCCACTGCGCGCGAACTGGCGCGCCACGCCGGATTGCGCAACGCCGTCATCGAACTGCACGGCACGCTGGGCGCGGGCAAGACGACGTTCGTCAGGCACCTGCTGCGAGCACTCGGCGTGAGTGGCCACGTCAAGAGCCCGACCTACGCCGTGGTGGAGCCGTATGCGCTGCCCGGGCTCGACATCTGGCACTTCGACTTCTATCGCTTCGACGATCCACAGGAGTTCGAGGATGCAGGCTTCCGGGATGTGTTCGCCGGCCCGGGCCTGAAGCTGATCGAGTGGCCCGAGCGCGCTGCAGGCCTGCTGCCACCTTGCGACCTGCGCATCGACATCGACATGGTCGATGCGCCTGCGAGCGACCCCGATGCCGACGACACGCGACGCCGGGCCACCTTCCGGGCCGGCACGCCGCTCGGCGCCACGCTGATGCCATGACGGCACCGGAAAGCGCATCAGGCGCCCCGCCATCGCGGGCCAGGCGCCGCGCGCTGTCAACCATGGGCGCGGTCTCGCTGACGCTGGTCGGCGTGTCCGGCACGCAGGCGGCTGCCATCGTCGCGGTGCGCGTGTGGCCGGCAGACGACTACACCCGGGTCACGATCGAATCCGACAGCGCGCTGGCGGCGCGGCATTTCCTGGCCGAAAGCCCGACCCGGCTCGTCATCGATGTCGATGGCCTCGACCTGAGTCCTCAGCTGCGCGATCTGGTGGGACAGGTGCGCGCAGACGACCCGTTCATCGCAGGCGTGCGCGTCGGGCAGTACCAGCCGCGCGTGGTGCGGCTGGTGATCGACCTGAAGCAGGCGATCAAGCCGCAACTCTTCGCGCTGACCCCCGTGGCCGCCTACAAGCACCGGCTGGTCTTCGACTTGTACCCGGTGCAGGAACGCGATCCGCTGCTGGCGCTGATCCAGGAGAAGGAACGCGCCGAGGAGCAGGCTGCGCAATCGGTGCGCGATGCACTCGGCGAATTCATCGGGCAGGTCGACAAGCCGCTCGGCGTGGCGATTCCCCCGGAAAGCGTCAGCGCACCGCCGAAAGGCGCGCCGACCCCGGCCGGCAAGCCGCTGGGCATGACGCCGGCGAACCCTCCCGACGGGCCCAGCGTGCGACCGCCCGAATCGCCGGCCTCGGCTGCAAGTCGCATCAGCCGACTCGTGATCGTCGCCCTCGACCCCGGCCATGGCGGTGAAGACCCGGGAGCCGTCGGACCGAGCGGCCTGCGGGAAAAGGACGTGGTGCTGTCGGTCGCGCTGCAGTTGCGCAACCGCCTGAACGCCCTGCCGGGGATGCGCGCGATGCTGACGCGGGACGCCGACTTCTTCGTGCCGCTGAAGGATCGCGTGCGCAAGGCGCGGCGGGTGCAGGCCGACCTGTTCGTGTCGATTCACGCCGACGCGTTCTTCACGCCCGAGGCCCGTGGCGCGTCGGTCTTCGCGTTGAGCCAGGGCGGCGCCAGCAGCGCCGCGGCGCGCTGGATGGCCAATCGCGAGAACCTGGCCGACGCCGTGGGCGGCATCAACGTCAAGTCGAAGGACTCGGCAGTGATGCACGCCCTGCTCGACATGAGCACCACCGCGCAGATCAAGGACAGCCTTCGGCTCGGCGGCGAGGTACTCGGCCAGATCGGCCGAGTCGGGCGCCTGCACAAGGCGCGCGTCGAACAAGCCGGTTTCGCGGTGCTGAAGGCACCCGACATCCCGTCGATCCTGGTCGAGACGGCGTTCATCTCGAATCCGGAGGAAGAGGCCAAGCTGCGGGACGTGCGCTACCAGGCCCAGCTGGTCGAAGCGCTGACGGTCGGGATCAAGCGGTACTTCGCGAAGAATCCGCCGCTGGCGCGGAGTCGGGGGACTTGAAGTCACTGCGTGACAGCGGGTTTCGCCCATGAGAGCAGCAGGGTTTGGAATGCGTGGCAGCCCGCCGGGTTTCGGCCCGGCTGCCAAGTAACTTTCTTCTGCTGCCCCAGAAGAAAGTCACCAAAGAAGAGGGGCCGAACACCAGCCGATTTGATCGGCTCGCTTCGGCTGCACACCTACCTCAAAGGCTCTGGCACGAGAACAAGCGCCGAGCTACCGCATCGGTTTCCTCACTCACATTCAGTCAACTCGGTATCGATACGGCTCGACCCTGCGGGTCATCGCCGCGAGGACCCGTCAGGGTCGAGCCGAAGCGAGAACAAGTGCCTGGACGTTAGCGAGGTGTTCGCGGCCGTAGTCCGGTGACCGTTCTCGTGCCAGAGCCTCTGCAGTCAGCCTTCAGGCCGCAGCGTGACACCCAGATCGGCTGGTGTTCAGGCCTTTTGCTTTGGTGACTTTCATTTGGGCCAGCAAATGAAAACAAAGTTTCGGCGAAGCCAAAGTTACCCGCCTGTCGGGGCGGGACCCGACGCGGTCAATCGCAAGGCAAACACCACGGCCAGGTCGGAACCCGACGCTCTGCATCGCAGAGCAGAACTCAGGCTGAAGCCGCCTTCAACCGCGCCCGGTAAGCGCCAAACATCACCAGCAACCCCGGAATCAGGATCGCCCCCCAGATGATCTTGTCCAGGTGCTGCTTCACCCAGGGGATGTTGCCGAACAGGTAGCCGGCCGTCGTGATGCCGCCGACCCACAGCAGCGCGCCGGCGACGTCGTAGAAGATGAACTTGGGCCGCGACATCTGCGCCACGCCGGCCACGAAGGGGGCGAAGGTGCGCAGGAACGGCATGAAGCGGGCCGCGACGATGGTGACGC
>JAGNWJ010000145.1 GCA_017986065.1 Rhizobacter sp. | reverse complement strand
ACCATCCTGCGCGGCGACAAGGTCGGCCTGATCGGGCCGAACGGCGCCGGCAAGACCACGCTGCTCAAGCTCATCCTCGGCGAACTGCAGCCCGACAGCGGCACGGTGCGCCAGGGCAGCAAGATCGAGGTCGCGTACTTCGACCAGATGCGCAGCACGCTCAACCTCGATGCGACGCTCGCCGACACGATCAGTCCGGGCAGCGAGTGGGTCGAGTTCGCCGGTCAGCGCAAGCATGTGATGAGCTACCTGAACGACTTCCTGTTCTCGCCGGAGCGCGCCAACTCCCCGGTGCGAACGCTCAGCGGTGGCGAACGCAACCGCGTGCTGCTGGCCCGACTGTTCGCCTTGCCGGCCAACGTGCTGGTGCTCGACGAACCGACCAACGACCTCGACATCGACACGCTCGAACTGCTCGAAGAACTGCTGCAGGCCTACAAGGGCACGGTGTTCCTGGTCAGCCACGACCGGCGCTTCCTCGACAACGTGGTGACCAGCACCATCGTCTGGGAAGGCGACGAGTCGCCCGGCCAGTGGCGCGAGTACGAAGGCGGCTACGAGGACTGGAAGATCCAGCGCGACCGCGCGCAGGCGCTGCGTGCCCAGGCGGCGCGGGCCGCCAAGGGCAAGGACACGCCACCGGCCGCCAAGCCCGCATCAGCGCCCGCGGTCGTGGCGGCTCCGGCCGCGCCGAAGCCGCGCAAGCTCAGCTACAAGGAGCAGCGCGAACTCGACGAACTGCCCGGCCGCATCGAGTCCCTCGAATCGGAGCAGGTAAAGCTGGCGACGCTGCTCGCCGATGCCGATGCCTACACACGCGATCCGAAAGGCGTGGCCACCGCGCAGGCGCGGGTCGCGCAGATCGACGATGAATTGCTGAGTGCGATGGAGCGCTGGGAACTGCTGCAGCGCTGACGTTCGGTGCCGACAGGGTCAGCGGTCCTGCCGTTCGTGAGGGACGGCGGCCAGCGGCACCGTGGGCTACCTGTGGCGCCCTCTTCGTAGACTGCGGCCCCGACGTCCTCGCGCCTGCCCTCGATGAATCCCAACCCTGCTGTCGAAATCCGAGGCCTCTGGCTCGGGCTGCTGGGGGTGGTCATCTTCGCGATGACCTTGCCCATGACACGGCTGGCGGTCGGTCCCGCATCCGATCCGCAGTTGTCCCCGTGGTTCGTGACCGCCGGCCGCGCTGCGCTGTCCGGCCTGCTGAGCGTGGCCTACCTGGTGGCGACCCGCGCGCCGCGTCCGAAGCGCCAGCAGGTCGGGGGCCTCGCGGTGTGCGCGCTGGGCACGGTGGTGGGGTTTCCGCTGTTCCTCGGCCTGGCGTTGCGCGATGTCGAAGCGATGCATGCCGCGGTGATCAGCGGCGTGCTGCCGCTGATCACCGCGGTCGCGGCGGCGCTGTATCTGCGACAGCGGCCCTCGACCGCGTTCTGGGCCTGTGCCGTTGTCGGCTGTGCGCTGGTGCTGGCCTACGCGGCCCACCGGGGTTCCGGCCGGCTGCGCACGGCCGATGGCCTGCTGTTGCTGGCGATCCTCAGCACGTCGGTCGCGTACGTGGTCGGGGCCCGGCTGTCGACGCAGATGCCCGCCGAACAGACGATCTGCTGGGTGCTGGTCGGCAGCCTGCCGTTCACGCTGCCGCTGATGTTCGTGCTGTGGCCGGCTCAACCGGTGCGCTGGAGCGCCTGGGTCGGCTTTGCCTACGTCACCCTGTTCTCGATGTGGCTGGGCTTCTTCGCCTGGTACCGCGGTCTGGCGCTGGGCGGCACGGTGCGGGTCAGCCAGGTGCAACTCGTGCAGCCCTTTCTGGCCATGCTGTTCGCGGTGCCGGTGCTCGGTGAGCCACTGGAGGCGAGCACCGTCGTGTTCTCGCTGGTGATGATCGGCGTGGTGCTGGTCAGCAAGCGCCTGTCGGTGGGCGCGGCGCCTGCCCGGAAATGAAGGGTGATGGCATGTCGCGCTTTGAGTTCACACAGGTCGATGTCTTCACGGAGCAGCCGCTGAAGGGCAATCCGGTGGCCGTCGTGCATGGTGCCGATGGCCTGAGCGACGACCAGATGCAGGCGTTCGCCCGCTGGACGAATCTGTCCGAAACGACCTTCCTGCTGCAGCCCACCGAACCAGCCGCCGACTACCGGCTGCGCATCTACACGCCCGGCGGCGAGCTGCCGTTTGCCGGTCATCCGACGCTCGGCAGCTGCCACGCGTGGCTGGAGCGTGGCGGGACGCCGCAGCGCGATACCGTGGTGCAACAGTGTGGGGTGGGCCTGGTGCCTGTCCGCAGGGATGCGGTCGGCCTCGCCTTCGCGGCACCGCCGCTGCGCCGCACCGGCCCGGTCGAGGCCGACGTCCTCGCGCAGATTGCCCGCAGCCTTCATCTCGATAGGGCTGCGATCCGTGCGTCGCAGTGGGTTGACAACGGACCGGGCTGGGTCGCGGTGTTGCTGGCGTCGCGAGACGCGGTGCTGGCGCTGCGCCCGGATTTTGTCGCGATGGGCGAGTTGAAAGTCGGCGTGATCGCGCCATGGACGGCTCGGGATGCGCCGGCTCAGTTCGAGGTGCGCGCCTTTGTGCCGTCGCTCGGCGTGCCCGAGGACCCGGTGACCGGCAGTCTGAACGCCGGACTGGGGCAGTGGCTGATCGGCGCCGGCCTCGCACCGGCGCGCTACGTGGCAAGCCAAGGCACGGTGCTCGGTCGGGCCGGACGGGTGCATGTGTGCCGGGACGGGTCCGATCTGTGGGTCGGTGGCGCCAGCGTCAGTTGCGTGCGCGGCACTGTCTCGTTGTGAGCGGCAGTCGTTTCCGGCGGACCGCCTGGCGCGCTGCGCAGCGTTGTCGAGCCGGCCGGCGATAAACTGTTTCGGCGTCGCTTTTCCACACAACTCCATGCCCCCCTCCGACATACGGCTCGTCGTTCCAAGCGACGACGTGCTGATCGACACCACGCGGGACATCTTTCGCGAGTACGCGCGCAGTCTGGGCATCGACCTGTGCTTCCAGGACTTCGATGGCGAGCTGGCCGGCCTGCCCGGCGCCTACGCGCCGCCGCACGGCCACCTGCTGCTCGCCTTCGTCGACGGTGAACTGGCCGGCTGCGGGGCATTCCGTCGGCTCGACGATGTCGACTACGCGAACGCCTGCGAAATGAAGCGCCTCTATGTGCGACCACCGTTCCGCCGCTTCGGCCTCGGCCGGCTGCTGGCTCAGGCGCTGTTCGATGAAGCACGTCACGCCGGGTACTCCACGGTGCTGCTCGACACGCTGGACGGCATGGAGGCTGCACGTGGGCTGTACACCTCGCTGGGTTTCGTCGAGATTCCGCCCTACTACTTCAGCCCGATCGCCGGATCGCATTACCTGAAGGCTGATCTGGATTGACCCCGCGGCGGGGTCACAAGAAGGACTTGCGCCTTAGCATGGGTGCATCGCACTGGCGGGTTCCCCGCGGAGCCTTCCGGCATTGCCACTCGAGAGTTCCATGAGCGCAGCCAACGCCCCCTCTGACCTCACCGTCGCCAAACGCATCTGCGAGCTCCACGCGGGTGTCTTGCGACTGGCGCTGCGCGCCGATCTCGGGGGTTCGATCGCCGGCCTGTGGCATCGCGACACACCGGTCCTGCGTTCGACCGAACCCGGTTTGCTGGCCGGTGCGCGGCAGTCGGCCTGCTATCCGCTGGTGCCGTACTCGAACCGGCTGGCTTACAGGAGGTTCAGCTGGCAAGGACGCGACTACGCCACCGCGCCCAACTTCGACGACAACCCGCATTCGGTGCACGGTGTCGGCTGGCTGAGGGTCTGGGAAATCGTGTCCCAAACCGCGACCGATGCGGTGCTGCGCTACCGTCACACGTCCGATGAGCACTGGCCGTTCGCCTTCGAAGCGCAGCAGCGCTTCGAGTTGACTCCGCAATCGCTGGGTGTGCGATTGA
>JAGNWJ010000064.1 GCA_017986065.1 Rhizobacter sp. | reverse complement strand
GCAGCCGCGCGCCTGCATTCAGCACCGACTGCTTCAGGCCCTGCAGCGCGCCCAGCTGGTATTCCTTGGTCAGGTGCTCGACTTCAATGACGGGCATGGTGTGCAGTGACCTCCGTTCAGATGACATCGGCGAAATAGCTTTCCGCGCGCTTGAAATAGAGATAGCTCAGTGGCAACAACACACCGACCAGCACGGCCCCGGGCAGCATGGAGACGAAGTCAGGCGGCTGGCCGCGCAGCACCACGCGCTGGAACGCATCGATGATGCCCGCCAGGGGGTTCAGCGTGTAGAGCGTGTAGAGCCGATCGGACCATGCGCCTGCCGCCTGCTGCACCAGCAGCTTGTCCTTGACCAGTTGCAGCGGATAGATCACCGGGGAGGCGTACATCACGAGTGACAGCAGGACCGGCAGGGCCTGGCCCACGTCGCGAAAGTACACGTTCAACGCTGCGCCGAAAAACGAGACGGTGAGGGCGGCGAGCACGGTGTAGGCAATGATCAGCGGTACCCAAAGTGCATAGGCTGTGGGCAGCATGCCGTACCAGATCATCAGCGCGGCCAGGATCAGGAAATTGATGCCCAGTTCGAGCATCTTCGTGGCCACGGACGTGATCGGAAAGATCTCGCGCGGGAAGTAGATTTTCTTGATCAGCGCCGTGTTGGCGACCACGCTGTTGACTCCCTCGGAGGCCGACTCCTGAAAGAAGATCCAGGGCATGAGGGCCGCGAACGTGAGTACGGGGTAGGGGATGGTGCCGCTGTCGATGCCGACGAAGGTCTTCACCAGCGTGAAGATGAGCATCAGCGTCAGGGGCTTGATGACGGCCCAGGCGATGCCCAGATAGGCCTGCTTGTAGCGGATGGCAATGTTCTTCCAGGCCAGGGTGGCCATCAGCCCGCGGTAGTCGTATATGTTCTTGGCAACTCTCAGCATGGTGTCAAGCTCTTCTAGTCGGCCGGTTTACGGGACGGTATGGCATCAACCGCCTTCTGGTCAGGTCATGCAGTGACATCAGGCGAATGTCCTCGCAACCATTGCTCCAGCATCAGGAGAATCCACACCATTTCGCCGTAGTAGCCGGGGTGTGCGGGCAGATGCTGCTTCAGCAGGGCATCGATGAACGCCGGCTGGATGATGCCGCGCCGACCCAGCGACCGCAGGGATTCGCTGGCGAACTCGCGCAGCTTTTCGTCCCGGTTTGCCCACACTCCGAACGGCAGCCCGAACCCTTGCTTCTTCTTGGTGAGGATCTCGTCAGGCAGGAACCCGCGCAGTGCCTCCTTGAAGAACCAGCGCAGCTTCAGCCCGTTCAACTTGTATTCGGTGGGCAGGCGCAGCGAGAAGTCGACCAGCCGCTGGTCCAGCAAAGGAAACCCTGCAGCCACGCCCGCCAGCGCGGTGGTGCCGCAGACTTTGGGCAGGTCGGCTTCGGCCAGCGTGTAACGCCAGTCGTAGGCGAGCATGCGGTTCAGTGGGCTCGTGTCGGGCAGCTGCTTCCAGACTGCCTGCTGCTGTCGCAGCGGGTCGGCTTGATCGATACGGTCCAGAAAGGCAGTCGTGAAGACTTGCTCCGGGCCCAGACGCAGAAGCAGGTTGTACATCTGCATGCGATCGGGAAGCGGCACCTTCGCCTGTTCGACGTAGCTTCGCGCCTTGCGTGCGAGCGGCAATTTTCCGAGCGGGGTGTGCTCGAGGAGAGGCTCAAGCACGCGGCTGCGCAGTGCAGCGGGTACGCCGTCGTAGTAACCGAACACCCGTTGCTTGGCGTAGCGGGTGTTGCCGCCGAAGAGCTCGTCGCCGCCATCGCCGGCGAGCAGTCGCGTCACGCCGTCCTCGCGCGCCATCCTGGCGCAGTAGAACGCCGGCAGGGCAGACGAGTTGCCGAATGGCTGGTCGTAGTGCACGGCCACCGCGGGGATGCCGCGCACCAGATCGGCAGGCGTCACGTAGTACTCGTGATGTTCCGTCCCGAATCGCTTGGCAGCGATACGTGCGAATTCCATCTCGTCGTAGCCTTCAGCCTCGAAACCGATCGAGTAGCTGGCTGCCGGCCGGCCGGTTGCGAGTCCGATCATCCCGGCGACCGTCGAGCTGTCGGTTCCGCCACTCAGGAAGCAGGCTGGCTTGCTTCCGTCCAGTTGGGTGGCAACGGCCTGGCGCAGCAAGTCGCGGAACTCCGAAGCCAGGGGTTCGAATGAAGGGTTTGCCGGCTCGCGAAACTCCGGAACCCAATAAGGCGCGACGGTCAGTTTGCCGGATTCGAACCATGCGTAATGGGCAGCCGGCAGGCGATAGACACCCTCGAAGATGGTGCGCGGGGACGGCACCACATGGAAATACAGGTAGTCGAAGATGGCCTGCGGGCTCACCGCCGCCGTCGGTGCAAGCTTGGCGAGTTCGTCGGCGCGCTCTGCGAAATGCAGCTGACCATCGATGACCCGGTAGCAAATCGAGCAGACGGCAAACCGGTCCACCGCGAGAAAGGTGCTTCCCGTGTGGTCGGTCAAGCCGACCGCAAAGTCACCTTCTGCGGCGGCGGCAGCCTTCGCTGGCCCTTGGGTCAGCGCGGCCGCCCATGCTGCTGGGTTGCCTTGTTCCCGGGCCAGGGCAACCAGCTGGCTGTTGGTGAACCTCGGGTTGCCAAGCGTCAGTCGTGGACGCAAGGGGGCCCGCAGGTCCGTGGAATCGGCTGGGGCGGCGAGTTCGGCGGCGCTCATGGCAGGTTGTTCATTGGGTATGTCCCGCACATGAGTTCTGGGCGGTGTCGTCTTCTGATGCGCCAGACGGCGGCAGTCCGCAGAAGTGGTGTGCCGGAACCGCCGGTGCTGTGGTTACACCGCTGCTGGCGGTCGAATCTTCGAGATGGCTTTCTGAATATGTGTCGGATCGTACTGGCGCAACACGCTGGGTTTGGTGTCGTGTTCGCGCTTGTTGTGTGCTGAAACCTTGCTTTGGTCGACAAATCCGCGAAAAGCGCATCCTGAAGGCAGTCAGGCGGCCAGACAAATCAGGCGGTGCTGTCGAATTGAAGTTGATCCGCGTCAGCCGGCAGCCACGAAATGCGGGTTGTCAAAACCCGGCTTGCCGTAAAGCAGGGGCTGGCCATCGTCGAGTCGTTGCACGCGGCCTCCCGCCGCAGCAAGCACCGCGTGCCCGGCTGCGATGTCCCACTCCATCGTGCGACCCAGGCGGGGGTACATGTCTGCCTCGCCGCTGGCCACCAGGCAAAGCTTGAGCGAGGAGCCTGCCGAAACCAGATTCGCGACCTTGGTGCCCGACAGAAAGGCGTCGAGGGCGGCAGCGTCACCGTGCGACCGGCTGGCGACGACGGTCGCTCCGGCCTCGGGTATGACTCGACAGCGGATGCTCCTGCGCCCTGATTGATCCTGCACCCAGGCCCCGGTGTTGCGGCACCCCGCGAACAGTCGGCCCAGCGCGGGCGCCAGTACGACGCCCAGCACCGGTTCTCCTCGCTCGATCAACGCGATGTTCACGGTGAATTCGCCGTTTCGACTGATGAATTCCTTGGTTCCATCGAGCGGATCGACGAGCCAGAACCGCCCGCTCCCATCGCCGATGTCGGGCACGCGTCCGGCGGCGACCGATTCCTCTGCCACCACGGGGGTGTTGGGGGTCAGTTCACCCAGTGCTGCAAGGATGAGTGATTCGGCCTGCTCGTCGGCCTCTGTCACCGGTGAGGCATCGCCCTTGCCGCGGACAGAGAAATCCGTCGAGTACACGCGCAGGATGAGCTCGCCTGCCGCACGCGCAATCTGCGTGACGGATTCGAGTAATTCAGCGTCGGTCATGGGTGACTTCCTTGAATGGGGGCTTCAATACCCGCCTACTAATGTATGGTCTGTTAAAGGTTTACCAGTCACGAGTTGCAATGCGTCTCGCCGAACAAATCGGAGCTGAATTGAAGGAGAGCCCATCGTCGGCACTGTTGACGTTGAACGAACGGCGGCGCCGTGCGGTTCAGCTGCGATTGGCGGGCAGGACGCTGCAGCAGATACGTATCGAGACCGGCCTCAGTGCCCCCACGGTCATCGGCGCTTACAGGCTGTTCTTGAGCCAGGGCTGGTCCGGTGTTGCCATTCATTCACTGGGGCGCAGGTCGGGCCAGCGTCGTTCGCTCACCGAGGGCGAAGAGTCCGAGTTGCAGCGAGTCATGTTCGAGGCTCCCCCTGAAGCGGTCGGCTGCGGATTCGGTTTGTGGACTGTCGAGGCCGTGCGTCAATTCGCTGAGATTCGCTTCGGCCACGCACCTCAGGGGCGAGCACTGTCCCGAATGCTGGAACGCGCCGGACTCGGGCTGATGTCCATGTCCGAACTGTCCGACAACCACGTCGGCCTGGCTGGCTGGCGCAGTGAGCGCCTGCCCGGTGTGACCCGCGAGGCCCGCAAGCGCGGTGCGACGATCGTCTGGTGCGGGCAGATCCGCATCGGTGTCGGCGCCAGTCCTCGCCGCCTGCTCGTCGCCCAGACGCTGCGCGGCAGCGTGTCCTGGCTCCCGATTCCTGACGCAAACAGCATTCAGTCGTACACCGGATTCCTGCAGCGCCTCCTGGCCACCTGGGTCGATGCCAGACACGTGCTCATGCACGGCGTCGATCTTGGTACGGGCGGCCTGGTCGACTGGCTCAAGTGCCATCCCGAACTGGTCATCGAAGCCTGCCCGGCGGGCCCGACTCCTCGCCGGGGTCGGCCAGTCCACACGGCGGTCAAGGATGTTGCGAACCCATCCATGAAGATTCATCAACCGGCCTCAACCGGATCTGCGCCCATGAAACTCACTCACCTGCAGCGGCTTGAAGCCGAAAGCATCCACATCCTCCGTGAAGTCGTCGCGGAGACCGAGAACCCGGTCATGCTGTATTCGGTCGGTAAGGACAGCGCCACGATGCTGCACCTGGCGCGCAAGGCCTTCTATCCCTCGCCGCCGCCGTTCCCGCTGCTGCATGTCGATACCACCTGGAAGTTTCGCGACATGTATGCGCTGCGGGAGCGCATGGTCAGCGAGACGGGCATGCAGTTGCTGGTCTACCAGAACCCGGAAGCGATCGAACGGGGCATCAACCCGTTCGACCACGGTTCGCAGATCCACACCGACATGTGGAAGACGCAGGGTCTGAAGCAGGCGCTGGACAAGTACGGATTCGATGCCGCCTTCGGCGGGGCGAGGCGCGATGAAGAGAAGTCACGCGCGAAAGAGCGCATCTTCTCGTTCCGCAGCGCGCAGCATCGCTGGGATCCCAAGTTCCAGCGACCCGAGCTCTGGCAGCTCTACAACGCTCGCATCAGCAAGGGCGAGTCGATCCGCGTGTTCCCGCTGTCGAACTGGACCGAACTCGATATCTGGCAATACATCTACCTGGAGAACATACCGATCGTTCCTCTCTACTTCGCGGCCGAGCGTCCGGTGGTGGAGCGCGATGGAACGCTGATCATGGTGGACGACGAGCGCATGCCCCTGAAGGCGGGCGAGATTCCGGTGATGCGCAAGGTCCGCTTCCGCACCCTCGGCTGCTACCCGCTGACAGGCGCCGTCGAGAGTGAGGCCGACACGCTGCCGGCCATCATCCAGGAGATGCTGCTGGCACGGACCAGCGAGCGCCAGGGACGGATGATCGATCACGACGCTTCGGCTTCGATGGAAAAGAAGAAGCAGGAAGGGTACTTCTGACATGGCACACAACTCCGACCTCATCAGCAGCGACATCGCTGCCTATCTGCGCCAGCACGAGCAAAAGAGCCTGCTGCGTTTCATCACCTGCGGCAGCGTCGACGATGGCAAGAGCACGGTCATCGGACGTTTGCTCTTCGAAGCGAAGATGCTCTTCGAGGATCAGCTTGCAGCCATCGAGGCCGACAGCAAGAAGTGGGGCACGCAGGGCGGCGACATCGACTTCGCGCTGCTGGTGGATGGTCTGGCCGCCGAGCGCGAGCAGGGCATCACCATCGATGTGGCCTATCGATTCTTCAGCACTGATCGGCGCAAGTTCATCGTTGCCGACACGCCGGGCCACGAGCAGTACACGCGCAACATGATCACCGGTGCCTCGACCGCCGACGTTGCCGTGATCCTGATCGATGCGCGCAAGGGCGTGCTGACGCAGACCCGACGCCACAGCTACCTCGTGCAGCTGATCGGAATCCGCAAGGTGGTGCTGGCCATCAACAAGATGGACCTGATGGGCTATTCCGAAAAGGTCTTTGACGCCATCGTCGAGCAGTACGGGGAATTCGCGCGTCAGATCGGTCTGGAGGACATCACGCCGATTCCGCTGTCGGCGCTGAAGGGCGACAACATGCTTGTGCCCAGCGACAACACGCCCTGGTTCCATGGACCCACGCTGCTGGGTTACCTGGAAACCGTGGATGTGAACGACCAGCGTCTGCAAGCGGGCGCGTTTCGCCTGCCTGTGCAGTGGGTCAATCGGCCCAATCTCGATTTCCGGGGTTTTGCCGGCACCATTGCTGCCGGCGCGGTCAAGGCGGGCGACCGAATTCGGGTGCAGCCCTCCGGCCGCGAAAGCACAGTGGCCCGCATCGTCACCAGCAACGGGGACCTGCCGATGGCCGTTGCCGGTCAGTCGATCACGTTGACGCTTTCCGACGAGATCGACATCTCTCGTGGCGACATCATCAGCGGGGCTGACAGTCCCGCCGAGGTGGCCGATCAGTTCGAGGCCACCCTGGTCTGGATGGGCGAAGACCCGATGCTGCCCGGCAGGCCCTACTTGATGAAGATCGGCACCCGCACCGTGAGTGCCACCATCACCGAGCCCAAGTACAAGGTGAACGTCAACACGATGGAGCACCTGGCAGCCAAGAAGCTTGATCTCAACGAAATCGGCGTCTGCAATGTGTCGCTCGATCGCCCGGTGGCCTTCGATCCGTATTCGGTCAATCGCGAGACCGGCGGCTTCATCCTGATCGATCGGTTGAGCAACAACACAGTGGGTGCAGGCATGCTCCACTTTGCACTGCGCCGCTCTCACAACATCCATCTCCAGCATGTCGATGTCGACAAGACGGCGAGAGCGGCCCTCAAGGGCCAGCGGCCGGCCGTGGTCTGGCTCACGGGGCTGTCGGGTGCCGGCAAGTCCACCATCGCCAATCTGGTTGAAATCAAGCTGCATCAACTGGGTCGACACAGCTACCTTCTGGATGGCGACAACGTTCGGCACGGGCTCAATCGCGATCTGGGATTCACCGATGCCGACCGGGTCGAGAACATAAGACGAGTGGCCGAGGTGGCGCGACTGATGGTGGACGCCGGCTTGATCGTCATCACCGCGTTCATTTCACCTTTCAGGGCCGAGCGCGCGATGGCGCGAGGCCTGGTTGCGAGCGGCGAATTCATCGAGGTGCATGTCGACACACCGCTGGAGGTGGCCGAGTCCCGCGACGTCAAGGGGCTTTACAAGAAAGCTCGGCGAGGCGAACTGCGTAACTTCACCGGCATCGATTCGCCATACGAGGAGCCCGCAAATCCGGAGTTGAGGGTCAATACAGTCGCCAGCACTCCCGAGGAAGCCGCAGATCAGGTGATTGCCAAGATGCGCGAACTGGGCTTGATCCATTGAAGCCGCCCGAACTTGGTCGCCGTGACTTTGGAGGCGCTGGATGGATTGGCTGAACACCCTGGCCGGCTTCGGGGTCGGCGTGATCGTGGGAGTCACCGGGGTGGGAGGCGGCGCTCTGATGACGCCGATCCTGGTTCTGCTGTTCGGCGTGGCGCCAGCTGCCGCCGTGGGCACCGACCTGTGGTTTGCCGCCATCACGAAGATGGCCGGCGGTGCCGTGCACCACAGCAAGGGCAGCGTCGACTGGCAAGTCATTCGTCGCCTGTCGCTGGGCAGTTTGCCCGTGGCGATTGCCACGCTGTGGTGGCTGCACAGCACCGGGGGCGTGCAGGTCAAGCAGGGCTTGATCCTCAACGCCCTGGGGGGCGTGCTGCTCGTGACGGCTCTGGCGATGGTGTTCAAGAGGCAAACGCAGGCGTTCGGGCAGGCTCTTCGGTCGACTGCGCCTGATACGTTCAAGCGGGCACAACCAGGGCTGACGGTGCTGGCCGGGGCGATTCTCGGGTTCATGGTCACCCTGACCTCGGTGGGTGCCGGCGCACTGGGGGCGGTGATGCTGGTGTATCTCTATCCGTACCGCATGACACCGGCGCGGCTTGTCGGTACCGACATCGTCCACGCCATTCCCCTGACGGTGGTCGCGGGTACCGGGCACATGGTCATGGGCAACGTCGATTTCGCGTTGCTGGGAAACCTGTTGCTGGGATCGATACCGGGCATCCTGATCGGTGCCCACCTCGCCGGCAAGGCGCCGGAAAAGTTTCTGCGTCTGGCCATTGCAGTGCTGCTGGTGGCAGTCGGCGTCAAGTTGTTGTTGTCGTGAACGTGAGTGCTTGTCCGCAGCTTTGAACTCTCAGGGGCTCCATGAACGAGATTGACGATTTGCCCTCGTCCCCAAGTGCAGACCCGTGCCGCACCGTTGTGATCGTCGGTGCGGGATTCAGCGGTGCCGCCACGGCCATCCAGCTATTGCGGATGGCGAAAACTTCCCTGCGGGTGGTTCTGATCAACGAGTCGGGGCGCATGGCGCGCGGTCTGGCCTATGGCACGCACAACAACGCACATGTCCTGAATGTGCCTGCTGGCAACATGAGCGCGCTCGCGGGGGATCCCGACGACTTCCTGCGCTACTGCAGATGGTCTGACCCTCAGATTCAGCCGCACGCGTTCGTTCCACGACGGCTGTATGGCGCCTATCTGGAAGCGCTGTTGTCGGCTGCCGAGCTTTTCGGCGGAGAAGTCGCTCGACTTGACCGCGTCGTTGGCCGTGTGATCCAAATTCGGCCAGGAGTGCCGCGTGCACGAGTTCTATTGCAGGACGGCCGCGAATTCCTGGCTGATGAGGTCGTGCTTGCATTCGGCCACTTCTCACCGCGTGACCCGCTGTCCGCGAGCGACATGGCGGCAGCGGGAGTGCGCTACGTATCCGATCCATGGCGCCCGGACGCCCTGGCGCACATTCGACCGGACGACGATGTGCTTCTTGTGGGCTCGGGGCTCACGGCTGTCGACGTTGCTCTGGCGCTGAGCCGCATGTCGCACACAGGTCGTCTGATTTCAATATCGCGGCGGGGTCTGGCGCCTCAATCTCATCGGCTCTCAGGTGCGCTGCAGGGGGGCATCGATGGTGCTGCACTTGCGGCAGCGATGGGCAACACGGCTCGCAGCTACCTGCGTACGCTGCGTACGGAAGTGAGGCGTTGCCGGGCCCGTGATCAGGATTGGCGGGACGTAATCGGCGCGCTGCGTCCGCACACATCGCAGTTGTGGCGGCGATTGACGCTGGATGAACGCAAGCGATTCCTGCGTCATCTCAGGTCCTATTGGGATGTGATGCGCCACCGCTGCGCACCGGCTGCGCATGACGTGATGGTTGCACTCAAGCAGTGCGGTCAGTTCAGTGTGTTTGCCGCACGACTGCGCGGCGTGACGTCGGTGCTAGACGGCCTGGAGGTGAAACTGGAGCTGCGCGGAACTGGGGCACTGCAACGGCAGCAAGTGCAGGTCATTGTCAATTGCACTGGGCCGACCAGCGATGTTCTGCACAGCGGGTCGCCGTTGATCGAACACCTGCTTGATACCGGCCTGATCTGCCCCGACCCCTTGAGGTTGGGTTTGCTGGTCGGTGAGCGCTACCGAACGATCAATCGAGCAGGGCAGGAGATCCCCTGGTTGCACTACGTTGGCCCGCTGCTCAAGGCAACTGAATGGGAGGCGACGGCAGTGCCCGAACTTCGGGTGCATGCGATGCGTCTGGCCGAGCAACTGGTTGGGCATTGACTGGTCTTTCGGTCGCCTCAGATCCAGTTCAAATCGTTCGTACCAGCCAGTGGCTCAGCGTTTGATCGCCAGGCCACGTGCTGCCGGTTCATCGTACTGGCGTGAGCAGCATGTCTGGCTCCAACCGCCGGTTGCCGCCGCCATCCCATGCTGGCGGAAGATGCAGTTGCCCCGGTCCGACAAACTGGTTGTTGACCATGCGGACCGGTACCTCACCTGCCAATCGGTCGGTCCACACATGCACGAAGCGTGCATTGGGGCTGGCCGTGTTGATGAAGACGTTGTTCTCCAGCACGAGGCTGCCGGTCATGCCGTCCCGAGCTTCTGCGCCCATGCTCAGCAGGTCCGGGTTCTGGGTGAAGGCGCTCTGGGCGATCAGGTTGCCGATGACCACGTTGTCTCCGCCGTTCGGAAACTCCAGTTCGTAGGACGCTGAGCCCGAGGGGCGGTCGTCGAGCCGGTTGTCGATCACCCGGTTGCGCCGGGCGCGAGATTTCAGCAGGTGCCCACGCCAACCTGTTCCGAACCGGCTCCCCCGGATGCTGAATTCGCCGATCGCCCCGACATAGAGCAGGTGGTGCAGCATGCCCTCGTGCTGCGGGGCGGCGCCGAAATCGCAGTCCACCACGTCGAGTTGCATGCTGGGGTCGCTCGCGGTCAGGATGCCCATTTCGTTGTCGAAGAAGCGGCAGCGTCGCACCGCAAGCCGGCCGCGTTCGAAGCGGATACCCGCGCCGTTGCCGACGGGCACGCGCGCGCCGCGGAACTCGAGGTTCTCGAGGACCACATCTCCGCGAATGACGAGCATGGCCTTGCCTTCGCGATGCTTTCCATCGGCGTGGAAGACTGCGCCGGTACCCAGGCCCCGGATCGTCAGGTGGGGGATGTCGATGACGGCCACGTCGCCGTGATAGTCGCCGGCGTGAACTTCGATCACGTCGCCGCTGGCGGCCGAATCGATCGCACTCTGGAGTTGGCTGTACCGCTCGCCGGGCCCAACGCTGAGCATGCGGCCGCGGTCTCGTGCCGTGGCGGCGAGCGGCCATGCCGACAGGAGCTGCAAGCAGCGGCGTCGGCAAACGGCTTCCCCGGGCCTCGGCAGATCACGCATGCGACCTTTCCGCGCGTCTGGGCGCGGGGTGCTGGCGTTGTCGGCGGCGGCGAATTTCGCGCCTGCCGAGCAGGGCACCCAACAGGGCGAGGCTGAGGTACAGCTGCAAGAAGCGTGGCGAATCGATCACGCTGTCGATCAACCCCACGCCCTGAAACGCCAAAAGTGCCATGGCGGCGGCGAGGAAATAAGGCTGTGTCCCGGCTGCACGCCGCGCACCCCAGAGCCCTGCGACCAGTAGGCCGGCGTGGGCGATGACCCCCACGATCCCCAGTTCGAAGAAAACCTGCAGCCAAAGGTTTTTCATGTGCCAGGTCAAGTGCCTGTCGGACGAGTACATCCAGTGTGCAGGCCCATCCTCGAAGTCGCCGTTGCGCAAGCGTTGCTGGCCCTGGGCATCGATCATCGAAAGATCGTCGACCTCAATGGCCCCCGCCCCTCCGGAGAAGAGCGTCAGGCGCAATGGCCGCGCTGGCCAGCCCGCCAGGGGATTGAATGGCAGCGTAATGGGCTCGCTGACGGTGTGCCATTGCCCGTCCGCCGGCACCGTCAGCCTGGCGGCCCCGCAGGTGCGGCTTTGCACCAGATCTTTCTCGCACAAAAGGACCTGGATGCCGCTGTCCTGGGAAGCGCGCAATCGGGCGGTCACGGTGAGCGGCTCTGAAGGGATGACATCGACGCGCTGGTCAAGGTAAGACAGGGAGCCCGGGCGCGATCGCAACCAGTGATGACCCTGCGCGTGTATCAGTTCGAACATGCCGGGCCGTTCTTTCGGATCGCCCAGAACGTAGGCCTGGCGACCGAAACTGCCCATGCCGTTCCCGAACAGCGTGGCAAACGTGTTGCTGCTTCCAAACGCCAACCCTTCCTTCCAGTGCGTCAGCCGACCGGTGGCGTCTCTTCCGAGGGTGTCGAAGCGGGACATGGCGTAGGGTGCAAGCAGGATCACGCCGGCGATGACGCCGACCGGAGCGACAAGCAATACGCTTTTCCAGTGATCCTGGCGCAACTGCCCGAGATGTCTTCCGTTGAATCGGCGCATCGCGAGCAGGGCCACCGTCGCGCAAACCATCAGGAGAAAAACCACCTGTCCGCCGCGCGAGAAAGTGATCATCGTGGCGTACGCCGCGCCCATCACCAGCACCGCGCAGGACCACCGGACCCAGCGCCGTCGTTCCCGCATTGCAGCCACGACTGCGAACGGAGTGGCCGCTGCGAGAAAGCATTCGATGAACGCGCCGCCGAGCGCAATGGCACTGAAGGGTCCGGGCGCACGGTAGTCCGAGGAAAAGTCCAAGGGGCCGACGAAAGCCAGGCGCTCAGTGACCGTCAGCATGACCACGCCTGCTAGGGCGATGACCATGCCGCGACCCAGCATCAGGCCGCTTCTGTCGGCGCTAATTCCAGAGCGTTGGACGAAGACCGTCAGCACGAAAGCCCAGATCAGCCCTTTGCTTTGCATGGCGCCCCAAGCGAGGTCCAGCGGAGTGAGCAACGCGATGGGATCAATCGTTTCCAGGTGACTGAGGCCGATCAGCACACCCGGAACCAGACCCAGCAACAGCCACGTTGCCATGGGAAGGCCTCTCCTGCTTTCCTGGATGCCAGGATTTCGTGTGGACGGGTGGACGAAGGCGAGGATGGCGGTTGCCAGCATGGCAAGGTCCAGCGTGTCCAGCCACCGCGGCCCGGTGTAGCTGGCTACGTCGGTCAGCCCGATGGACATGGGCACCAAGAACAGCACCGTCTGCGGATAGCACCAGACGCAGGCGACATACGCCGTCAGCGCGAGCGCGGTGCTTGCATGGTTCCCGGGTGCCGCGTAGCTGGCGACAAGAATGACGGCAGTGGCCAGCATCGCCGCAAGCTGCTCGTTGCCTGCTGTGACGGCGGTGTCCAGCGCGATTGCCTGTTGATCAGCGGCCAGTTCTGGAGCCTTATTCGTCATCTGCGGCAAGCTGAGCGACGCTGCCGGCGCTTGCCTGCGCAACCTGTGCACGATGCGATGCGCGGCCCAGGCAGCCGCAGCGGCAATCAAGACGTTGGTCGGATCGGGATGTCGGCCGATCAGGATCAGCTTGGATCCCTCAAGTCCAAATGCAATCAGGGCCGCCAGGCCGGCGCTCAACACGGGCCGTGGGCGAGCCCATAGCAATCCGGTTGCGACGCCGACACAGGCGTAGCTGGCGAGGCATTGCAGCAGGCTCGTCAGCGCGCGCGACTCGCCGACGTAGTAGTGATAGTAGAAGGGCAGGTAATTCAGGCTGGCCGCCCGCTCCCACCAGCCGGATATCGATACCGGACTCCTCCCCCAACCGGCGAGATAACCCAGGACCAGAGCCCACACGGCTGCGCACGCCATCAGCAGCAGACCTTTGGTTCCGGACTTCAACGTCAGGTTGAGTGAGCCGGTAAGTGCGGCGATGGCCGCGCCGGCAGAAAAGCCGAATGCACGAGAAAGTGCCGAGGCGCCTTGCGAGGTCGTGCTCAGCAGAAACAGCTGGATGACCTCGATCAGCGCGCCGAATCCCAGACCCAGGAACCACGCAGCCGGCCATCGACTGGATCTGGGTCCTCTGCCCAGGGCGATACCAAAGGGGATCGCCAACAGCGCTTCGCCGAAGAACTGCAAGCCAGCGCGCAGCGAATCTCCGAGATGGATCGGAGCGAGCCACCAGCCAGCGTGTCCGGTGGCAAGTTTCTGGTCGAACACCGCTGACGCGGTGCTGAAATCAAAGGGGAAGAGGCTCAGGGTGGCATAGGACAAGAAGTAGAGCCAAAACAGGGAGACCAGCGGAGGCGCCTCAGCGAACATCGCGCGCGCCAGCAGCTGGACAAATGGACGGCCGAACAGCAAGCCCGCCACGCAGCCGATGGCGGTCCCAGCGCACTCGGCCAACACGTCGTTGAGCGAGACCGTTCGCTGCGGGAAAAAGATCTGCGCGAATTCGACAGTCCAGGCCAGCGCGCTGCCCAGGCAGAAAAACAGCAGGGCTGCCGCCCAGGGCGGTACGCCTCGGGTTTGCTCGCCTGGCGAAGTTGTGCCCGCCATGGCGGCACATGTCGCCAGGTAACCCAAAGGAAAGTAAATGAGAGCATTGGCCAACCAGTCAATGCGGCTGGCGAGTCCCAGGTTCAGCCAGGGCATGTGCATGAAACTGTTGACGGCCGTGTCCCATGGCACGGCGTGGAATTCCAGCGGGAGCAAGCTGCCGTAGATGACGAACACGACCCACCCCAACCACACCCAAGTGAGTCTTCGTCCTATTGCAGGTGCGCTGTCGTGCATGGATGTCGGTCGAGATGGAGAAGGCTTTCGGCTGCGCCTTCCGAAGGTATTGTGTCGCCCGCGCGTCGCAGGACTGTCATCGATTCCGACTGGCGGCTCCGGTTGAGCAGCGCCCTCCCTTTACCCAGGGCGGGACGCTGTTGAAGGAGGTCGTCGCGCTATGCTCCACAGCCTTGGATCGGGCATCGTGGCTCCTGCGAAAGCACGTTTCATATGAATTTTCGATTTGCTTTCCCGGAGATCGCCACCCCTGTCGAAGAGTGCTCCGCTGCACCAATCCGGAATGCTTGATCGCGGCCTGAGTGGCCAGATTCCTTACACAGCCCTGTGCGGAGGCCTCAGCGTTGCCTCATTTGCCTCTGCGGCCGTTCTGGCTTGGCATCACCCGCTCGCACCGGTCCTCGTCTGCTCCGCCCTGTTGCTCTGGCTCGCGATCATGGTCTGGCGTCCGGGGATCTGGTTGGTTGTCGTACCAGCGTCGCTCCCGGCGCTGAGCTTTTCCCCATGGACCGGCTGGATCGCGTTCGAAGAGTTTGATCTGCTGCTCTGGGGCGTGGTTGCGGGCGGATATGCCCGGCTCGGGCTTGCTCGCTGGACCGCAGGCGCAGCCCCGCCCGGCGCGCGAACGGATCTGGTTTGCCTCGGCTTGGCTGGCGTGCTGGGAGCGTTCGGGATCGCTGCTCTCGTTCGTGGCATGTTGG
>JAGNWJ010000144.1 GCA_017986065.1 Rhizobacter sp. | reverse complement strand
GCCTTGGTGTCGATGGCTGCAAAACCCGGCGAGGTCGAGGCAACCAGCAGGGCCGTCAGCAGGGTCTTGGCGCAGAGGGTGAGCGAGGAATGGGGTTTCACTCGGCGGATGGTAGTGACGCGATGTCGTGCCATTCGGGCGTGCGGCGCGCTGCCCACGCCAGTGCGTGAAATGTTACCGACTGCATCCCGCGAACGAGGGGTCGGCACTCAGCGAGGACGCGAATCGCAATAGGCCGATACCGCGCATTCGCCGCATTTCGGGCCGCGCGCCGTGCAGACGTAGCGGCCGTGCAGGATCAGCCAGTGATGTGCATCGACCAGGTATTCGGGTGGAATGCGCTCGAGCAGCGTCAGCTCGACCTGCAGCGGGTTTTTTCCTGGCGCCAGGCCCGTGCGGTTTCCGACGCGGAAGATGTGGGTGTCGACGGCCATCGTCGGCTCGCCGAAGGCGACGTTCAGCACCACGTTGGCCGTCTTGCGGCCGACCCCGGGCAGCGCCTCCAGTTCTTCCCTGGTGCGAGGCACTTCGCCGCCATGCCGCTCGACGAGCAGGCGACAGGTCTCGTACAGGTTCTTCGCCTTGTTGCGGTACAGGCCGATCGTCCTGATGTGCTCGGTGAGAGCCGGCAGTCCCAGTGCAAGCATCTTCTGCGGCGAGTTCGCCACTGCAAACAGCCTCCGCGTCGCCTTGTTGACGCCGACGTCGGTTGCCTGCGCCGACAGCAGCACCGCAGACAGCAACTCGAACACGTTGGTGAACTCGAGCTCCGTCTGCGGTCTGGGGTTCGCTGCCTGAAGCACGGCAAAGAACGGGGCGATGTCGGTCTTCTTCATCGTGGCGTGTCCAGTCAGGCCGCGAGAGCACGAGCGATCCGGTCGCGCGGCACCCGGCTGCGTGGCGTTCGGGGGCCGAACCAGATGCGAACATCTTCGTCGAGGCCGATGCCGTGCATGTAGTTGTAGAGCGCCTTCTTCAGCGCAACGCCGAGCGCATCGTGATCGACACCGGTCGGGTCGATGAAGTCGACGTCGTTGGTCGCAAAGGTGATCGGCGGTAGCGGCTGCAGGGTGATGCCGTAGTCCTCGGGCTTCTGGCCGACCGGCGAATGCACGGTGCAGGCAAAGCGGTGGAAGAAGCCCGACTGGATGCAGCCCTGTTCGAACAGCTGCCTCACGTACTCCAGTGCGTCGACGGTGTCCTGCACCGTCTGCGTCGGAAAGCCGTACATCAGGTAGGCATGGACCAGCACGCCGGCGTCGCTGAAGGCCTTGGTCACGCGTGCGACCTGCTCCACGGAGACGCCCTTCTTCATCAGGTTCAGCAGTCGGTCCGAAGCGACCTCGAGCCCGCCCGAAATCGCGATGCAGCCGCTGTCTGCGAGTTGCTGGCACAACTCGGGTGTGAACGACTTCTCGAAACGGATGTTGCCCCACCAGGAGATGGCCAAATTCCGATTCAGCAACTCGGCCGATAGCGTCTTCAGTGCCTTCGGTGGCGCGGCCTCGTCGACGAAGTGGAAGCCGGTCTGTCCGGTCTCGGCGACGATGGTCTCGATCCGATCGACGAGTGTGGCGGCCGATGCGCCTTCATAGCGCGAGATGTAGTCGAGGCTGACGTCGCAGAAGCTGCACTTCTTCCAGTAGCAGCCGTGCGCCACGGTGAGCTTGTTCCAGCGCCCGTCGGACCACAGGCGGTGCATCGGGTTCAGCATGTCCAGCAGCGACAGGTAGCGGTCCAGCGGCAGTCCGTCCCAGGTCGGCGTACCGACCTCTGCAAAGGCGATGTCGGCTTCGATCCAGTTGACGTATTGCACGGTACCTTCGCTGTCACGCCGATAGGTGCGCACCAGCCGCTGTACCGAGCGCTGGCCCTGCAGGTGTTCTAGCAGTGACAGAAGCGGGCGCTCGCCGGCATCGAGCGTGATGTGATCGAAGTAATCGAAGACACGCGGCTCTTTCAACTCTCTGAGTTCGGTGTTGACGTAGCCGCCACCGAGCACCGTGACGATCGCCGGATCGTGAGCCTTCACCGTCTGCGCGATGCGGAACGCCGCGTACACCGCACCTGGGAAGGGCACCGACACCAGAACAACATCTGGCCTGTGGCGCGCCAGAGCGTCCTGGGTCAGCGCTGCCAGGGTGCAGTCGATCAAGTTGGGCGCGGCGGACAGTGCCTCGGCCAGCGGGTCGAAAGTCGGCTGGCTGCGCGCAAGAGACTCTGCGTAGCGCACGAACTCGAAGCGGGGGTCGATGGCATCGCGCAGCACGTCGGCGATGTCGTTCAGGTAGAGCGTGGCGATGTGTCGTGCGCGATCCTGCACGCCCAGCGCGCCGAACGCCCAGGCCAGCGGGTCGCCGCCGTCTTCGTCGATGTAGACGTCAAGCGACTCGAATCGCGGGCCCTCGGGAAGAAAGGCGCGGCTGCAGATCCGGTGTGCCAGCGTGGAGTCGCGCCCCTGCAGGAAAGCCAGCGTCGGCGAGATCGTCGAGTGATAACGCTCGAATGCGTCGAGAAATGCCGCGGTGCGCGGCGTGCGTTGCCGTTCGGGTGATGCTTCGATGTCGTGGCGCACCGACAGCAATCCATCGACGGAGAAAAGCTCAAGGACCAGCGCCAGTGCCAGGTCTTCCTGCACCGCATCGATGCCGCGTGAGCGCATGAAGCCGGTCAGGTAGGCGGTGGATGGATAGGGCGTGTTGAGCTGCGTCATCGGCGGGATGACCGACAGCACCCGCAGCGCGCGTTTGGGCTCGCTCATGTCCTGCGGGCAGCTCGGGCGCGAGCCATCGCCGCCTCGATGACCGCACGCTTGCGGTCATCAGGCGCGGGCTCCGCCTCGGATGCCGTCGCCACCGGAGTGGTCGGCTGATGCGCGACCTCGAGTGGTCGCAGCGACAGCGCGCGTGCTTCGAGGCGCTCATTGCGCTCGGTGTGCTCGCGTTCAAGCCGGAATCGATGGAATTCGTATCGCTGCCGCGCTTCGTCGGCCAGCGGCTGGCTCCAGGCACGCCAGCCGGTGAGATCACCGCTCACGTTGACCAGCGTGATGCAGTCGACCGGGCAGGCTGGCAAGCACAGCTCGCATCCGGTGCACTGTGCATCGATGACGGTGTGCAGCGCCTTCGGCCCCCCGACGATGCAATCGACGGGGCAGGCTGGCAGGCACAACGTGCAGCCGATGCAGCTGGCCTCGTCGATCACCGCGAGATGGCGTGGCCCCTCGACTCCGCGAGATGCATCCAGCGGCAGGATCGATTCCCCGGTGATCGCCGCCAGGCGCGCAATGCCCTCGACGCCTCCGGGAGGGCACCGGTTGATGCCGGCGCTTGCGTCGGCGATCGCCTGCGCATAGCTGCGGCAATCGGGGTAGCCGCAACGGGTGCACTGCGTCTGCGGCAGCGCGCGGTCCAGCGGTTCGAGCAGGCCGCTAGCGGCGTGGGTCGACCCCGCCGCTGCGGCATCCGGGTGCCGAACGGCCGGCTTCGACACCATCGCTTTACTTGGCCAGTCGGCTTTTCGGAGATGACCTGGGTGACGATTTGCGTGCGGCTGGCGAAGTCGGCCCCAGTTTCAGGGCAGGCTCGGCTGCGGTCGCCTTGGCCGCGGGCTTCGCTACCGGTTTGGCCCGCACCTTTGCCGGTGCGGCGGTCTGGCGAACCTGATGCGATGCAATGAAGTCGCGCACGACGGGGTACACGTTCTCGCGCCACCGGCGGCCGGAGAAGATGCCGTAGTGGCCGGCTCCGATCGCGTCGTAGTGGAACTGCAGCTTGCGGTCGATGCCGGTGCACAGTCCATGGGCCGCGCGCGTCTGCCCGGCGCCGGAGATGTCGTCTTTTTCGCCTTCCACGGTCAGCAGCGCGGTCGTCTTGATGTCCTGCGGGCGAACGGGTTCGCCGTGAACTTCCCAGGTGCCGTTGACCAGCGCAAAGTCCTGGAAGACGACACGGATCGTGTCGAGGTAGTACTCGGCCGGCATGTCGAGCACCGCGTTGTACTCGTCATAGAAG
>JAGNWJ010000143.1 GCA_017986065.1 Rhizobacter sp. | reverse complement strand
GCCTTCCACGTGCTGCCGCACCTGAGCGTCGCACACAACATCGGCCTGCCCTTGCTGCTGCAGCACCAGCCCGATGCAGCGCGCGTGCACGAGGTGCTGCAGGCGGTCGGCCTGGACGCGCTGGCCGACCGCCTGCCGCAGACGCTGTCGGGCGGGCAGCTTCAGCGCGTCGCGATCGCACGCGCGCTGGTGCATCGACCGCAGCTGATCCTGGCCGACGAGCCGACCGGCAACCTCGACCCGGCCACTGCCGACAAGGTGATGGACCTGCTGTCGGCGCAGGTGCGCCAGCAGGGTGCGGCGTGCGTGCTGGTCACGCATTCGCGCGCAGCAGCGGCGCGCGCAGACCGGGTGCTGACGCTGACCCCTGCGGGCATCGTGGAAGCCGAACGCGCGCCTGCAGGCTGACCGCATGCTCGCGCTGCTGACGCATCTGACCTGGCCCGAGTGGCGGCACCACCCGTGGCGCCAGGCGGCAGCGCTGCTGGCGGTCACCCTGGGCGTGGCGCTTGCCTTCTCGGTGCAGCTGATCAACCAGTCGGCGCTCGGCGAGTTCAGCGCGGCGGTGCGATCGATCAACGGCCAGCCCGATTTCGAGCTGCGCGGCCAGCGCGGCGGCTTCGACGAAACACTGTACGAGCGCGTCGCGAAGCACCCGGACATCGCGCTCGCCAGCCCGGTGGTCGAGATCGAGACACAGGCGCTGACGAACGACGCACAGGGCGTGACGAAACGCGTGCCGCTGCGCGTGCTCGGCATCGACGCGCTGGTCGCGGCGCCGCTGTCGCCAGCGCTGCTGCCGAAGTTGTCAGCACCCCGGGAAAGCGAAGGCGAGCCCGATCGCCTCGGCCTGTTCGACCCGGACGCCGTGGCCCTGAACGCCGCCGCTCGGCAGCGGCTCGGCCGGATCGACACCTTGCGCCTGCAGACGCCGAACGGCATCGTTGCCCTGCGCGTGCACGGCAGTGTCGCGGCCGGCGGCCCGCCGCTCGCGGTGATGGACATCGCAGGCGCGCAGGTTCAGTTCGGCATGCTGGGCAAATTGAGCCGGATCGACGTGCGCTTGAAGCCAGGCGCCGATCGCCGCAAAGTCGTGGCGGCCCTGGCGCTGCAGGACTTTGCCGCGCAGGGCGTGCGCGCGGCATCGCCCGACGAAGCAGCGCAGCGCATCTCGAACGTATCGCGCGCCTACCGCGTCAACCTGACGGTGCTGGCCCTGGTGGCCCTGTTCACCGGCGCGTTCCTGGTGTTCTCGATCCTGTCGCTGTCGGTCGCGCAGCGGCAGCCGCAGTTCGCACTGCTCGGCGTGCTGGGGCTCTCCGCAAGCCAGCGGCTGCGGCTGGTGCTGGCCGAGTCGGCGTTGATCGGCGTGGCCGGCAGCGTGCTCGGGCTGGCGCTCGGCACCGCGCTGGCCGCAGCGGCACTGCAGCTGCTGGCGGGCGACCTGGGCGGCGGCTACTTTCCCGGCGTCACGCCGACGCTGCACTTCAGCGTGACAGCGGCGCTGCTGTATGGCGGACTGGGCGTCGTCGCTGCGCTCGTTGGCGGCTGGCTGCCGGCGCGCGCAGCGCAGCGGCTGGCACCGGCGCAGGCGCTGAAGGGGCTCGGGGACGCCAGTGATCTCGAAGCCGTGGCCTGGTTCGGGCCGGCGTTGATCTCGGTGGCGCTGGCTCTGCTGCTGTTGCCGCCGATCTTCGACATGCCACTCGCCGCCTACCTGTCGGTGGCCCTGCTGCTGCTCGGCGGCATCGTCTGCGTGCCGCTCGGCGTCGGGTTGCTGCTGCGCGCGATTGCTCCGCCAAAGCAGGCGCTGGCGCTGCTGGCCGTGGAGCGCGCGCGCCACCTGCGCAGCACTGCCACCGTCGCAGTGGCCGGCGTGGTCGCGAGCCTCGCGCTCTCGGTCGCGCTGACGGTGATGGTCGCGAGCTTCCGCGACTCGATCACGGCCTGGCTCGACACCGTGCTGCCCGCCGACCTGTATGCGCGTGCCGGTGCCTCGACCGGCGGCAGCGACGTGATCACGCTGGCACCGGGCTGGGTGCGCGACGCCGCCCACGTCGATGGTGTGATTCGCGTCGAAACGCTGCGCGTCTCGTCGGTGCAGATCGATCCGGCCCAGCCGGCGGTGGCGCTGATCGCGCGGCCGCTGGCCGAGCCGGCACGCTCACTGCCGCTGGTGGGCGATCTGGTCGCCCTGCCCGCGGGCGAAACCGCCGCTTACGTCAGCGAAGCGATGGTGGCGCTGTACGGTGCCTCACCGGGAACGCGGCTGATGCTGCCACTGCCGACCGGGCAGCGAGCCCGCGTGTTCGTGCGCGGCGTGTGGCGCGACTATGCGCGGCAGCACGGGGCGGTCGCGATCGCTTCGGACGACTGGCAGACGCTGACCGGCGACGTGCGCATCAACGACCTCGCGCTTTGGCTGCGACCGGGCACCGACCCGAGTGCGGTGCAACAGAAGCTGCGCGCGATGGCAGGCCGGCACGGCATGGACGGCGAGTTGCTCGAGTTCGCGTCGCCCGGCGAGATCCGTGCGATCTCGCTGCGCATCTTCGACCGGAGCTTCGCCGTCACCTACTGGCTGCAGGGCGTCGCCATCGCGATCGGGCTGTTCGGCATCGCGGCCAGCTTCTCGGCACAGGTGCTGGCGCGCCGCAAGGAATTCGGTTTGCTTGCCCACCTCGGGCTGACGCGGCGGCAGGTGCTGACGGTGGTGACCGCCGAAGGCGCGGTCTGGACCGCCGCCGGAGCCCTGCTGGGCCTGGCGCTGGGCCTCGCAGTCAGCGTGGTGCTGGTGAAGGTGGTCAACCCGCAGAGCTTCCACTGGACGATGGACCTGATGCTGCCCTGGGGGCGTCTGGCCGCACTCTGCTCCGCCGTGATCGCCGCGGGCACGCTGACTGCCGGCCTGGCAGCACGCCACGCCGCAGGCCGCGACATGGCGCTGGCAGTCAAGGAAGACTGGTGAGGCGCCGGCGAGACGGCTCGCTCAGCCCGGCGGCGCAGTGAACAGCTTGGCGGCGCGGCCCTTCAGTTCCAGCAGTTCGCTGGGGGTGACCGAGTACTTGCCCGTCAGCACGTCGACATCGACGCGGAACTCGATCTCCTTGCCGCGGTGCGACAGCATGCCCGAGGTGAACTCGTAGTCCTCGTCGTCGGCGGGCAGGCCCTGCGTGTCGAGGTCGTGGTCCTCGTACTGGATCGCGCGGATCTCGCCACTGGCGAGGTCGAGCGTCCCGGTCGACTTGATGATCGACTCGGACAATTCGTCGAACAACGTGATCGGCACCATCAGGTTCAAGTCGGATCTCCTAACCCGTTGACTGCGCGCCTGCCGCACGGCCTTCCCCCAGCGGGACAGCCTGCGAGGCGCGGCCCGCATTGTCGTTGCTTCGCGGCCCCCCGTGTCTGGCAGGCCGAAGAGACGTCGAGTCCGGGTAGGCTTGCGA
The DNA here is from genome assembly GCA_017986065.1 of Rhizobacter sp. Lineage (GTDB taxonomy): Bacteria > Pseudomonadota > Gammaproteobacteria > Burkholderiales > Burkholderiaceae_C > PBB1. The sequence continues at coordinate 582 of JAGNWJ010000143.1, read as the reverse complement.
CCGATGCCCTACACCCTGCAAACCCCCGTGCACAGCGAGCAGCTCATCCGCAAGAGCCGTTTCATCGCGTGCGTGCAGCCGATCCCGGGCCGCACCGAAGCGCTCGCCGTCGTGGCGGCCCTGCGCGCACAACACCCTGGTGCGGCGCATGTGTGCTGGGCGCTGCTCGCCGGCGGGCAGTCGGCGGCCGTCGACGACGGTGAGCCCGGAGGCACCGCGGGTCGGCCGATGATGGACGTGCTGCGACACCAGGATCTCGATGGCGTGCTGGCCACGGTGGTGCGCTACTTCGGCGGAGTGAAGCTCGGCGCCGGCGGCTTGCTGCGCGCCTACACCGATGCCGTCGCGCAGGCCCTGATCGGCGCAGTCAAGGTGCCGCTGCAGCGCTTGCAGACCCTGCGCTGCAGCGTGCCCTATGCGCTGGAGGGCCTGCTGCGGCGAGAGATTCACTCAGCCGGCCACACGCTGCTGGACGTGAAGCACGGTGACAGCGTCGAGCTCTGGATCAGCCTGCCCGAGACTCAAGTCGCACCGTTCGTGCACCGGATCGACGACGCGGGACAGGGACAGGTGCAGTGGCTG
>JAGNWJ010000142.1 GCA_017986065.1 Rhizobacter sp. | reverse complement strand
ACCGGGAGACTCCCCATGAGCCAGATCGATACCGCCGCCGCCAGCCTGCAAGCCACCCGTGACGAACTCGCCGACGCACTCAAGCAGACGGTGGGCGAGGCCGAGTCGTTGCTGAAAGGTGCTGGTGCCGCCGCCAGCCACGAATACGCCACCCTGCTCAAGCGTGCCCAGGAGAAGCTGGTGCGCGCCAAGGACGAATTGCAGCGACTCGAGGAGACCGCGATGGTGAATGCGCGGCACGCCGCACGTGTCACCGACCGGGCAGTGCATGAGCATCCCTACGCAGCGATGGGCGTGGCCGCCGGGGTCGGCTTGCTGATCGGCATGCTGATCGCCCGCCGCTGAGCGGACAACGCAGATCCTGCGCATGTTCGATTCGGTGCGATCTCTGCTGGCGCTGCTGCTCGACATCGGCGCCACGCGGCTCGAACTGGCCACGACCGAACTCGAGGAAGAGCGGCTGCGGCTGGTCGGGCTGCTGATCTCGGCGGTGATCACGCTGATGCTCTTCGGCATGGCGCTCGTGATGTGCACCGCATTCGTCGTCGTGGCGATGTGGGACAGCCATCGTCTGCTCACCGTCGGTGGGCTGGCGCTGGCCTACGTCGGCGGTACATGGATCTCCGTGAACCGCTGGCGCGCTCGTGCCGCGAGCCGGCCGCCATTCATGTCGGTCACGGTGGCCGAACTGCAGCGCGACATCGCCGCACTGCGTGCCTCGTCGAACCCGCCTGCGGAGCCCTGATGGACAACGACGTGCGACTGGCCGAGCTGGCGCTGCGACGCGAACTGCTGTCGCTGCGCGCTGCGTCGCAGCGCGAGTCGCTTCGAGCACAGTGGCACGCCAGCACGGCTCCACTCACCAGTCTCACGGCAGCGGTCGACCGATCGCGTTCGTGGCTCGCCCCGGCAGCCGCGGCCGGCATCCCGCTGCTGTTGCTGCTGGCGCGGCGGCGCCGATTCGGCTGGCGCATCGCGCGCGTGGCCCTGTCCGCGTGGTCGGTTCTGAGGCTCGCCCGCAAGCTGATGCAGCGCTGAGGATTCCCCCGGGCGCGCGCGCCCGGCCCTCGAACCCCCGTTCCACGAGATCACCAGCCACGGCCAGGCCGCCGGTGACTCATTACGCGCCGCGCCTGAAACAGGTTCCACCAGCCCCACCACCGGCAAAGCGCGGATCTGGGGGCCCCGCACCCTGCTAATCGCGGCGTTGCGATCTCGCCATCGCACGGATCATCGGGCGTGAAATTCCGTTGAACCACGCCGAGGACGACATGGCCGAGATGCTGACACCGCTGCACTGGGGCGGAGACCGACCACCGGAAGGGTCCGCCGCAGGCCATCCGACGGCCTTCTGCTGGCCGTCCCCCCCGTTCGCGGCCTACCCCCAGGTGCAACCGCAGACCGAAGCGCTCGCCTGCACCATCACCGGTCTGAACGACAAGCTGATGGACGGCCAGCTGAGCGCGCTGCATCCCGATCAGGGCGCCGCGCTGGTGCAGTTGCCGCCTTCGCGCACGACCTTGCCGCTGCGCTTCGATCAATTCCGCTGCCTGTGCCTGACGCAGCCGCTGACCGCACCCTCCATCGACCAGGACGACCCGGCGGCACTGCTGCTCGCCCCCGGCACGGCCACCGCATTCAGGATCACTTGGAAGCAGGGCGGCGAGCTGGTCGGCTCGACGCTCGGACATGTGGAGACGCCTTTCGGCCTGTTCCTGTTTCCTCCGCAAGACAGCTCGAAGACCGGCGCCATCCAGGGAGTCACCCGGATGTTCGTTCCGGCCGCCGCATTCAGCAGCTTCGAACTGGGCCCGCGCATCGGCGAGCTGCTGGTCGAGCAGCGCTCGGCCACGCAGCAGCAGGTCGAGCAGGCCGCAGCGCAGCAGGCACAACTGCGCAACAAGAAGGTGGGGGACATCCTGGTCTCCCGCAACATCGTCACGCCCGAGCAGCTGACGCGAGCGCTCGATCAGCAGGCTCGCATGCCGATGGTGCGCATCGGCGAAGCACTGCTGTCCATGGGACTGGTCAGCGAGGAGGAGCTCCAGGAAGCGCTGAAGCAGCAGCAGGAAGATCGCGCCGTTCCACTCGGCGAGATCCTGGTGCGCAACGGCATCGTGTCGCGTGCCGACCTGCAGGTGGCGATGGCGCGCAAGATGGGCTATCCGCTGGTCGACGTCGACGCGTTCCCGGTCGACAGCGAGGCGCTGCGCAAGCTGCCGTACGCGGTTGCCACGCGGCTGAGGGTGTTGCCCTTGCTGATGCGCGACAACCGGGTGGTGATCGCGATCGACGATCCGGCCCGACTGCACACGGCGGTCGAGGAAGCCGAGTTCTCGGTGCAGACGAAGGTGCTGCCGGTGCTGGCCCAGAGCCGCTCGATCGACCAGCGCATCCACGCCGTCTACGAGCAGATCGGCGCGGTCGCGTCGGGACGCCACAAGGGCGACTTCGGGCAGGACACGCAGGTGATCGAGCCGATGGGCACCGACCAGCTGGTCGAGACGCTGGAGCGCGAGAACGACGACTCCATCACCGACGACCGGCCGATCGAGCAGTCGGACAACTCGCTGGTGCGCCTGATCAACAACATGATCATCGAGGCCTACAAGGAAGGCGCCTCGGACATCCACATCGAGAGCTATCCGGGTCGCGAGAAGATCCGCATCCGATTCCGCAAGGACGGCGTGCTGCGCACCTACCTGGAGCTGCCGCCGAACTACCGCTCGTCGCTGATCGCGCGCATCAAGATCATGTGCGACCTCGACATCTCGGAGCGCCGCAAGCCGCAGGACGGCAAGATCAACTTCGCCCGCTTCTCGTCGCAGCACCGCATCGAGTTGCGGGTGGCCACGATCCCGACCAACAACAGCCTCGAGGACGTGGTGATGCGCATCCTGGTGTCGGCACGGCCGATCCCGATGGAGCAGCTCGGCATGTCGGCACGCAATCTCGAGCAGCTGAAAGCCGCGATCGAGCGTCCCTACGGCATGGTGCTGTGCGTGGGCCCGACCGGCTCGGGCAAGACGACCACGCTGCACTCGGCACTGGCCGCCATCAACCAGCCGCAGCGCAAGATCTGGACGGCCGAGGATCCGATCGAGATCACCCAGCCCGGGCTGCGTCAGGTGCAGGTCAATCCGCGCATCGACTGGACCTTCGCGAAGGCACTGCGCGCGTTCCTGCGCGCCGACCCGGACGTGATCATGGTCGGCGAGATCCGTGACGAGGAAACCGCGCAGATGGCGATCGAGGCCTCTCTGACCGGTCACCTGGTGATGAGCACGCTGCACACCAACAGCGCACCCGAGACGGTGACGCGCCTGCTCGACATGGGCATGGACCCGTTCAACTTCGCCGACTCGCTGCTCGCGGTGCTGGCACAGCGACTGGTGCGCCGGCTGTGTACTGAATGCCGCCAGAGCCGCCCGGCCACGCCGGCCGAGATCGATGAACTGCTCGACGATTACCTGCATGCCTTCGAGCTGGAGGCGCCCGAACAACCCGGCCGCGACGCGCTGCTGGCGCAATGGACCGAACAGCACGGCAGCAACGGCCGGCTGGTCAGGTACCACAGCCCCGGCTGCAAGCACTGCAACCACACCGGCTTCAAGGGCCGCGCGGGACTGCACGAACTGATGGTCATCTCGCGCGACCTGCGCCGCATGGTGCAGACCGGAGAACGCGCAGAGGCGCTGAAGATGGTGGCCCAGCGGGAAGGCATGCGCACGCTGCGCCAGGACGGCATCGACAAGGTGCTCGCCGGCGTGACGACGATCGAGGAAGTGCGATCGACCAGCAACCAGTGACGCCATCGGTGCCCGCGATCCGTCGAACAGGGCGGTTCGGGCGCCGCATTTCTCGATTTGAAGCGAGCCGGGGCGCCCCGATCATCGGCCAGGTGAGGCATCCATCGCGGACCTTCCGGGAAGAGCCTCGCGGAATTCACACCAGCGCTTGAGAGGACCCATGGTTCATGGCTGAGATGCTGACACCCCTGCAGTGGGGTGGAGTCGTGCCGCCCGCCCGGACCGAGGCCGC
>JAGNWJ010000141.1 GCA_017986065.1 Rhizobacter sp. | reverse complement strand
CTGGTGGGCCCTGAGTGACTCGAACACTCGACCTACGGATTAAGAGTCCGCTGCTCTACCAACTGAGCTAAGAGCCCGACATTTCGATGTGCCGGTAAAACCTGTACGTGACGGTGGTGGGTTGTGCGGGGCTCGAACCCACGACCTACGGATTAAAAGTCCGCTGCTCTACCAACTGAGCTAACAACCCCCGAGCAGCCCATAAGTATAGCCCGATTTTTCGGGGCTCGGCACGGCCGATTGCCGCCGCTCACTGAGCAAGCAACGCGTGAATCGCCTCGCTGGCGGCCACCATGCCGAAGGTCGCCGTGACGGTCACGCTCGAGCCGTAGCCATGGCAGTTGAGGTTGCCCTCGATCTCGCACGACTGCTCTGGCTGGTGCACGGCCTCACGCGAGTAGACGCAGTTCACGCCGATGCGACCGCTTCGGGCGGCGCCATGGTGCTGGCGCAAGCGCTGACGCAGCGAGGCCAGCAACGGATCATGCGTGGTGTTCGAGAGATCGGTAACTTCGACCGCCTGAGGCAGTCGTTTGCCGCCCGCAGCGCCCACCGTGACAAAAGCGGTTCGGGTGGCCAGCGCCCAGGCAGCGAGCGTGGCCTTCGCGCGAACCTGATCACACGCATCGACGAGCACGTCGATCTCGTGCGTCAGCAGCGCGGGCCAGTTCTCGGCGTCGACGAAAGCCTCGATCGGGCGCAGGACGCAGCCCGGGTGGATGTCCGCGAGCCGTTCGCAAAGCGCCTGGGCCTTCGCCTGTCCGATCGTCTGCCCCGTGGCCTGGATCTGACGATTGATGTTGCCCTCGGACACGTGGTCGAGGTCGATCAGGGTGAGTTCTGCCACGCCGCTGCGCGCCAGCGCCTCGGCCGCCCAGGAGCCCACTCCGCCGAGTCCCACGACCGCGATGCGAGCTGCGCGCAACCGCTGGTAGGAGGCATCACCATGCAGGCGCCGCAGCCCGCCGAAGCGGCGCTCCAGGTCGGCGTCGTCGGTCATGCGAACCGTTCGATCAACGCGGCAGCAGAACGGCCGACTCGTTCACTTCAGCGCAGCCAGCCGCTGTCTGCCTGCCTGCGCTGCTTCGGAGTCGGGGTAGGCCTTGAACAACTCGTCGAGGGTCTTGCGGGCCGACTTCACGTCCTTCAGCTCGAACTGGCAGTTGGCCACGGCCAGCAAGGCCTCGGGTGCACGCAGATCACCAGGATAGCTTCCCGCAAACCCGCGAAACGACGAGATCGCCTCGAGGTAGTCGCGCTTGCCGTACTGCGCGTTGCCGAGCCAGAACAGCACCGATTGGCCGTATCCGCTGGCCGGGTAGCGGCTGCGAAACACCGCCAGCGCCGTTGCAGCGCCCGCGAAATCGCCGCTGCGCACCAGCGTCATCGCGGCCTCGTACTGACGGATCTCCTCGGCGTCGGCCATGAAGTCCTTGCCGTCTACCGATGCCTTCTGGGGCTCCAGGCGACGCGTGCGGTCATCGAGACCCTGCATCAACTCCTTGAGGTCCTTCATCTGGACCTGCAACTCGCTCGCTTCGCGCGCCAGCTGCTCGACCTGACCGCGCAGGCGAGCGTTCTCGGTGCGCATCAGTTCGAGCTGGTTGCTCAAGTCGAGCAAGCTGCTGCGCAACTGCCCGATCTGCTCGGTCATCTGCGCGTTGAGCTCGGCCTGACGTGCACGCTGCGCCTCGTTGCCCTGCTCCAGCTTCTGGCGCAGATCGAGAATCGCGCGGCGCGCCTCGTCGTCATCGAACAGCCCGGCGTGCGCTGCCGGCGCCGACAGCGCCATCAGCAGGCACGCAGAAAACCAGAAACGATGCGGCAGTGGCTTCGGCCGACTCATGCCGGCGACCTCAGCGGCTGACCAGCTCGACGCGGCGGTTCTTCGCGTAGGCCGCTTCGTCCGAACCCACGACGGCCGGACGCTCCTTGCCGAAGCTGACCGCCTCGACCTGGCCGTCGGCGGCGCCCGCCAACGTCAGCGCGCGCACCACCGCTTCAGCGCGCTTCTGGCCGAGTGCGAGGTTGTATTCGCGACCGCCGCGCTCGTCGGTGTGCCCTTCGGCAGACATCTTCTTCGCCTTGTTGGCGGCCAGCGCCTTGGCATTCAGGTCGATCACCGGACGCGCGTCGTCACGCACGACATAGCTGTCGAAGTCGAAGTAGACGATGCGGTTGGCCGCATTCGCCGCATCGCCAGCCGCGCCCTTGGTCAGGTCGACCGGAGTCACCTGCGACTGCGACGTGCCGCCCGACGAAGCTCCGGCGCTGCCATCGGGATTCACAGCGGTGCCGCTGCGGCTTTCCACGGGGGGCGCGTTCTCGTCGAGCTTGACGTTGGAGCCGCAGCCCACCAGGGCGACCGCGCACAGGGAGGTCCAGAGCAACCGTTGATGGGCGCAGGCACGAAGGCGGAAGGGGGTCATGGTTTTTTCCTTTGTCGAAGTGAACAGAAAACAGTGGGTATCCGAAGCAGGCAACGTTGCGAGCAGTCTGCGGCATCAGCGCCCGAAAGGGCCCCATACCGGCTCGCGCACATCCACGTTGGAGGACACCAGGCGCGCGCGGATCTTGCCGTCGAGGGTGGTCGTCATCAGCACATCGCGGCCCTGCGAGCGCGATGCGTAGATGATCAGCCGCCCGTTCGGCGCAAAGCTCGGGCTCTCGTCGTCGGTGGTGTCGCTCAGCACCTGTGGAGCGCCACCGGACAGGTCCTGCACGTGGAGCTTGAACCCGTTGCCCTGACGCGAGATGTAGGCCAGCATGCGCCCATCGGGGCTGATCGCCGGGCTGATGTTGTAGCTGCCGGTGAAGGTGATGCGCTCGACCGCCGCCCCATTGACCGAGGTACGGTAGATCTGCGGGCCGCCTCCGCGATCGCTGACGAAATAGACGCTGCGCCCGTCCGGCGAATAGACCGGCTCGGTGTCGATCCCGATGCTCTGCGTGAGTCGGCGAACGTTGTCCCCGTTGCGGCCCATCTGGTACAGCTGCGAACCGCCATCGCGCGACAGCGTCACCGCGAGTGTCTGCCCATCGGGCGACCACGCCGGCGCGCTGTTCGAGCCGCGGAAGTTCGCGACGGCGCGGCGCTTGCCGCTCGCCACTTCCTGGACATAGACAACCGCCTTCTGGCTCTCGAACGACACGTAGGCCAGTTCGCGGCCATCGGGAGACCAGGCGGGCGAGATGATCGGCTCGGTGCTGTTCAGCGCGACCTGCCCGCCTTCGCCGTCGGCATCGGCAATGCGCAGCGTGAAACGGTTGCCGACCTTGGTCACGTAGGCAATGCGCGTCGAGAACACGCCCTTCTGGCCCGTGAGCTTCTCGTGGATGAAGTCGGCGATGCGGTGGGCTGCCAGTCGCAGGTCGGCCTGGTCCACCACCGTGCTCTGGCCGCCGAGTTCGCTGCCCTTGACGACGTCCCACAGCTTGAAGCGCACGTCAAACCGGCCGTCGGCCAGCTTCGTCACCGATCCGCCGACCAGGGCATCGGCTGCGCGGGTGCGCCATTCGGCCATCGCCGGCGTGCGCAACTCGTCGAGCACGCCCGGCGCATCGACACCGCGAAACAGCCCGCTGCGTTCGAGGTCGGCACGCACGATCGCAGACAGCGGCTGGCTCTGCCGGTCTTCGTCGCGGAACTTGGCAATGGCGATCGGGACCTGGGCGGCACCGACACCGGAGATCTCCACGCGGAACTGGGCGCGCGCCACAGGCGCGGCAGCCATCGAAAAGGCCAGTGCGACGAACACAGCAGCGGAGAAACGGGCGAAAACGGCAGTGATCGGTCGGAGCATGGGCAATGTTCGGATTGCTTCTTGCCGTGGTTGCGGTGGCATCCATGACGGCAAAGCGAATGATAGAGGCGCACCGGCACCTCTCGCCGCAACTGCTGAGTCGGTCTGGCCCCTGTTGGTTCCCGCCTTGCAACAGGATGTTTCGCGATCGCCGGGCCCGGCGGCCGGTTCAGGCCGCCGCGCGCTCGCTCAGCAGTCGGTCGTATTCGTTGCTGACCACGCCATAGCACTCGCAGGCGCGCTGCTCGAGACCCGCTCTGTCGAGCACCGTGAT
>JAGNWJ010000063.1:6186-15379 GCA_017986065.1 Rhizobacter sp. | reverse complement strand
GCCATCGGGAGGGTCGCGAGCGCAACGCGTCCGTTGTCCAGGGTGGAGCGCATCGATGACATCAACGCCAGCGCATGCGCGCCCTGGGCGATCGGGTCGGCCTTGCGGCGCAGGCGCTCCTCCACGGAGGCGGGCAGGCAGAACTCGAACCCGGCGACGTTGCCGTTGGCGGCAACCAGGGGGCGCCGCACGGCGAAGCCCGCGCCTGCTTCAGCCGGCTTTGCCGTGCTGGCCGGCAGCGTCACCGGCGCTGATTTCTGGGGGGTCTTGCGGGCCGGTTCAGAGCCCAGCAAGCGATTCAGCCACGTCTTCATGTCCAGGCCGCCTTGCGGTCGTTTTTCACGGTCTCGATGCTATCATCGCAGGCCGTGGAGAGCTCGATTAATTCGATGTTTTCTCAAATAAATCAACGACTTATGTGCGCATGCCGATAGCGGTTCGCACCGGAATCCGCTCTCGTACATGCGTCTGAATTCCATCAAGCTGTCCGGCTTCAAGTCGTTCGCCGACCCCACCCACTTTCAGTTGCCCGGCCAGTTGGTCGGCGTGGTCGGCCCGAACGGCTGCGGCAAGTCGAACATCATGGACGCGGTGCGCTGGGTGCTCGGTGAAAGCAAGGCGTCCGAGCTGCGCGGCGAATCGATGCAGGACGTGATCTTCAACGGATCGGGCCAGCGCAAGCCGGCCAGTCGTGCCAGCGTCGAGCTCGTGTTCAGCAATGAGGACGCCCGTGCCGGTGGCCAGTGGAACCAGTTCGCCGAGATCGCCGTCAAGCGCGTTCTGACCCGCGACGGCAGCAGCAGCTACCACATCAACAACCAGCCGGTGCGTCGGCGCGACGTGCAGGACGTGTTCCTCGGCACCGGGCTCGGCCCGCGTGCCTACGCGATCATCGGCCAGGGGACGATCAGCCGGATCATCGAAAGCAAGCCCGAGGAACTGCGCCTGTTCCTGGAAGAGGCGGCTGGCGTGTCCAAGTACAAGGAGCGCCGCCGCGAGACCGAGAACCGGTTGCGCGACACGCGCGACAACCTCACCCGCGTCGACGACATCCTGCGCGAGCTCAACGGCAACCTCGAGAAACTCGAGAAGCAGGCCGAGGTCGCCGGGCGCTACCGCAGCCTGCAGGACGACGGCACCCTGAAGCTGCATCAGTTGTGGTTCCTGCGCCACCGGGATGCGGCCGGCGAGCAGCAGCGCATCGAGAAGGAAGTCGCCACCGCAGTCAACGCGCTCGAGGCCCGCGTGGCCGAATTGCGCCAGGGCGAGGCCGAGCTCGAGACCATCCGCCAGGCGCACTACGCTGCCAGCGACGAGCTGCACGCATCGCAGGGGCGCCTGGCCGAGGCCTCGCTCGAAGTCAGTCGGCTCGAGGAGCGCATCCGCTATGTGGTCGAAGGTCGGCAGCGCGCCGAGCAGCGGCTCGCCGAACTGTCGCTGCAGACCGCGCAATGGGCCGACCGTCGTGCCCAGGCCGAGGCCGAGCTCGAGCAACTGGCCGAGCAGATGGTCAGCGCCGACGAGCACAGCGAGGTCCTGGCCGCACAGGCCGAGGAGCAGGCCGACCGGCTTCCCGGTCTCGAGGAGGCGGTGCGCGGCGCGCAGTCGGCGGCGAGCACGCAGCGTGGCGTCGTCGCTGGCGTCCAGCAGCAGATCCAGGTGCTGGCCAGCGACAGCCGCAATCTCGAGGATCAGAACCGCCAGCTCGTCGCCCGCCGCGAGAAGCTGGCTGGCGAGAAGCGACAGCTCGCGGCACCCGACCTGGATCGCATCGAGCACCTGAAGCAGCAGTTCTCCAGCGCAGAGGAGTCCCGCGAGGTCGCCGAAGCGCGGCTGGCCGATCTGGGCGAGCAGGTGCCGGCGCTCGATGAAGCGCGGCGCCTGCGCCAGTCCGAGGTCAATGCCGAAGCCGCCAGGCAGTCGGATTTCAGTGCCCGGCTCGATGCGCTGCGTGCCTTGCAGGACAAGGTGCAGACCGAAGGCAAGTTGCGGCCCTGGCTGGCGAGACACGGGCTCGATGGGTTGAGTGGTCTGTGGACCCGCATCCACATCGAGCCGGGGTGGGAAACCGCGCTCGAGGCGGCGCTGCGCGAGCGCATCAACGCGCTCGAGGTCGGCCGGGTCGAGACGGTGCGTGCCTTTGCTGCCGATGCGCCGCCGGCGAAGCTGGTCTTCTACACGCCGCCGGTGGCCGGCACGCCGCAGGCCACATCGAACGCGACGCTCTCGCGGCTCAGTGACCTGCTGCGAGTCGGCGACGCCGGCCTGAAGGCGTTGCTGACCGATTGGCTCGAAGGTGTGTACACCGCGGCCAGCCTCGACGATGCGCTGGCCGCACGTTCACGCCTGCAGCACGGCGAGGTGCTGATGACGCGCGAAGGCCACGCGGCCAGCGCGCACGCGGTCTCGTTCTATGCGCCCGACTCCGAGCAGGCCGGCCTGCTGGCGCGTGCGCAGGAGATCGAGAACCTCGACCGCCAGCTGCGCGCGCAGTCGCTGATCGCCGAGGAAGCGCGCAGCGCGCTGATCCGCGCCGAAGCGGCTTACACCGGCGCCTCCGCGCATCTGGCCACGGCGCGTCGCGACTCGGCCGAGGCGCAAAGCCGCGCGCATCAGCTGCAGGTCGAACTGTTGCGGCTGTCGCAGCAGGCCGAGCAGACGCAGTCGCGCTCGACGCAGCTGGATGACGAACTGGCCGAGATCGACGCCCAACTCGAGGAACTCAACGAGCGCCGCGCCACCGGCGAAGCGCGCTTCGAGGAACTCGACATCGAACTGGCGGCGACCCAGGAGCGCCATGCCGAGCTCGACGACGCGGTGATCCAGGCCGAGCGGGCGCTGGCGGCCGCGCGCGAGCAGTTGCGCACGCTGGAGCGTCAGGCCCAGGAGTCGCAGTTCGCGGCGCGGTCGCTGGCGGCGCGCCGCAGCGAACTGCAGCGAGGCATCGAGACCGCGGTTCAGCAGGTCGCCAGCAACGCGCAGGCGCAGGAGCAGCTCAACGAGGAACTGGTGCGGCTCACCGACGCCACGGCCCAGGTCGGTCTGCAGGAAGCGCTGGCGCTGAAGCTCGAACGCGAGGCCGCGCTGGGCGCGCAGCGCAGCGCCTATGACGACCTGACCCTGCGACTTCGGCGCGCCGACGAGCAGCGCATGGTCCATGAACAGAGCCTGCAGCCGCTGCGCGACCGCATCACCAAGCTGCAGCTCGAGGAGCAGGCCGCGCAGCTCGGCGGTGCGCAGTACCTCGATCAGCTGGTGGCCGCGGCTGTCGACTTCGAGTCGCTCTCGCAGGGCATCGAGCGCGACGGCGTTCGGCTGCAGGGGCTGCAGGGCGAGATCGACCGCATCAATCGCGAGATCACGGCCCTCGGCGCAGTCAATCTGGCTGCACTCGACGAGCTGACGACCGCGCGCGAGCGCAAGACGTTCCTCGACGCGCAGAACGCCGACCTGATGGATGCGATCGGAACGCTCGAGGGTGCCATCCACAAGATCGACCTCGAGACCCGCGACCTCCTCGGCAGCACCTTCAACCAGGTCAACGAGCACTTCGGCCGCATGTTCCCCAGCCTGTTCGGCGGCGGTCAGGCCCGTCTGGTGATGACCGGCGACGAGATCCTCGACGCTGGCGTCCAGGTGATGGCGCAGCCTCCGGGCAAGAAGAACAGCACGATCCACCTGCTGTCGGGTGGCGAGAAGGCGCTGACGGCCATCGCGCTGGTGTTCGCGATCTTCCAGTTGAATCCCGCGCCGTTCTGTCTGCTCGACGAAGTCGATGCGCCGCTCGACGACGCCAACACCGAGCGCTATGCCAAGCTGGTGAAGGAGATGTCGAAGGGCACGCAGTTCCTGTTCATCAGCCACAACAAGATCGCGATGGAGATGGCGGTGCAACTGATCGGCGTGACGATGCAGGAGCAGGGCGTTTCGCGCATCGTCGCGGTCGACATGGCTGAAGCCGTGAACCTGGCGGAGGCGGCATGAGCGGTGCCGTCGTCTGCGCGAGCAAGGTGCGTTCATGAGCGGCGACCTGACCCTCGCGCTGGCCGCACTCGGCGGTGTCGTGCTGGTGGGCGTGGTGGCCCACGGTGCCTGGCAGGCACGCAGGGCCGACCCGAAGAAGGCCGTGACTGCCGACTTGCGCTTCGAACCGCGCGAGCCGGTGATGGGCGGCGCCGAAGATGCCGCGCCGGGCGACGCGCTGCCCGCAGGGTCACGCAGCGACGCACGATCCGCTGGCGCCAGCGCTGCGTCGCCGGGCCGGGACGAATTGACGATCGACGGGGCGCCGAGTCGCCAGCAGCTGCGTCGCTCGATGCCGCGCGTCGATGCGCTGATCGACGTGATCGTGCCGATGACGCTCGAGGCGCCGGTCACCGGCGACGCGGTGCTCTCGCATCTGCCCGGCAGCCGACGGGCCGGCAGCAAGCCGTTCTTCATCGAGGGCCTGAACGCCGACAACGGCGAGTGGGAGGCTCCCGTTGCCGGGCAGCGCTACGGCGAGTTGCAGGCGGGCCTGCAGCTGGCCAACCGCAGCGGCGCGCTCAACGAGATCGAGTATTCCGAGTTCGTGCAGAAGCTCGAGGTGTTTGCCGATGCCGTGGGTGCGATGGCTGATTTCCCGGACATGCTCGACGTTGCCGCACGCGCCCGCGAGCTCGATGCGTTCGCCGGCGAGCACGATGCGCAGATGTCCGTGCAGCTGCGCGCCCGCAGCGCGGCGTGGAGCGTCGGCTACGTCGTGCAGCAGGCCTCGCGGCACGGATTCGTTCCCGGCGTGCTGCCAGGTCGGCTCGTGTTGCCGGCGGCCGAGGAGGGGGCACCTCCCGTGCTGACGCTCACCTTCGATTCGCAGGCCGCGCTGTCCGACGATCCGGGTGCAGCGGCCCTGCGCGAGCTGGCGCTGGGCTTCGACGTGTCGCAGACCGACGCGGCCGCGTTTCCGTTCGCAGCCTGGCATGCGAGTGCGATCGCCCTGTCGCAGGATCTCGATGCCGACGTCGTCGATGACCGAGGGCAGCCGCTGACTTCTGCCGGATTCACCTTCATCGATGGTGAACTCGTCCGCCTCTACGAAGCACTGCAGGCTCGCGATCTGGCCGCAGGCTCGCCGGCCGCGCGGCGCCTGTTCAGTTGATCTGCTGCGCGTCAGCGCGGCGCCGGGAGCCTGCTCGATGATCGAAGACGATCTCGAACGCCGCGCGGCCGAACTGCGCGCGCTGTTGAAGCAGCATGCGCACAGCTACTACGTGCTCGATGCGCCGTCGATCCCGGATGCGGAGTACGACCGGCTCTACCAGGAGCTCGAGGCGATCGAGGCCGCGAACCCCGCACTGCGCACCGACGATTCGCCGACGCAGAGGGTCATCGGCGGTGTGCTCGAGGGATTCAGTGCGGTGCGGCATGCGGTGCCGATGCTGTCGATCCGTACCGAGACCGATACCGAAGCCAGTGGCGCGATCGCCTTCGATGCGCGTGTGCGGCGCGAGCTCGGCCTGGCCGAATCCGATCCGCCGGTCGAGTACGCCGCCGAGCTGAAGTTCGACGGCCTGGCGATGAATCTGCGCTACGAGTCAGGCGTGCTGGTGCAGGCCGCGACTCGTGGCGATGGCGAGACCGGCGAGGACGTGACGCAGAACATCCGCACGATCGCCCAGATCCCGCGTCGCCTGCAACTCGGCGATCTGGGCGCGCCACCCGAGGTGCTCGAAGTCCGCGGCGAGGTGTACATCCGCCGGGACGATTTCGAGGCACTGAACGAGCGCCAGCGTGCGCTGATCGCGCAGGGGGACAAGCGCGAGAAGACCTTCGTGAACCCGCGCAATGCGGCAGCCGGCGCGGTGCGCCAGCTGGATCCGGCGATCGCGGCGCGGCGACCGCTGAGTTTCTACGCCTACGGCCTGGGCGAGGTCCGCGGTTGGGGCGCCGACAACAGCGCCCTGCCGGCCACGCACGCTGCGTTGCTCGATGCGCTGGCGGCGATGGGAATGCCGGTGTGCGCGGAGCGCGCGGTGGTGCAGGGCGCAGCCGGTCTGGTCGACTTTCACGCGTCCATGGGGGCCAGGCGCGACTTGCTGCCGTTCGACATCGACGGCGTGGTCTACAAGGTCAACGACCGCGCGTTGCAGCACAGGCTGGGATTCGTCACGCGCGAGCCGCGCTGGGCGGTGGCGCACAAGTACCCGGCCCAGGAGCAGATGACGAAGCTGCTGGGCATCGAGATCCAGGTCGGCCGCACCGGCAAGCTGACGCCGGTGGCCAGGCTGGAGCCCGTCTTCGTTGGCGGCACGACGGTCAGCAACGCGACGCTGCACAACGAGGACGAAGTGCGGCGCAAGGACGTGCGTGCCGGCGACACGGTGATCGTGCGGCGTGCCGGCGATGTGATTCCGCAGGTGGTCGGCGTGGTGCACGACACGACGGGGTCTGCGGATGCGGCGCTGCGTGGCGAGCCGTTCGACCTGTACCAGCGGCTCGGAGGCGCGTGCCCGGTCTGCGGCAGCCCGATCGGGCGCGAGGAGGGAGAGGTCGACTGGCGCTGCACCGGTGGGTTGACCTGCCCGGCGCAGCGCAAGGAGGCGATCCTGCATTTCGCCGGCCGCCGCGCGATGGACATCGAGGGACTGGGTGACAAGCTGGTCGACCAGCTCGTCGATGCGGGCCTGATCCGCACGCTTCCCGAGCTCTACACGCTGGACCTGGCCAAGCTGCGCGCGATGGATCGCATGGGAGACAAGAGTGCGGCCAACCTGCTCGCCGGGCTGGAGGCGAGCAAGCACACGACCTTGGCGCGCTTCCTGTTCGCGCTGGGCATCCGCCACATCGGCGAGACGACCGCGAAGGACCTGGCCCGTCACTTCGGTTCGCTGGAGCGGATCGTCTGCGCGACCGAGGCTCAGCTGCTCGAAGTCAACGACGTCGGGCCGGTGGTCGCGCACAGCGTTCGCAGCTTCTTCGATCAGCCGCACCATCGCGAGATCGTCGAGCAGTTGCGCGCGGTCGGCCTCACGTGGGAAGAGAACGAAGGCGCGGCCTCGGCCGATCCGGCGCCAGCGGGGGTCGAGGGCGTTTCCGGCAGGACTTTCGTGCTCACCGGCACCTTGCCGACGCTGGCCCGCGATGCCGCCAAGGATCTGATCGAAGCGGCCGGTGGCAAGGTGAGCGGCTCGGTGTCGAAGAAGACCCACTACGTCGTCGCCGGCAGCGAGGCGGGCAGCAAGCTCGAGAAGGCGAACGAGCTCGGCGTGACGGTGCTCGATGAAGCAGCGCTGCTTGCGTTGCTGGGCCCGCAAGGAAAGGTCGAGTTGAAAGCCTGAACCTTCGGTAGCGTGCGTCTGGCTTGAGATCGACGGCGCGAACTACAGTGCCTGCTGCGAGGTGCCGTGACGTGCGCACCCGATGTTCTGCTTGAGGCTTGAAAGGCTGCGATGACCGTTCGTGAAATTCTGAAGATGGGCGACCCGAGGTTGCTGCGCATCGCGAAGCCGGTGTCCGCATTCGGGACTCGTGAGCTCGATGCGCTGATTGCCGACATGTTCGACACCATGCATGCGGCCGAAGGTGCCGGGCTCGCAGCGCCGCAGATCGGTGTCGACCTGGCACTGGTGATCTTCGGTTTCAGGCAGAACCCCCGCTATCCCGATGCCGATGCGGTTCCCGAGACGGTGCTGATCAATCCGGCCATCACGCCACTGGATGCCGTCGAGGAAGATGGCTGGGAAGGCTGTCTGTCGGTTCCCGGCCTGCGCGGCGTGGTGCCGCGCTGGGCGCGAATCCGCTACACCGGCTTCGATCAGCATGGCCATTCCATCGACCGCGAAGCCGACGGCTTCCATGCACGCGTCGTGCAGCACGAGTGCGATCACCTGATCGGCACGCTTTATCCCATGCGTGTACGCGACTTCAGGCAGTTCGGCTACACCAGCGTGCTGTTCCCCGACCTCGACGCTGGCGCGGACGACTGAGGGGCCCGGCCACTGGCCGGTATCGACGGCGCGCGTGTCGCGGGTGTAAAGCTGTGTTGCTGCGGCGTGAGGCTGTCGTCTCGCCCGCCAGCCCATCCGTTGTGGAGTGACATGAAGGGGAACCCCATGACATCCGTCAATAAGTCTTCACACCGCGCGGTGCGCGGCAGCGTTGCGCTGCTGATGTGCGGCGTGCTGCTGCAGGCGCCGGCCTGCGCCGCGCCACCGTACGACGCCGGTCCGGTCGGCAGCCAGGACGGCTACACCGTGTCGACTCAGGATGTCGACCCGCCCGGTCGCGTGGGCCGCCTGTCCGAGGTGCTCGGCCAGGTCTGGATCTACAGCCCCGAGGATCGCGAATGGATCAGTGCCGAGCGCAACCGGCCGTTGACCACCGGCGACCGGCTCTCGACCGACGCCCTGGGTCGCGCCGAAATGCGGGTCGGATCGACGGTGGTGCGGCTCGACTCGAGCAGCGAGCTCGAGGTGCTGCGCCTCGACGATGACCGACTGCGACTGCAGTTGCACCGGGGTTCGAGCATGGTTCGCCTGCGCGACAGCGAACTCGCTGCGCAGTTCGAGATGGTGACCGCCGAAGGCCGGTTCAAAGCCGACGTCGCTGGTGGCTACCGCTTCGACCGGGCGCCGAACAACACGCAGGCCACGGTGATCAGCGGGCAGTTGAACTACGAAGGCCGCAGCCAGGCGCTGACGATCACCGCCGGGCAGCGGGCCGAGTTCCTGCTCGATTCGAATGCACGGGCGCAATACGCGATCGTCGAGCCCAAGCGCGATGCCTTTGCGCTGTGGAATGCCGACCGCGACCGCTACGAACGCGATGAACTGGCGTCGGAACGCTACGTCTCTCCCGAGATGACCGGCATCGAGGACCTGGATCGACATGGTCGCTGGGATCAGGATCCCGAGTACGGCGCGGTATGGATTCCTCGTGGTGTCGCCGCCGGCTGGGCCCCGTACACCACCGGCCGCTGGACCTGGGTGCCGCCCTGGGGCTGGACCTGGGTGGATGTGGCGCCGTGGGGTTTCGCGCCGTTCCACTACGGTCGATGGGTCCACCGCGGCAGCATCTGGGCCTGGGCGCCCGGCAGTTATGTCGCGCGGCCGATCTACGCCCCGGCGCTGGTGGGATGGGCCGGCGGCAGGCCGCCGGTGCGCCGGCCGGGCGTCAGTATCGACATCTCGATCGGGCGCGGCGGGGGCTGGTTCCC
>JAGNWJ010000063.1:0-6086 GCA_017986065.1 Rhizobacter sp. | reverse complement strand
GCTGCGCCGGACAACGCCGAACTGATGCGCAACCCGCAGACACGCAATCAGTGGTTCGAAACGGTTCGCGAGAATCACGAGAAGCGTCAGGCGCCTGCGGTGCGGGAACAGCCTGCTGCGCCTGTCCAGCCGTCGACCGAGCGGGACAGCGGCCGCAATCCGCAGCGCGGCGCCGAGGCAGGCGACGTGCGTCGCGACCGGCCGGGACTGCCTCCGGCCAGTGACCCGCGGTCCGATCCGCGCGATGGGCGCGATCCGCGGGGCGACCGGCGCAACGCGAACTGAAGCCGCCCATCGCGGCCCGCAGCGCGGGTGCCTGCCGGCGTCAGCGCAGCAGGGGCTTCAGTGCCGGCCACACGTTGGCCAGCATCGTCGGATGTCCCACCTCCATCGGATGGATGCGGTCGGCCTGGTATTGCTCGTCGGGCACGTCCTTCATCAGGAAGGGCACCAGCGCCGCGCCTTCGGTTCTGGCCACCGAGACGAACATCTCGGCCAGCTCGTCGTTGTAGCGGCGGCCGTAGTTCGGCGGGATCTGCACGCCGACCACCAGCACCCGTGCCCCGGCTGACTTTGCGGCCTGTGCCATCTGGGCGAGGTTGCGCTGGGCGTCCGCCAGCGGCAATCCGCGCAGCCCGTCGTTGCCACCCAGTTCGAGGACCACGAGTGTCGGCCGGTGCTGCTTCAACAGGGCCGGCAGGCGCGAAAGGCCGCCCGACGTGGTGTCGCCGCTGACGCTGGCGTTGATCACGCGCGCCGAGACCTGTTCCTTGAAGAGTCGTTGCTCGAGCAGTGCGACCCATCCGCTGCCGCGCTTGAGCCCGTACTCGGCCGACAGGCTGTCCCCGACCACCAGCACCGTGTGGCGAGGCGGCTTTCCAGCCTGGGCTGCGTGGGCCAGCGCGGCCACCGGTGTCTGCGATTGCGCGGCCGAAGTCGCGCCGGCCAGACACATCAGCGCGGTACAGTGAAACAGGGTTTGAAACCAACGCCGGCGGGCGGGGTCCATCGTTGTCGATCGTCTTTGCGAAGTATTCATGTCCGATCCCATCATTGCCGTAGACCGGATCACGAAGTGCGTGTCCGACCCGGGTGGTTCATTGACCATCCTGCACGAGATCAGTTTCACTTTGCAACGACAACAGTCGGTGGCCATCGTCGGCGCCTCGGGATCGGGCAAGAGCACCTTGCTGTCCATCATCGCCGGCCTGGACACACCGTCCTCCGGATCGGTGCGGCTGGCGGGCACCGACCTCTTCAGCCTCGACGAGGACGCGCGCGCCGCGGTGCGGGCCGCTCACGTCGGTTTCGTGTTCCAGAGTTTCCAGCTGCTGGGCAACCTGACCGCGCTCGAGAACGTGATGCTTCCGCTTGAACTGCAGGGGCTCGGCGATGCGCGCTCGCGCGCCACGGAGATGCTGGCGCGGGTCGGGCTGGGCGATCGCCTGAGGCACTATCCCAAGGTGCTGTCGGGCGGTGAACAGCAGCGGGTCGCTCTGGCGCGCGCGTTTGTCGTGAAACCCGACGTGCTGCTCGCCGACGAACCGACTGGCAGCCTTGATTTCGCCACTGGCGAGCGCGTGATGGCGCTCATGTTCGAACTGAACCGGGAAACCGGCACGACGCTGGTGCTGGTCACGCACGATCGCGGCGTGGCGGCGCGCTGCGATCGACAGCTGCGCATCGAGGCCGGGCGGGTTGAACCAGAGACCGCCCCCGTGTGAGCGAGGGCCGGCCTCAGCTCCAGGCCGATCAGTTCGCGAACTTGTAGTCCGTCTTGTACTTTGCGCGGATGTCGTCGCGGAATTTTGCGATCTTGCCCTGACCCAGCTTCTGCTGGATCTGCTGCTTGACCTCGGCCAGCGGCGGCAGCTGCGACTCGCGCGTGTCGTCGAGGCGAATGATGTGGAAGCCGAACTGAGACTTGACCGGTGTCTCGGTCATTTCGCCCTTCTTCAGCTTGACCATCGCCTGGGAGAACTCGGGCACGAAGGACACGGGGTTCGCGAAATCGAGGTCGCCGCCGTTGGCGCCCGAGCCGGTGTCCTTCGAGTTCTTCTGCGCCAGTTCCTCGAACTTGGCCCCGCCCTTGATCTGCGCAATCAGCGCCTTCGCCTGGTCTTCGGTTTCGACCAGGATGTGACGGGCGCGGTACTCGGTGCCAGCGGACTGCTTCTGGACCTGCTCGTACTCGGCCTGGATTTCCGCATCGGTCACCGGGTTGGCGCTCTGGAACTGCGTGAACAACTCGCGGATCAGGATGGTCTGACGGGCGAATTCCATCTGCGTCTTGTATTCGGCGTTGGCGGCGAGCCCGCGCTTCTCGGCTTCCTGGACGAACATCTCGCGGAGCACCACCTCGTCGCGCACCTGTGCCTCGAGTTCGGGCGTGCGCGGCTGGCCTTGCTTCGTGACCTGCTGCATCAGCGCTTCGACGCGCGCCTTCGGTACGGCCTTGCCGTTCACGAGGGCCAGGTTCTGTGCCAGCGCGGGAAGCGGTGTCAGCAAGGCGATGACCAGCGTGGAGGCCAGTGCGGTGGAGGTGAGGAGCGGCTTGTTCATGGGAGTGAGGCTTTCAACTCGTATGGAAAAGGAGCGGGTGAGGCGCAGCAAAAAATTGCCGCTCGGCGGTCCGCAGGACCAGCGTGGCTGGTTCGGACCGGGAGTAGTTCGCTGATGGCGCTGCGGTCAGGCTTCGCCGGGGGCACGCGCGTCGATCACCAGCGCATGAATTCCAGCCTGCATCTGCGGCTTCAATGAATCATAAACGAGCCGGTGTCGGGCCACGCGGCCCAGCCCGGCGAAGCACTCGCTGACCAGCCGGACGCTGTAGTGCCGACCTTCGCGGGCGCCTGCATGTCCGGCGTGCAGGTGGCTGTCGTCGCGCACCGTCAGTTCGGTGGGGCTCAGCGCGGCGCGCAGAGTGGATTCGATGTCGGAAGCGGAAACACTCATGCTCAAGGCCTGTGCTGCTGGTGGGGCGGTGTACGCACTCAGCGGGGTGGAAGGTTCGATTCCGCCTCGTCCGGTTCGAGATGGCGGCTCAGGTAGAAGCCCTGGGCGACCATGAACAGGATCATCAGGCCCATGCTGCCGAACAGCTTGAAGTTGACCCAGGTGTCGGTGGAATAGCGCCAGGCCACGTAGCGGTTCAGCACGCCCATGGAGAAGAAGAAGGCGATCCAGGCCACATTGAGCCGTGCCCACACGGGATCGGGCAGCCGCACCTGATCACCCATCATCTTCTGCAGCAGGTTCCTGCCGAACAACGCGGGGCCGGACCACAGTGCCAGGGCCATCGCCCAGTAGAGCACCGTGGGCTTCCATTTGATGAATTCTTCGTTGTGGAACCAGATGGTGGCACCACCCAGCACCACCACGAGCCCCAGGCTGACCCACAGCATCGTGTCGATCTTGCGGCCACGCGCGTACAGGTAGGCGATCTGCGCGAAGGTCGCGACGATCACCACCACGGTCGACAGCAGCACCGGTGCCTCCTTCGCACCGACGATGCCGCCCGACACGATGAAGCCGAAATGCTCGGTGGCGAATGCGGCAGCCCAATCCTTGTGGGATTCGGCGTACTTGTACGTGCCGAAGAACAGGATGATCGGCAGGAAGTCGAGCAGCAGCTTCATGGATGCGTGGGAATCAGCGTTTCAAGGCCATCCGCGAGATGGATGGGCCGCGCTGTCAGACAGGGGCCTTGAAGTCTATCGAAGCCGAGTTGATGCAGAAGCGCTCACCGGTTGGCGCGGGGCCATCGTTGAACACGTGACCGAGGTGCGAGCCGCAGCGATTGCAGCGCACCTCGATGCGCACCATGCCATGGCTGCGATCGGTGATGCGTTCGATCACCGTGCTGTTGATCGGCTCGCAGTAGCTGGGCCAGCCGCATCCGGCATCGAACTTCGTGCTCGCCTCGAACAGCGGTGTGTCGCATCCGATGCAGTGGTACCGGCCGGGCTCCCAGTGGTCCCAGTACTTGCCCGAGAACGCGCGCTCGGTGCCGGCCTGGCGGGCGACCTCGTACTGCGTTGCATCAAGCTGGGCTCGCCATTCGGCGTCGGTCTTCTGCACCTCGCGGGGCTTGTCGTCCTTCATGGTTGCTTGCTCGCGTGCCGGTTTCAGGAAGAACAGGAGACTTCGATGCCTTGCGCCCAGTCGGGCGGAAAGCCAGCATCGGTCGACGAATCGTGGCTGGTGTCGAAAGGGTTCTGCAGCGCCGTCACCAGGCGCTGCACCTCGGAGAAGTCGCCCGCCTGGGCCTGGCGTATCGCAGCCTCGGCCAGGTGGTTGCGCAGCACGATGCTCGGGTTGACGCGGTTCATGGCCTCTGAACGCACGGCATCGTCGCTGGACTCGGACCTCAGGCGATCGCCATAGGCCTTCGCCCAGATCTCGCTGAACTTGCGATCCTTGAACAGTCCCATCACCTCGCTGTTGTCGACGCCCTCGGCGGTGCTGAAGCGTGACAGCCGTCGGAACAGGATCGTGTGATCGGTCTTCTCGTAGGCCATCTGCTTGAACAGCCAGTCGATCAGCCCGGCGTCACCGGCCTCGGTGGTGGTGAATCCGAACTTGGTGCGCAACTGGCGACGCATCGCCTCGGCGTAGAACGGCTTGTAGATCTCGATCGCATCGAGTGCCTCATCGCGGTTGCCGATCAGCGGCATCAACGCCTGTGCGAGTGCATGCAGGTTCCAGAATGCCACGCTCGGCTGGCGCGAGAACGCGTAGCGTCCCTTGTGATCGGTGTGGTTGCAGATGTGACCTGGGTCGTAACTGTCGAGAAAGCCGAACGGGCCGTAATCGAGCGTGAGTCCGAGGATGGACATGTTGTCGGTGTTCATCACGCCGTGGCAGAAGCCCACCGCCTGCCACTGCGCCAGCAGCTCCGCCGTGCGTCGTGCCGCGATGCCCAGCATCGCGACGTAGGGCTGCGGGGTGTTCCGGCACTCGGGGTAGTGGTGCTCGATCACGAAATCGGCCAGTTGCTTCAGCGCAGCGGGCTCGTCGTGCTGCGCGAAATGCTCGAAATGGCCGAAGCGGATGAAGCTCGGTGCCACGCGTGTCACCACGGCGGCGGTCTCGATCGTCTCGCGTCGCACCGGCAGGCTCGACCCGGTGATGCACAGCGCGCGCGTCGTCGGAATGCCCAGGCCGTGCATCGCCTCGGAGCACAGGAATTCGCGGATCGACGAGCGCAGCACCGCCCGGCCGTCGCCCATGCGCGAGAAAGGCGTCGGGCCGGATCCCTTGAGCTGCAGCTCCATCGGGCCGCTTTGCGTGTCGATCTCGCCCAGCCACAGCGCGCGGCCGTCGCCGAGCTGTCCGGCCCACACGCCGAACTGGTGGCCGCTGTAGACGCTGGCCAGGGGCTGCATGCCGGGCCACAGTGCATTGCCGCTGAACACTTCCAGGGCGTTCCATCGCGGGTCGGACCGCCAATCTGCGGGCAGGCCCAGCAAGTTCGCGCACGGGTCGCTGTGAGCAACCCAATGCGATTCGCGCATCGGTTGCGGCTCCAGTTCGGCGTGGTACTCGCACCCCAGGGCTCGAAAGCTGTTGCGCCAGGTCCATTCGGGGCCATGTGCCAGCGTGGGCAGCCCGTCCGCCACCGGGGTGTTGTCTTTTGAATTCATGGCAGCCAGTGTATTCACGCCTCCGGATGCGGGCTCCGGTAGGGGTAAGGGCGTGTCGCGCGGCCCAGGGGCTCGACCCGTCGCCGGAATGGCCTGCGTCGACACTTGGTGCCACACTGCCGGGCGCTGCCTGTGCGCCTGCCACCATCACCCATGAATGCTTCCACCCTCGAGAAAATCACCTGGCCACTGGTCTATGGCGGCATCCTCGTGCTTCTGCTGGGGATCTCGACCCTCTCGCTCGAGGCGGCGGTGGGCTGGCCGATCGTCATCGGCGGCGCATTCCTGACGTTGGCGGGCGTGCTGGCCATCTATCTGCGTTCGCGCATCAAGGATTGAGCAAATGATTCGTCACATCGTCATGTGGTCCCTGCACAACCCGGCCGACGCGCCGCGCTTCAAGGCGCTGCTCGACTCGTGCGCGAACCTCGTGCCGGGCAT
>JAGNWJ010000011.1:48281-58776 GCA_017986065.1 Rhizobacter sp. | reverse complement strand
GCCACCTCGACCCGCCGTGCCTTGGGGTCTTCTCCGGACACATTGGCTTCGGCAGAGCGAGGTCTTTCGAGCACGACCCGGTCGGTGTCGAAGCCGCGCGCCTTCAGCAGGTCGAGCACTGCCAAAGCCCGCTGCTTGGCCAGTTCCTGGTTCTGCTTCACGTTGCCCGCTGCCGAATGGAAGCCCGATATCACCGCCTTCGCAGAACTGCTTCCGGACAGTCCTTGAGTCAGCACTTCCAGCGATTTCGCAGCCTCCTCAGTCAGCGCGGAGGAACCGACAGCAAAGAACACCGTCGCCGATTCAGCTGTTGCATTCGCAGCGACTGGCGCAGACGCACCGAGTGCCGGCCTCTGTGCTGCAAGTTCGGGGTGATCCTTGAGCATGCTCACGCCATACATCGGCTTGAACGCACCCTGGTGGCAGGTGGAGCAGTTGGCTTTGGCAACGTCTCCAGTTGGGCCCAACCGGTTCGGTGGAAAGAGTTTCTCGATCGGCTCCATGTGCTGCGTGTTCAGATCGCGAACCATCCGGATGCCGTACCAGGCCGTCACTCGTTGAGGTGGGCTTTCTGCCCAGTTGGCGAATGACCGGCTGTTGTGGCAGTAGGTGCAATTCACGCCGAGGGATGTCGACATGTGCGTCATCAGGCTGTACGTCCATTCGGCCTGCTTGATGGAGTGGCGATTTCCGGTGGGCAGCGCCGTCGTTCCATTGACTCGGATGTCTTCGCTGCCCAGCAGCAAGGGCGTGAACGGGTCGACTGGGAGCGACGACTTGTTGGCGACCACCGACACGGTGTTCTGTCCGGCCTTGTCGCCGATCAACGCGTCGGTACGAGCCTCGTGCGGAGCCTTGAACCACACGTTCTGCGGGATGTTGTTGCCCCGGTGGCAGGTGTAGCAGGTCACTCCGGTGGCTGCGACGTGTGATTTGTAGTCGCTGTTGATCTTGCGCGTCATCTGCAACATCTTTCGCGCGACTTGCTTGGTGTAGTTCTCGTCCGAAGCAAAGTTCTGCGCGTTGTGGCAGTAGGTGCAACCCTGTTCAGGCGCAACCCATGCCGTCATCGCCACCATGAGCCGGGAGAACTCACCGACCGTCAGGTCGTTGAGCACCTGCACGTTCTGGTAGATCTGCGCAGCAGGAGGGCCGCCCGGCGTGGCCGCGGCTATGGGTGCCGGAACCTCGTTGAGCTTGGCCTGTGTAGCCAGTGTGCGCGGGTTGTAGATCTCGGCCATGCCGGTACCGCGGTAGCCGTGCTGCACCACCTCGATCGGAGGTCGCTCGCAGCCCGACAGGAGCGCGGCTACGGACAGCAGCACCAGATTCAGCAGGATCGTGCTGAGCTTGTTCATGGCTTGACTCCCTGGAGCGTGGCGGGATCGATCACAGGGGCCCAGACGGGCGGGTACATCGGTGCGACGTGGTGCTTGACGGCCCACAGGTACCAGTTGTCCACCACCGTGCCTGTGAGCAGGATGCCGATGCCACCGGTCAGCGGCGTCAGCACGGCGAACCACCAGGCCCAGCGGTGGATGGATTCCATCGTGGCGTTGAAGCCCATCGTCCAGCGCCAGAACAGCGCTGCGCGCTCCGAAGCCGTTCCGCGGTCGGTGATCTGCTCGATCTCGCGCTCACCGCCGAACCTGCTGACAGCCAGGATGGTCGCGCCGTGCATGGCGAACAGCAGCGTCGATCCATAGAGGAACGCAATCGACAGCATGTGGAACGGGTTGTAGAAGAGGTTTCCGTAGCGGATCGAGAACGCCGCGGTCCAGTCCAGATGCGGAAAGATGCCGAACGGCACGGCCTCGCCCCAGCTGCCCATCAGGATAGGACGGATGAAACCCAGCACCAGGAACAGCCAGATGGCTGCGAGAAAGGCCCATGCGACGTGCGTACCCAGCCCGAGTTGGCGTGCGCGGCGGTAGGTTCGCGCGAACCACAGGAATACCGAACAAGTCGTCAGGAATCCTGCAAGCAGCCACCAGCCCCCCTGGTTCATCGACTGCGGGATGGCCAGTCCGTTCTGCGGAGGTGGAGGTTCCAGGCCCAGCCAGAACAACTGGCGAACGAACTGGATCGGGTTCCAGTCCACCGAGGCCAGCATGTTGAAGCCGATGATGTTGAACGCCAGCATCCCCAGCATCAGCGAAGCCACGCCGAGGCTGCCCAGATAGACCGGACCGATCTGCGCGTTGCCGATGCGCCCGAGCAGGTGAACGATCAGCGGTTCATCACCGGTTCGGGGGGCGTTGCCATGTGGCAGTTCGATTCCGTGATGGATCGGCCCGACGGCCTGAACGCTCGTGAATATGTTTTGATACTCAGCCATGAGTTGTCTCCTTGTGCCGCCGCATCAGTGCCAGATGGGAAGGTTCAACCACCAGCCCCACCACTCGGGCCAGCCCCGGGTCCAGAACGGACCGCTGATCACGATGCACACGGCGCTCCAGAAAACAGCCGACAAGGCCAGGAAAAGACCGAGGCGGTGGATGCCGAGCGTGCCGATCGAGTAACCGATGGCGTCCCGGAAGAACGTGTCTTCATGCTCGGGTGACTTCACCACCTCGCCCTTCTTCGGGTTGGTGGATGACAGGACCAGCGCTCCGTGCAGCGACAACGCGAACGTCGTCGTGAAAAAGAAGCTGATCGCCAGCATGTGTGCCGGGTTGTAATGGAAATGGAGATATTGATAACCTGTATTCGAAACCCAGTCGAGGTGGCTCAGTATTCCATAAGGAAAACCGTGACCCCATGCGCCCATGAGCACCGGCCGAATAACCACAAGCGTGACATAAGCGAATATGGCGAAAGAGAAAGCGATCGGCACATGGAGCCCGATCCCAAGCTTTCTGCAGATCTCGACTTCCCGCAATGCCCACGAACTGAATGCGCCTATCGCACAGACCGTGATCAGTTGCCACAACCCGCCTTCACGCAACGGCGCGAACCCCAGTCCATATTTCAGGTCGGGTGGTGCGATATTGATCTGCCATACATTCCAGGTCCCCCCCAGTGCCGCACCCCAAAGTATCAGTGCGGTTCCGAGAGCGGCAAAGAATATCGTCGTGACGCCGAAGAATCCGACGTAGAACGGCCCCACCCAGAAGTCGAAGAGGTCTCCTCCAACCAGGGTTCCACCGCGTATGCGGTACTTTCTTTCAAAACTGAGCGTGGCCATAAGCGACTCCTCGGAGCCCCCGGCGATACCTGGTTGCCAAGGGCTGAAATCTGTCTGGAAGACGAGGCCGGGAAGATTCCCGGGCCTCGCCTACCGCGGGCGCAAGCCCTTTGCCTTTATTTCGCGACGGGCGAGGTGACCCCGGCCGGCAGCGCAGCGTGCTGCGCTTGCGAGGCCTTGGCTCGTGCGTTCGGTCCGTCGATCCAGTTGAAGGTCGACGTGCTCAACAGCACCAAGTGAATCATTACTGCCAATCCGAACAGGAAAATACCTTGCACGACCATCGCACGCAGCGGGTCGAACAATCGCCAGATTCTCCACATGATCAATCTCCTAAAGTAAATGCGACATAAAGGTGTACACAGCACCCTTTACCCCGCCTATCAATGATTTCTCAGCTTCAGCTCCCGGCAACCAGGAACGCCACTGCCATGTCATCACTTGCGCGAACACGGCGATCAGCAAAAACAAGCAGAAACCCACTGCAAATATCGCAAGATAGACTTTCGAATCCTTTTTCAATATCTGCTGCAAAGTGAGATTCGTTGATTCAGCCATAGCATTCCCCTTCCGGGATTCAGTTCAAAGCCAAGGACGCCAAGCCCATACCAGGAAGTGCGCTACCACGGCAACTGCCGTGAAGCCGATAAAGCCTTGCACCCAGAATCTGTGAAACTCCTGTGCCTCTTCATCGGTCAGGCCTGATATGGAGCCTTTTCTTTCAGCCATAGGATTTACTCCTTAAGGACGGCCAAACGGCCGGTACCGCGCAGAGCCCGCGCGATCGAGGCAGCCGCGGCACCACGCCACGACATACTGTGTGTTCAGCCGTTGGCTGAACGAATTGATTGCTTGCATACGGGCACGAGGTGTCATGCCGGTTCTCCCTGGCGCATCGCCTCGCGCGACTGCAGGACGCGGGCTGCCGTGACACGTTCCTCGCCTGCCCGGCGTGCGTCTCGTTCGGCCCGATCGCGAAGCCGCTTGGCCGCCGAGATCTGCACCAGCACGGGTTCGGTCTGGACGTACTCGTCCAGCAACTCCTGTGCATCGAGATCCCACGGGCTCGGCGCCTGTCCGTCGACACGCGCCAGGGTCGGCTCGACGCGATCGAGATCGGTGCCCAGCGGCAGGATGTGGAACAGCGCGTCGAACAGCGCGTTGCAGAGTTCCTGGACGATGTAGGTCGCGCCCGAGTAGCCCATGAAAGGCGTGCCGGTGTGGCGGCGGATGATCGGCAGCGGGAACGAGGCCGGTATGAAGCTCGCCTTCATCATCGAACCTCCGCCGCATTCGGCGAGGTAGATGCGCTCGTTGTAGCTGCCGTACATGACCAGCGGGGTCTTGTCCTTCACCAGCTGGCGGACCTCTTCGTTGTTCGTCTTGGCACCGGGCAGTCGCGAGATGGCGAACTGACAGGGCAGTCCCATCTCGTCCTCGAGAAAGTGACGGATGCCTCGGGTGTAGGTGTCATTGGCCACCACGGCGAAGCTCGCCGTTCCGAAGAAGTCCTGTGTCACCGAGCGCCAGAGGTCCCAGATCGGCTTGATGGTCGTGTGCTTCTCGCGCTCGATGAACGGCTCCGGATCCAGACCCAGCAGTTCACCGAGCTTGCGCAGGAACTTCGTCGTGCTGTGCAGTCCGATCGGTGCCTGCAGATAGGGGCGGTCGAGGGCCTCGCAGAGCATGCGACCGAACTCGCGGTACATGCAGATGTTCACGTCTGCTTCGACCAGCCGCGACACATCGGCCAGGTGGCTGCCGAGCGGGAAGGTCATGTTGACTTCGGCGCCGATGCCCTGGACCAGCCGCCGGATCTCTGCCAGATCGCTCGGGCAGTTGAAGGTGCCGTAGCAGGGGCCGATGATGTTGACGCGCGGCTTCTCGCCGGCCGGCCGCTCTGCATAAGGTTTGCGCGCCGGCACCTTCTTCATGCCGTACTCGCTCCACAGCCAGAACATCGCGCGGTTGGCGCACTGCCACTGGTCTTCGTCGATCGTGCGCGGCAGGAAGCGCTGGATGTTGGTGCCCGACGGCGTGACGCCGCCACCGATCATCTCGGCGATCGAGCCAGTGACCACCACCGACGGCAAGTCGGGGTCGAGCGCCGCATGCGCCCGCCGCATCGAGCCTTCTGTTCCTTCACGCCCGAGTTGCTCTTCGGCCAGTCCGGTGACGACGATCGGAAGTTCGTGGGGTGGCAGCGCGTCGGTGTAGTGCAGCACCGAAGTTACCGGCAGGTTCTCGCAACCGACCGGACCATCGATGACGACTTGCAGACCCTTGATGGCCGTGAAGACGTACACGGCGCCCCAGTAGCCACCCGCGCGATCGTGATCGAGGACCAGCATCAGATCATCTCCTCGGCCTTGCGCTTGCGGGCGAGCTTCTCGGCCTGCCGACGCTGATCGGCCTTGAATTCCGGGCGATCCGTTGGAACACCGTTCGAGGGTTCCCAGACACCGGACGAGTGGCCCTCGCCGACTTCGCCGAAGAATTCCTTCATCTGCTCGAAGCGTGCCTTGTTCCCGATGGCTGCATTGATGACCGTTGCCAGCGAG
Organism: Rhizobacter sp.; assembly: GCA_017986065.1. Lineage (GTDB taxonomy): Bacteria > Pseudomonadota > Gammaproteobacteria > Burkholderiales > Burkholderiaceae_C > PBB1. The sequence goes on along the minus strand of JAGNWJ010000011.1, from coordinate 53,028 downwards.
CCTGCACCGGCCGGGCCCATCAAGGGACGGGCCGAGATCAGGTTGGTGAAGTACAGCGCAGGAATGCTCTGGGCCTTGGCAGCCTGCACGACAGGGGTCGTGCCGATGGCCAGATCGGGCTGGAATTCGGCCATCGCAGCCAGGTCCTGTTCCAGCGAAGCGCGGAAGCGGACCTGCACGCCCTTCGACTCCAGCCATTGCAGGTCCGCCTCGTTCCAGGCGGTGCGCGGGCAGGCACTTCCGACGTAGCGCAGATCGGCGCCGCTTTCGACCAGCAGCCTGCCGACCAGCAACTCGGATCCCTCGTAGCCACTGAGCGTGATGCGCCCCTTGATCGGAGTCTTGGCCAGGGCGCCACGAATGGCCGGCAAGAAGCGGTTCTTGGCCGCATCGATATTCGCCTGCGAGGTGTTGGTGGCCTGACCGATGGCCTGCAGCCACGCTTCGGTTCCGTCGTGACCGACAGGCGCCGATCCCACGATGGGCCGCCCCGCGGCTTCGAATTCGCGGATGCTCGCGGTGTAGAAAGGGTGGATCGCAGCGACCGCAGTGCAGTCGAGCGCGGCATACAGCTCGCGCCACTCGCGGGTCGGCACGACAGGGCCGGATGCCAGCCCCATCGGTTCCAGCATCATGCCGATGATCACCGGATCGGCCGGGAAGACCTCGCCAAGCAGCGCGATCGTCGGCTTGTCGGAGCGGCCGTTGCGCGGCGCCTGAACCGGTCCTGCCTGCACCTCGCCACGGGCGTACTTCAGCATCGCGCCAGCCAGCACATCCTTGGCTTCGGCGTGAGTCGGAACACCGAAGCCAGGCACGTCGATGCCGATGATGCGTACGCCGTTGATCTCCTTGGGCAGGATCTGCAGCGGCACGCCGCTGGCCGTCGGAACGCACAGGTTGATGATGACGATGGCGTCGTACTTCGCCGGGTCGGCCTCCTTGTGGACAGCCTCGCGGATGTCCTCGAAGAGTTTGCCGGTGACCAGCGATTCACTGTTGAACGGCACGTAGCCGACGCTGCGCTTCGCACCGTAGAAATGCGAGGTGAAGGTCAGGCCGTAGACACAGCAGGCCGAGCCCGAGAGGATCGTCGCAGTGCGACGCATGCGCAGGCCGACTCGCAACGAACCGAATGCCGGGCACATGCTCTGTGGCTGGTCGTGCGGGCCGGCTTTCGGGTCTTTCGGATAGTCCTTCGCGTACTGGGCCAGCACCTCCGACTTGCCGGCCGACTTCGCCGCGGCCAGCAATTGATCGCCACCGGCGTGGCATCCCATGCCGTCGCCCTCCAGCGTCGTCGACGAGACACCCGGCGCGGTGGGCGGCGTGGCGCTCGCCGAGTTGGTCGCAACGATCGGGATGGTCTTGGACATGGTGCGGGGCCGGTCAGATTTCGTCGTAGACGACTTCAAGCGTTGCCTTCTTGCTCTCGGTCTTGCCGCACATGTCGAACTGCGTTGCAGGTTCGAGCACCACGTCGCGGCCGACCGATGCGGCAGAGAACAACCCGAGCAGTTCGTCCTGCGACATCGGCTTCGGACGCATCGGCAGCGAGGTGCCGACGTTCTCGGCGAGTTGGGCAAACATCGGACCCCACTCGGAGTCAGGTCGGCCGATGATTTCGTAGCTGGCGCTCTTGCGGCGGATGTCGTCGTTGGCCGGGATCGTCGACAGCACCGGAATGCCGACGTGCTCGGCAAAGGCCTTGGCCTCGCCGGTGCCGTCGTCGCGGTTGATCACCATGCCTGCCACGCCGACGTTGCCGCCGAGCTTGCGGAAGTACTCGACCGCACTGCACACGTTGTTGGCGACGTACAGCGACTGCAGGTCGTTGCTCGCGACGACGATGACCTTCTGGCACATGTCGCGGGCGATCGGCAGGCCGAAGCCGCCACACACGACGTCGCCGAGGAAGTCGAGCAGGACGTAGTCGAAGCCCCATTCGTGGAAGCCGAGTTTCTCGAGCAGCTCGAAGCCGTGGATGATTCCTCGTCCACCGCAGCCTCGGCCGACTTCGGGCCCGCCGAGTTCCATCGCGTAGACACCATCGCGCTTGAAGCAGACGTCACCGATCGCAACGGCTTCGCCGGCCAGCTTCTTCCTGGACGAGGTCTCGATGATGGTCGGGCAGGCGCGGCCGCCGAACAGCAGGCTGGTCGTGTCGCTTTTTGGATCGCAGCCGATGAGCAGGACCTTCTTGCCTTGCTGGGCCATCATGTAGCTGAGGTTGGCCAGCGTGAAGCTCTTGCCGATGCCGCCCTTCCCATAGATCGCGATGATCTGGGTTTCCTTGGTCACCGGTCCCGTGGCCACTGCAGGAGGCTCAACGGAAGCCTCGTGACGCAGGTCTTTCATCATGATGGTCACTGGGGCGTCCCTGACAGGGCTCAGCGTCGATGGAGCAGTACTCATGAACAGGACCTCCAGTCCAAAATCATCTTCAGGCATGCCGGGTCGCTGAATGCCGTGCGGTAGGCGGTATCGGCCTGCGCTGCTTCAGATCGATGTGTGATCAGCCCGTCCAGCGACAGGCGGCCCGACTCGGCCAGGTCCTTCACCGCCACGAGATCGCTGGGCAGCCATTGCGCCGCGATGCGGATACGCGCTTCGCGCATGAAAGCTGGCGGGAACACGAAGGAAAGTGGCTCGTCGTAGAAGCCGGCAAGCACCACTTCGCCGCCCGGGGCCAGCCTTGAAATGAGCGTGTCCAGCAGCGAGGAGTCACCGCTGACGTCGCAGATGCAGCTGTAGTTGCGGCGCGTGTCCTCGGCAGGATCGATCACCGCATAACCGGCGGCGCCTTCGCGGCGGGCCGGATTGGTTTCCCAGACCGTAGGAGAGCTGCCGGCAACGACCGCGAGACGGGCGATCATGCGCCCCAGCACACCGTGCCCGACGATCAGATCGGGCTGCTTCAAGCCCGCCATCGAATGCGCGTGGTAGCCCGTGGCCGCGAGTGCCAGCAGAACGCCCTGCTCGGCCAGATGCTCGGCGAACGGGATCGTGCGGGCTCCCGGCAGGACGACGTGCGCGGCGGCGCCGCCGAACAGTCCTCGCACATCGCCGAAGCATTTGGCGCCCGGCACGAAGACACGCTCGCCGACGCTGCGGCCCGACATCGAGCCGGCTTTCGCGACGCGCCCGACGGATTCGTAACCCGGGACCAGCGGGTAGCCCATCCCCGGGAAAGCTGGCATGCGCCCGGACCAGAGCAGGCGCTCGGTGCCCGTGCTGATGCCACTCCACTCGATATCGACCGTCACATCCTCATCTGTCGCATCGGAGAGGTCGAGGCGACTCAGCACGAGTTGCTCCGGGCGCTCGAGTACCACGGCCATCGTGTTCAACTCCGACCTCCGGCGCACGACAGAAGCGCCCTATGGCAACACTGGTGTGGGACAAGCTTCAGGTTCATCTACCGATCACTCCGACTGTGCGTGTAATGTTAAGCTGACATTTCATACTGTCAATTTACATTTACATTGATTCGCCGAGGGTTTACACGCGGCCCGGCCTCGCCACGATCACCTGGGTCTGGAGCGGCATGGGATTTCGAAGCAGCCGCACGTCGCCGAAACCGGCCGCGGTCAGCAGCTCCGTGAGCTGAGAGGCACTGCGCGACCGCCCCTTGCCCATCGCCAGCAGATAGAAGCCGAAGTACGCATCGCCCATCGCCTCGGCGCCACGCGTGCCAGCCATGGGCTCGGTCAACAGCAAGGTTCCGCCGTCTGGCATCGCCCGGCGAACGGCTTTCAGGATCTGAAGGGCACGGGCATCGTCATGATCGAAGATCACCCGCACCAGGCTGATCACATCGCATCCGCCGGGCAACGGGTCACTGAAGAAACTCCCGCCAGCGACTGTCGTGCGACCCGCCAGACCTTGTTCGGCGAATCGCACCCGTGCACGTTCGGCCACTGCCGGCAGATCGAAAAGTACAAGCTGCAGGTGTGGCGCGCGCTGGGCCACGGCACACAGGAACGTGCCTTCGCCACCACCCACATCGAGCAAGCGCCGGTGCTTGTCGAATGAATAGGCGTCGAGCACCTCGTCGGACACCAGGGTCTGCGAAGCGGACATCAGGGCCGAATACGGCGACACGCGCCCGGCCTCCAACGAATCGGGCGCGTCGGCTGCCGCGTAGGGCCAGTAACTTGCGAGGGCGGAAGTCCTCGCTTCTCCCCGCAGCAGTGCCACAGGATCGGCCAGATCGACGTACAAATCGGCATGGTGCTCGACCATGGAGGCGATGGCCGCATCTCCCACGAGTGGCGCACCGAGCGGTCCGAGCCCGAAACGACCCCGACTGCGCTCCTCGACCAGGTCCAGCGACACCGCCGCACGCAACAGCCGCAGTGCGGCATCCTCGGAGAGCCCCAGCTGCGGCGCCAAAGCCGACAAGGTCTGGGGCTCGTGCGCCAGCATGTCGAACAGTCGCAAACGAACGCAGGCCAGCAGCACCTGCGAATACACGAACCCAGCCACCAGATCGAACAGCCCGCGCGCACGTCTCTGCGCTATCGGGCGTGTCAACGGGAAGGCTGCCGCCCAGCGCCGGAAACGCCGGCTTCCGACCAAACCGTCACGCCAGCTGAACCAGCGGTCTTTCAGTCGGTCGAGCAAGGACGGGTCGGGTTCCAGCAACGCCTGCGGCTCGGACCTGCCGAACGCGCTCATGCCGCGACGCGAACCACTTCCTCTGCCATCGCCTTGGGAACGAGCCGCTCGGCCTCGAATCGGACCA
>JAGNWJ010000011.1:25426-48181 GCA_017986065.1 Rhizobacter sp. | reverse complement strand
GCGTCGTCGAAGCACGGCAGGTCGTCATGAACCAGCGAGGCGCAGTGCAGCAACTCGATCGCGGTGGCCGTGGCTTCCGACAACAGCGGGTCGTCGTCGCCGCAGGCTTGAGCCACGGCAAGGCACAACTGGGGCCGAATGCGGGCGCCCCCGGGGAACACGGCATGCCGTATCGCACCGGCCAGCTTGGGCGGGCAGCCCTCTTCCTCTCCAGACGCGATGGCCGCAGCCAGAGATTGTTCGATGCGTGTGATGGGCTTCATTCCGGACTCCGGCTGTGCCTGCTGGCGGGTGGCTCGACCGGCAAGGTGTAAATCTCGCCTGTCAAGATAATGTGTCAACTAATGTAGACACACGTAAACACTCCGTCAACAGCACAGGCCCGGTGTCGCCCCGGGTCCGTCGAACCGAATCAACGCGAAGGTTGAACCTCCAGGCGACCATGGGCTGCGGAAAGCGTTTCTGCCAGCAAGGCCGTTGCCGCGTAGATGGCGTTGATGACGGGCGTCGGCGTCCCCGTGATCCGGCCGAGTTCCACCACGCTGCCGACCAAGGCCTCCAGTTCCAGTGCACGCCCCAGTTCCACATCGCGCAGCATCGAGGTCTTGTGGGCGCCGACCGCTGCTGCCCCGGCCAGGCGTTGCTCGAGCGAGATCTTGAAAACGACCCCGAGCCGCTCGGCCACGCCCTGAGCCTCGAGCATCATGTCGGCGGCCAACCCGCGGGCCAGCGGATGGCGGCAGATCCCTTCCAGCGTCGCGTGCGTCAGCGCACTGATGGGATTGAAGCTCAGGTTTCCCCACAGCTTGATCCAGATCTCGGCGCGGATGTCCCTGCTGACCGGCGCCTTGAATCCGGCCCGCATCAAAACCTGCGAAATCGCCTCGACGCGCTGGGTGCGCGTGCCATCGAGCTCACCCAGCGTGAAGCGATTGCCCTCGATCACCCGAACCACACCCGGTTCGACCAGTTCGGCGGCCGGGTAGACCACGCTGCCGATCACGCGATCGGTCTCGATGTGCCGCGCGATGACGCCGCCGGGATCGACACTGGTCAGGCCGAGTCCCTCGTACGGGCCCGCGAGCCGATGGAAGTACCACCAGGGCACCCCATTGATCATCGTCACGACGACCGTTTCCGGCCCGAACAACGCGCGCAGCTGCGGCAGCACCTGATGCACCTGATGCGCCTTCAGTGTTAGCAGCACCACATCCTGCGGGCCGGCATCGGCCGGGTCCCGCACCGCGCGAACGCCGTGCGCGTGCTGCACGCTGCCGTCTTCGAGGATGAGTCGGAAGCCTCGCTCGTTGATGGCAGACAGGTTCTCGTTGCGTGCAATGAAGGTGACTTCCTCACCCGACAGCGCGAGCCTTGCACCCAGGTAACCGCCGATCGCTCCGGCACCAACCACCGCCATCTTCATGATGTGTCCCGTCCTGCCCGTGGGCTCAACCGAGCCCCAGTCGCTGAGCCAGACCGATGCGCTGCAACTTGCCGGTGGCGCCTTTCGGAAGCTCATCCATGAAGAGGATCTTCCTCGGTACCTTGTAGTCGGCAAGGCGCTGGGAAACGAAAGCCTGCAGTTCTCGTTCCGTGGCAGGAACTCCCTCCTTCAACACGACGACAGCAGCCACTTCCTCGCCCAGCTTGGGATGCGGCACGCCGAAGCAGACCACCTGAGCCACCGCCGGGTGGTCCATCAGGATCTCGTCGACCTCGCGCGGACTGACCTTCTCGCCGCCCCTGTTGATGATCTCCTTCAGGCGCCCCGTGATGCTGAGGTAGCCCTCGGCGTCTTTCGCGCCCTGATCGCCCGTGCGAAACCAGCCGTCGGCGTAGCCCTCTTCGTTGGCGCGCGGATTGTTCTCGTAGCCTGCGGTCACGTTCGGGCCGCGGATCACGATCTCTCCGATCTCACCCGGCCCCAGCAGCCTGCCGTCCTCGCCGCGGATCTCCACCTGCGGACCGCCGGGAAGGCCCACGGTTCCGGGCTTGCGTACCTTCGGAGGCAAGGGATTCGAGGCCATCTGGTGCGTGGCTTCGGTCATGCCGTAGGCCTCGATCAACGGCGCATCGAAGACGGCTTCGATCTCCTTGATGACCTGCGGCGGCATCGACGACGACGACGACCTGATGAATCGCAGCGGATGGCGCCGGATGGTGTCGCCATGCCCCCTGCCCCGCGCAGCAATCGCCTGGTGCATGGTCGGCACGGCGGTGTACCAGGTGGGATGAGCCTCTTCCATCCAGCCGAAGAACTTCAGCGCGTTGAAGCCCGGCGTGCAAAACACCTGCGATCCCGCCGACAGCGGTGCCAGCACCCCGGCGATCAGCCCGTGGATGTGGAACAACGGCATGATGTTCAGGCCGATGTCGGCCGGCATGAACTGCAAGGTATGGCGGATGTGTGCTGCCGATGCGCACAGGTTGCCCACCGTCAGCGGAACGATCTTCGGCCGCGAAGTGGTCCCCGAGGTGTGCAGCACCATCGCGACGTCATCGGGCTGCGCGTCACCCGCGTCGGGCACGCGCGCGCTGGCCTGGATAGCTCGCGGCTCGAGGGTGAACTGGCCGGCTGGCGCAGCCGGCGCAACCACCAGATCGATGATCTGCACGCCGAGCTTCGAAGCCACGGCGATCGCAGGCGACGCGCTGCCCCGCGCGACGATCAGGGCGCGCGCCTGCAGGTCGCTCAGGTAGAACTCGAACTCGTCGGCGCGGTAGCCCGGATTCAGTGGGGCGCTGGTGACGCCCGCCGCACAGGCCAGAAAGCAGGTTGCCATCTCGGGGCCGTTGTCGAGCACGATTGCAACGCGGTCGTTGCGACCGATGCCCAGCGAGTTCAGGCTGCCCAGCGTGACGTCCACGAGTTCGCGCAGCCCGGAGAACGTCAAGGTCGTACGCGACGGGGCCGAAATCGCCGGATCGTTGTCTGCGCCGGCGGCAAGGAGGGATCGAAGTGAAGTCTGCATGGCGGTGCCGAGGTCTGAGGCTCTGTGCGAACCACGGATGATGTGACTCAGTTTGGACCGACTTTAGCGGCGCCGGGATAATGCCGGTTGCGTTGGGCTCGCGAACAGCGCGAGTCCGACAGCCCCTTACTTGAATGCGATCCTGCATCCCCTCGCCTTGAAGTCTGCCCCCGGCCCCGCGGTCGCGCCCACTCCTTCTGCGCCGGAATCCGTTTCGGCCCGGCTCGAATTGATCGGACTCTCGTGCGTTCGGGGCACGCGCCGCCTGTTCTCGAATGTCGACTCGGTCGTGCAGGCCGGACAACTGCTTCGCCTGCAGGGCGCGAATGGTGCGGGCAAGACCAGCCTGCTGCGGACGATGTGCGGACTGTCTGCTCCGGACCGGGGTGAAGTGCGCTGGCGCGGTCGCTCCATCGGAGCCGATCGAGATGCCTTCCATCGGGATCTGATCTACCTGGGACACGCTGCGGCGCTGAAGGATGACCTGTCTGCCATCGAGAACATGCAGGCTGCCTGCATGCTGGGAGGGCAGCGACCGTCTCCATCCCAGATGATGTCCGCACTCGCCGTGGCCGGATTGCGACAGCGCGAGCACCTCAGCGCCCGCAGCCTGTCGCAGGGCCAGCGCCGGCGGGTCTCCCTCGCGCGGCTGGTGCTGCAGCCGTCGCCCCCGCTGTGGGTGCTCGACGAGCCCTTCAACGCGCTCGACGTGGCAGCCACCGACTGGCTGCTTTCCGTCGTGACCGCTCAGTTGCGCGCAGGCGGCATCGTGGTGCTGACCAGCCACCAGCCGGTGGCGATCGATGCATCACTCTCCCAGGTCACGTTGACGCTGTGACGCCCGCACCGACCCCAGCGAACGGGCAGCACACCGTGCCGTCCAGCGCCCTCGACGCCATGCGCAGCGTCTTCCTGCGCGACCTGCGCCTTGCGATGCGCCGCCGCGCCGACACGGCGGCAGCGCTGTTCTTCTTCGTCATCGTCGCCAGCCTGTTCCCGCTCGGCGTCGGCCCCGAGCCGAAACTGCTGCGCACGATGGCGCCCGGCGTGGTCTGGGTTGCGGCGCTGCTGGCGTCGATGCTGTCGCTGGGGCGCCTGTTTTCGGACGACCACCAGGACGGCACGCTGGAGCAACTGCTCCTTTCAGTGTGTCCGCTGCCGCTGATCGTGCTGGCGAAGATGGCGGCGCACTGGTTGTGTTCCGGGCTGGCGCTGACGCTGGTGGCGCCCGTGCTGGCCCTGCAGTTCGACCTGCCGGCCGAGGCGATCGGCGTGCTGGTGGTGTCGCTGCTGCTGGGAACGCCCCTGCTGAGCCTGATCGGCGGCATCGGTGCCGCGCTGACGGTGGGCGTCCGCGGAGCCGGGGTGCTGTTGTCGCTGCTGGTGCTGCCCTTGTGCGTGCCGGTGCTGATCTTCGGCGCCGGCGCGGTCGATGCCACCCTGGCTGGCCTGCCCGTGGGTGCGCATTACTCCCTGCTGGGTGCGATGCTGGTGCTGGCGCTGTTTGCCGCCCCCTTCGCCGCCGCCGCTGCCCTGCGGATCGCGCTCGAATGAGTGCGTTGCACAATAACGGGCTGTCTGGAGCGCCGGTCTGTTGCCGGCCTGCGTCCAAAGGGTGACAGCCGGAGCCCGAATTCGTGCAGTTCTCTGAAATCAACTGGTTCAAGTACGCCGCTCCGCAGCGTTTCTATGCGCTCGTCGGGCGCATCGTTCCCTGGGTGAGCGTGCTCGCGGTGGTGCTCGCCGCAGCCGGCCTTGTCCTCGGCTTGCTGATTGCACCGACCGACGCGCAGCAGGGCGACGCCTATCGCATCATCTTCATTCACGTGCCTGCCGCGTGGATGTCGATGGTGGTCTACCTGGCGATGGCGTTCTGGGCCGCCGTCGGGCTGATCTTCAATGCACGGCTGTCCGCGATGCTGGCCACGGCGCTGGCGCCGTCGGGCGCACTGATGACCTTCATCGCACTGTGGACCGGCGCCTTCTGGGGTCGTCCGACCTGGGGCGCATGGTGGGTCTGGGACGCACGGCTCACGTCGGAGCTGGTGCTGCTGTTCCTGTACATCGGCTTCATGTCGCTGCACGCCGCCATCGATGATCCGCGACGAGCCGACCGCGCTGCGGCGCTGCTGGCACTGGTCGGTGCAGTCAACGTGCCGATCATCTACTTCTCCGTGAAATGGTGGAACACGCTGCACCAGGGTGCTTCAGTCAGTATCACCAAGGGTTCGAGCATGGCGGCGCCGATGCTGGCGGGCATGCTCGTGATGGCACTGGCCTTCTGGGCCTATTGCATCGCGGTGTCCCTGGCGCGACTGCGGGTCGTCATCCTCGAGCGCGAGCGTCATGCGCACTGGGTGCAAGCTGAATTGGGGAACGCATGAGCGGTCCGGCGAGTCCATGGGACCTGCAAAGGCTGAAGGACTGCGGATGATCTGGAACAGCTGGACCGAGTTTGTCGCGATGGGCGGCTACGGACTCTATGTGTGGGGCTCGTTCGGAGTCACGGCTGCCGTGATCGCCGCCGAGGTCTGGGCGGTCGCCGCGCGCCGCCGGGCACTGATCCGACTTGAACACGGCGCCCGCGGCGCCGATCTGGGAGAGACCTGATGAAACCGAGAACCAAGCGAGGCCTGGCCATCGTGGTGGGCCTGGCAGCCCTCGGCATCGCCAGCACGCTGGTGCTCAACGCGTTCCAGAGCAATCTGGTGTTCTTCTTCAGCCCGTCGCAGGTGGCGGCCAACGAGGCCCCGCGCGAGCGCAGCTTCCGTGTCGGCGGCTTGGTCGAAGAGGGAAGCATCGTGCGCGATTCGAAGACCCTCCAGGTCAACTTCGTGGTGACCGACCTGGCGAAGACGGTCCCGGTCGTTTACACCGGTCTGCTGCCTGACCTGTTCCGCGAGGGCAAGGGCGTCGTGGCGCAGGGCAAGATGGGAGCGGACGGCGTCTTCCATGCCGAGCAGGTGCTTGCCAAGCACGACGAGAACTACATGCCACCCGAGGCGGCCGACGCGCTGGCAAAGGCACGCAAGGGCGATCTGCCTGCGGGGGCCATGAGTTCCTCGTCCGAGCTGCGCAGTCCTGGAGCCCAGCCGTGATTCCCGAGATCGGTCATGTGGCGCTGATCCTGGCGCTCACGATGGCACTCGCCCAGAGCGTGCTGCCGCTGGTCGGCGCACAGCAAGGGAACGCCGCCTGGATGTCACTGGCGCGCCCCTCGGCGCGTGGCCAGTTCATCTTCATGCTGATCGCCTACGGGTGCCTGACGTATGCCTTCGTCAACAACGATTTCTCGGTGCTGCTGGCCGCCGAACATTCGAATTCGTCCCTGCCGCTGATGTATCGCCTCACGGCGGTTTGGGGCAACCACGAGGGCTCGATCCTGCTGTGGTCCCTGATCCTGTCCGGCTGGACGTTCGCGGTGTCTATCTTCTCGAAGCGGCTGGACGACGTGACGGTCGCACGCGTGCTCGGCGTGATGGGGCTCGTGAGTTGCGGCTTCATGCTGTTCACGCTGTTCACGTCGAATCCCTTCGAGCGACTGTTGCCGGCCGCTCCTGACGGCCGCGACCTGAACCCGCTGCTGCAGGACCCGGGCATGGTGATCCACCCGCCGATGCTCTACATGGGATATGTCGGCTTCGTCGTGGCATTTGCGTTCTCCATCGCGGCGCTGCTGTCCGGCCGACTCGACGCTTCCTGGGCGCGCTGGTCGCGGCCCTGGACCACGGTGGCCTGGTGCTTCCTGACCTGCGGCATCGCGCTAGGCAGCTTCTGGGCCTACTACGAACTGGGCTGGGGCGGCTGGTGGTTCTGGGATCCGGTCGAGAACGCCTCGTTCATGCCCTGGCTGGTCGGCACGGCGTTGATGCATTCGCTGGCAGTCACTGAAAAGCGCGGCGGTTTCAAGATGTGGACCGCATTGCTGGCCATCCTTGCATTTTCCCTTTCGCTGCTGGGTACCTTCATCGTTCGCTCGGGCGTGCTCAGTTCGGTTCACGCATTTGCGTCGGACCCGGCCCGCGGCATCTTCATCCTGTCGTTCCTGGTCGTCGTGATCGGCGGCTCGCTGCTGCTGTTCGCGTGGCGGGCGCCCCGGGTCGGTCTGGGAGGCAGCTTCGACCTGGTGTCGCGCGAATCGATGCTGCTCGCCAACAACGTCCTGCTGGTGGTGGCCGCCGCTGCGGTGCTGCTGGGCACGTTGTACCCGCTGGTGCTCGACGCCCTGGACATGGGCAAGATCTCGGTCGGCCCGCCGTACTTCGTCGCGGTGTTCGTGCCACTGATGGCGCCAGCGCTGTTCCTGATGGGCGTGGGCCCGATGGCGCGATGGCGACAGGCGGGTGTCATCGACCTCGGCCGTCGGCTGCGCTGGGCCTTCGGTGTCAGCGCCGCATCGGCAGTGATCGCGCCGCTGGCGCTCGGGCACTGGACACCGATGATCGGCTTCGGCCTGCTGCTGTCTGCCTGGATCGCCAGCACCGCCGTGCTGAATCTGGTGACACGACTGAGCGAGTCCAAGGCCGACTACCTGGGCGGGCGCTTCCTGGCTCAGTCCGGCAGCTATTACGGCATGCTGCTCGCGCACCTGGGGGTCTCGGTGTTCATACTTGGTGTCACCGTGGTGAGCGGTTACCAGAGCGAAAGCGACGTTCGCATGCAGGTCGGCGAAACAACGTCGGCCGGCGGCTACACGTTCACGATGCAGGGCGTGCGTGAAGTCAAGGGGCCCAACTACGTGGCCGCGCAGGCTTCCATCGGCGTCACCCGCGACGGGCAGACCGTGAGCACGCTGTGGCCCGAGCGCCGCATCTACAACGTGACACGCTCGCCGATGACCGAAGTCGCCATCGACAGGAGTCTGGCCCGCGATCTGTACGTGGCGCTCGGCGAGCCGGTCAGCCCGACGGCCTGGAGCGTGCGCGTTCATCACAAGCCGCTGGTCAATCTGATCTGGCTCGGCTGCCTGCTGATGGCCGGCGGTGGACTGCTGGCGGTGATGGACCGGCGTTACCGCGTTCGACGCACGTCGCAGGCCAATGCTCCGGTGCCGACCGGATCGGCGGGCCTTCCGCCACGGCCGATGTCCATCATCGGCATGATCGTTCGAAAGTTCCGGACCCGATGAAACGATATCTGCTGCCCCTGCTGGTGTTCGTGCTGCTCGCAGGCTTTCTCGCAGTCGGCCTGAAGCGCGACCCTCGCGAAGTGCCGTCACCGCTGATCGACAAGCCTGCCCCGGCGTTCAGCCTGCCGCAGCTGGACGCTCCCGATCAGCAGGTGTCGCCGAAGGATCTGCTGGGCCAGGTCTGGCTGCTCAACGTCTGGGCATCGTGGTGCGTTGCTTGCCGGCAGGAACATCCGCTGCTGGTCGATGTCTCGAAGTCGGGGCAGGTCAAGCTCTATGGGCTGAACTACAAGGACAAACGCGAGGACGCACTCGGCTGGCTGCAGCAGTTCGGCAATCCCTATCTGAAATCGATGTCTGACACCGAGGGGCTGGTCGGCATCGATTACGGCGTGTACGGTGTGCCCGAGACCTTCGTCATCGACAAGCAGGGGGTCATTCGCTACAAGCAGATCGGCCCGGTGACGCCTGAGGCGCTGCGCGACACGCTGCTGCCGCTGGTGGCGAAGCTGGAGAAGTCATGAGGCGCCTCAGGCTGATCGCGCTGGTGCTGATCAGCGCGACCTGGGGCGTGCATGCCGCTCCCGAAGCTGCTCGTTCCCCGCAGGAGGCTGCCAACAGCGCCGCCGATCCTGCACTCGAGGCACGGGTGATGAAGGTCGCCGAAGAATTGCGCTGTCTGGTCTGCCAGAACGAGACCATCGCTGCGTCCCATGCCGATCTGGCCGTCGATCTGCGCAAGCAGATTCGCACGAAACTCGGCGAGGGTCAGTCCGAACGGCAGATCCTCGACTTCATGGTCGAACGCTACGGCGATTTCGTGCTGTATCGCCCCGCCCTGAAGGCCACCACCGTGCTGCTGTGGCTGGGTCCCTTCGCGTTGCTGCTCGTCGCGGGCTTCGCCCTGACGCGCGCCATACGCGGTCGCCAGCGACAGGCAGCCGCACCACTCAGCCCCTCCGAGGCCGCCCGCGCCCGGCAGCTCCTCGACGAAAGCCCCTCCGGCTCATGACGATTTTCTGGACTCTGGTCGCCGCACTGAGCGTGCTGGCGCTCACCCTCGTTTTGCCGGTCCTGATCAAGAGGCGCCCGGGCGCGGTTCCGGTCAGTGGGGCATCGGCCCGCTTGTCGACGATCGCGATCCTGCGTGATCAGCGATCCCAGCTCGACGCCGAACTGGAGGCCGGCACCCTCGACGCAGAGCAGCACCGCGCCGGCTGCGAAGAGATCGAACGACGCGTGCTCGAGGAAGCCGAGGGCTCGGCTGGTGGCGTCGCTCCAGCGGCCGGGGTGGCACTCGGCGCGACACCGCGAGCCTGGAAGACCGCCCTGGGGCTCGGGCTGGGCGTTCCGCTCCTGGCCATCGGCATCTACGGGCAGCTGGGTGCACCGCAGGCCATCGACGCGCGTCCCGCTGCGGTGGCGACCAGTGGTGCCGACGAGTTGACAGTCGCGCAGGTCGAGAAGCTCGTCCAGACGCTGGCCGAACGCATGGAGGCCAAGCCGGATGACGTCCAGGGGTGGACCCTGCTGGCGCGCACCTACGCCACCATGCAGCGCTTCGCCGAAGCCGACAAGGCCTACAGCCGCGCCACCGCGCTGGCCCCGCAGGATGCCCAGCTGCTGATCGATCACGCCGATGTGCGTGCCATGTTGCAGGGCCAGCGTCTGGCCGGTGAGCCCGCTCGCATGATCGCCCGGGCTCTCGAACTGGACCCGAAGAACGTGAAGGGGCTGGCGCTCGCCGGGGGCGTGGCCTACGAGGCAGGCGACAACCCGCAGGCCGTCCATTACTGGAAACTGGCGCGTGATCTGACCCCGCCCGGCAGCGAGTTCGCCGACAACCTGACCAAGGGGATTGAACAGGCCCAGGCGGGCGCTCCCTCGGATGCCGGCGCACCGCCTGCACCTTCCGAAAGTGGCGCGCCTGCAGCCGCCGGTGCCGGCGGTTCGACCTCCGGACCGGAGGCGAGCAAGGCTGCGGCTTCCCGGATCACCGGACAGGCGAGTCTGTCCCCCTCGCTTGCGTCCAAGGTCGCGCCGACCGACACCGTCTTCATCTTCGCGCGCGCCGCCGAAGGCCCGCGCATGCCGCTGGCGATCGTGCGCCGCACCGTGGCCGACCTGCCGATCACCTTCACGCTCGACGGCACCATGGCGATGTCGCCGGAAATGAGCCTGTCAAGGTATCCCGTCGTCGTGGTCGGCGCGCGGGTGTCGAAATCCGGCAATGCGATGCCCAGTCCCGGCGACCTCACCGGCCAGGTTGCAAATGTCAAGGTCGGCACCGAAGGTTTGAACATCGTCATCGACACGGTGCAACCGTGAGCGATGGAATGGGATCCAGCCAGTTTCGATAAGGAAATTGCCATGCAAGTGCAACGTTTCGTCAAATGGCTCGGCGTGCTGGCAAGCCTGCTGGTCCAGGCTGCCGCCTTGCCGGTCCAGGCGCAGACCACGCAGATCAAGACCGAGTACCTGATGACGTACGAGGTGCCTCTGGACGCGCCTGTGCCAATCGACGGCTCGCTGCTGATCGTCAACGTCAAGCCCACCGGGGGCTGGGCCAAGGGCCCCGCGATCAACGGGACCTTCCTTTCGCCCGGCGCCGACTGGCTGCGCGTCCTGCCGTCCGGCGCGTTGCGCCTGGACGTGCGCGCCCTGCTGAAGACAGATGACGGCGCATTGATCTACGTCACCTACAACGGGATCGTCCAGAACTCGCCCGAGAGCGCCGAGAAGCTGAACAAGGGGGAGCGGCTCACCGCCAAGGACATCCCCTACTTCGTCACCGCCCCGACCTTCCAGACCTCGTCGCCCAAGTACGCCTGGCTCAACAGCGTGCAGGCGGTGAGCAAGATGGTCGAGATCAAGTTCGGCGAAGGCGGCTTCGTCAGGTACGACACCTTCATCGTGCGCTGAGCCGCACCAGGCGGTTCACCACCCGCGGTCCTCAGACGGCCGCGACCACCCGACTCGGCAGGGCTTGGGCACGCAGCGCCAACAGGCACAGCGCAGCCACCTGGGCTGGTTGTTCCTCGTGAACGATATGACCCGCGCCGCTGAGTCGCGTCAGCGTGGTTCGGGCCTGCGGCGGCAGCAATGCGAGCACCCGTTGCGCCTGAGCGGGCGGCACCGCCCTGTCGTTGTCTGCAACGATCAAGGCGACCGGAGTCTGCAGCCGCGGAAGGTCACGCGCCAGCGGCTGCACATCCCAGTTGGCCATCATCGCGAGCGCACCCTCGATGTGCCCGGGATTGCTGACGATGCGCCCGTACAGCGCCATGCCCGCTTCGTCCAGCACCGACCCGGTGTCGCTGACCAGGCGCGCGATGGCGCGGGGATCGGCGGCGCGTCTGGCGACCATGCCCGGCGCGAACGGCAGCGCTGCCATCAGTTTCGCTGCGGGCGGGAACAGCACGCCGGCGAGACCTCCCAGTGGCAGGAAGGCGCCGTTGATGCTGATCAGGGACTGCGGGGATGCATGTCCATCGAGACACATCCGCGCCCCGAGCGCGGCCCCTGCGGAGTGGCCGATGATGATCGTCGGTGTGGTGTCAAGCGCATCCAGCAGGGCCCGGACCGACTGCGCCATGCCGGGCAGCGAGGCCTGCCATGCGCTGGGCATGCTGGTGTAGGCATGCCCGGGCAGGTCGAGCAGCAGCAGATCGAAATGCGGCTGCAGCCAGGGCAGCATCGGGTGCCACGAATGGCTCGATGCGCCGGTGCCATGCAACAGCAGCGCCAACGGCGCGGGTCCCGGCACGCCTGACGCGCTTGCAGTGCGGGCGAACCGCTGCACGTGCCAGCGCAGTCCGCCGGCCTCGACGAACTGGCTGGCCTCGCGATGCGGCCAGTCGCGACCGTCCTGCTCCCAGTTCAGGCGTGCCGACACAGACCGCCCCCGCTCATCGAGCGACCGCAGTCGGTCCCGACGCCGCACGAGCAGCCAGGGAAACGGCCTGCGACAACGCCGCGGATCCCGCATGCGGCAGCGGCAGGTAACTGGCGCCCATCTGGTCGGCCAGTTGCCGGGACGAAGGCTGGGGCTGTGGCGACGTGTCTATCAGCAAGGCGCGCAGACCCGCTTCGCGAAACTGACGGGCCGCCAGCAGCACGTCCTCGGCGGCACGCACCCGCCCGGGACTGCCGTCGCGGGCGATGTTGCCCCGGCCATCGGTCAGCAGCACGACGATCGGTGTCTCGCCACGTCGCTTGATCGACGCGGCCAGTGCGGCGGCGGCATCGATCCCCGAGGCCAGCGGAGTTCCACCGCCTCCAGGCAGCCCGGCCAGGCTGCGTTTGGCACGCACCAGCGATCGTGTCGGCGGCAGCAGCAACTCGGCGCCACGGCCCCGAAACGCCAGCACGGCGACCTGATCGCGACGCACATAGCAATCGGCAAGCAGCAACTCGACAGCACCCTTGGCCTCGGCCAGCCGATTCAGCGCCGACGAACCCGATGCATCGACGACGAACAAGGTGGTCGTCGCACTGCGCTGCTTGTAGCGGGTGACGTGGAAATCGTCTCGACGGACCTGCACCAGCGCACGTGCGCCCGGCTTGGCGTGAATCGGCCGCAACCGCTCGGCCTCGGCGTGCCGGATCTTCTGCCAGGGCGCCGCCGCTCGCAGGGTTTCAATGACATTCAAGCGGGCCCCGGAACGTGGCTCGCCGCGCCGTGCACCGCTCGGACGGCCGCGCTTGCGGCCCTGCTGCACGGCTCCCGCTCGGCCAGAGACCTGGGCGCTCGCCCGGCGGTCGCAGCCGGACATCAAGGCTGCAAGCAGTCCGGCGGGGATGGCGGCCCGGGCCGCGTCGAGCACGCGGTCCTCGAGGTCCGCAACGGACGGCTCGGCCTCGGGCTCATCGGCGGATTCATCTTGATCGTCCGGCGGGGGAGGTTCGGAGGTGTCTTCCGGTGGCGGTTCGGACTGTGCTTCAGGCTCGGGTGATTGGGGCTGATCGGTGTCGTCGTTCGGCTCGGGTTCGGACGGCGCCGTGGGCACCTGCGTGGCGCGCGGTGCCAGCACCAGCGCCGCGGCCAGCGCAGCGTCGTCATCGCTGACGCGCAGGCGACCGTCGAGCGCCGCCGACGCACGGGCAACGCGCAGGGCCAGCAGAGGGGCACGCAACGAGACCACTCCCAGTGCAACCGCGGTCGACACCAGCGCCTGCACGGTCTCGGCAGCGGCCTCGACCTGCGGGAGCAAGGCGCGCGCCGAAGCGATGTCACCTGCGCTCCAGCCGGCAAGACTGGACAGGTCGTCCTCGAGCGCCAGGTCGTCTTCCGGACCGCCCGCGGCATCGACCAGCACCGGATGCAGGTCGACCGAAAAGGCCAGCCGGTCGAGCAACGCAGGCGCGACGTGCTCGTCGTCCGCGAGTCCCTCGTCGAGAGCCACCACGCCGAAGCGGGTGGCGTGACGGGTCGCGAGGCCATCGCGTTCGAGCGCGACTTCCTGCGTGTCGAGCACCGCTGCCACCCGCGCCGCCGTGCTCGGCGCCAGCCGCTCGGCCATCGCCAGCAGCACGATGCCGCCATCGGCAAGCGTCAGCACGCCCTGCTGCGCGACCGGCCGACCGGCTTGCAGCGTGGCTGCCAGATCGAGCCCTCCGAGCAGTCGTTCGTCGTTGATGTGCAGCGGTACACGCCGCATCGGGGTGCCCTCGGGTAGCAACTGCGCGAGGTGGCGCAGCCAGCCGTCGCGCGACGGTCCCGGCAACCCCCGGATGACCGCACCCCCGGTGCCGACCGGATCGACCGCGAACAGCGCGGCGGCATGCCGGGCCGCGATCGACAGGGCCGGCTGCGCGCAGCGCCAGCGCAGTTCCTGCGCCGTGGCCGTCGATGCCGCCGGGGTCATGCCCCGAAAAGTTCGGCCACCGCCCGGTCGACGCGCACGCCGGAGCCTGCATCGTCGAGCGGATTGCGGCGCAGCCGGTGCCGCAAGGCCGGCGGCGCAACCCGTTTCAGGTGCTCGTCGCCCACCGACTTGGCGCCCTGCAAGGCGGCCAGCGAGCGGGCGGCGCGGATCAGCGTCAACTCCCCTCGCAGTCCGTCGGTGCCCAGCGCCATGCACAGCTGGGCCGCGCGCTCCAGGGCTGCATCGGGCACGGTGACATCGGCCAGATGCGCCTTGCCCTTGACGATGCTGCGACGCACGCGTTCGTCGTCCTTCTTCCACTTCTCGGTGAAGCCGTCGGGGTCGCGCTCGAACTGGTCGCGACGCCGCACCACCTCGACCCGCGAGGCCAGATCGGTCGGCGTCTTCACCTCGACCGACAGGCCGAATCGGTCGAGCAGTTGCGGACGCAGTTCGCCTTCTTCCGGGTTGCCGCTGCCGACCAGCACGAAGCGCGCCGGATGCCGGACGCTGAGCCCTTCACGCTCGACGACGTTCTCGCCCGAAGCGGCCACGTCGATCAGCAGGTCGACCAGGTGGTCCTCGAGCAGGTTGACTTCGTCGATGTAGAGGAAGCCGCGATTCGCGCGCGCCAGCAGGCCGGGCTCGAAGGCCTTGACGCCCTGCGAGAGCGCCCTCTCGAGATCGAGCGCGCCGACCACGCGGTCTTCGGTGGCACCCAGCGGCAGGTCGACCACCGGAACCGGGATCAGGTGAGACTTCACCGGCGTGCCCGCCAGCTTGAACGCCCTGCACTCCTCGCAGACCGGAGCGCTGCCCTGGGGATCGCAGTGGTAGCGGCAGCCGATCACCGCACGCATCTTGGGGAGCATCGCAGCGAGTGCCCGCACGGCAGTCGACTTGCCGGTGCCTCGATCACCGAAGACGAGCACGCCACCGACACTCGGATCGACGGCCGCGATCAGGATGGCGAGCTTCATCTCGTCCTGGCCGACGATGGCGGAAAAAGGGAACTGCACAGACATATCCAGGGAACTGCAAGACCGCGACAAATCACGTTAGCACACGGCCCGCAGCCCGACGATTCGGATCAGCACTCCCTCACAGTTCGCGCGCGGGCGGCTGACCCGCTTCGGCCGCGGCAATGCGACGCTTGGCCCGACGGATGGTCCACAGCGCGCCCAGCGCGACCAGTGGAATCGCGATGCCGACCACCAGATCGGGCTCGATATGCAGTCCTCCGGCCTTCAAGCCCTTCGAGACATAGCCCACCAGACCCGCGACGTAATAGACGATGGCCGCGACAGACAGGCCTTCCACCGTCTGCTGAAGGCGCAACTGCAGCTTGGCGCGGCGATCCATTGATGCCAGCAGCGCCTGGTTCTGGCGCTCGCGCGTGATGTCGACGCGGGTCGACAGCAGCGCGCTGGTCTGCGCGACGCGCTCCGACAGACCGTGCAATCGCTGGGACACGGTGTTGCAGGTCGCCACCGCGGGCGTGAAGCGGCGGGCCATGAACTCCTCGATCGTCTGGATTCCGGACATCCGTTGCTCCCGCAATTCGCCGATGCGGGTGGTCACCAGTTCGTAGTAGGCACGGCAGGCGCCAAACCTGAACTGGCTCGATGCCAGCTCGCTCTCGACCTCTGCAGCCAGACGGGTCAGCGCCTGGAGCAGCGACTCGTCGTCGGTGCGCTGGTCGCGAGCGATGCCTTCGGTCAGCTCGGCGAGGGAACCTTCGATCCCGAAGATGCGCGGCGACTGCCGGCGCGCGATCGGCAGCGCCAGCAAGGCGAGCATCCGATAGACCTCGATCTCGAACAGCCGCTGCAAGGTGCGGCCCGCCTGGCGAGGCGTCAGGTGCCTGTCGAAAACGACGAATCGCGCATAGCCGTCCGCATGGACGCGGAAGTCGGTGAACGCGAATCCGGACCCATCACCGATCTCCGCACCCACGGGAATGTTTCCGCCGAAGAAGATGGACAGCAGCGACGCTTCGGGCGGACTGCTGCCAGCCGGAACGAGCTTGGCATGCGCCGCAACCAGCGTCGCACCGGGGATCTTTTCCAGCCACCCTGCAGGCAGCCGCGAGACCGCGGTCTGTTCGAACGGCGAATCGCTGCGGCCCGTGGTGCTGAAGGTGTACCCGGAGAACTCGCCGTGACGCTCCCACTTGAAGCGCAACGTGTCGAGTCCTGCGCTGAAGTGCGTGGAGCCCGGCGCGGGAGGCTCGACGCCATACCGCGAACACAGGGCCTCGATGTGCACGAGCTCCTGTTGTCGCGCTGCGGCGTCGATCAGCACCGCGACGTACGTCACCCTCGACGGCGTTTCCAGCGGCTCGGGCGGACGCGCGTGAACCTCGCTGGCGAGCGCGAGTCGGTCCGGATGGTCGGGTGGAAGCAGGGCCATGGTGTCCTTTCGACGGGCGGCTGGATGCGATCCGCAGATGCACTCCAGTATGCCGTCGAGTACGAAACCGGCTGCTTCGACGTCTTCAACGTCGTCCGACGACAGCCTGTGCGGACGGCGCTTGCGTGCGCAGTTGCCAGGGCATCGATCCCGTTGAAGCAACCGCCGGGTCGGCTCCCAGTTCATCGGGTTCCACTGGGGCATGTGGACCGACAAGACTGGGTGAAATCGCCCAGAAAGTGCGGTCAACACCCACGTAACAGAGCGTAAGAACCAATGAAATCAAAGACTTGCGATTAGTGACGCATTTGGCACAGGCGTTGCGCACAGCACTGGCGCCGCAACCAGAAAGCCTGCCATGAAACGCGTATTGATCTATTCGCACGACACCTTCGGTCTGGGCAACATCCGTCGCATGCTCGAGGTGGCTCGCCACCTCGTTCAAAGTTCGCCCGAGGTTTCGGTGCTGGTCATCACGGGCTCGCCGATGCTGCACGCCTTCCGCATCCCCGAGGGCATCGACTACATCAAGCTGCCTTGCCTGTCGCGCGGCGTGGATGGCAAGTACGGCGCCCGCAGCCTGCCCATGACACTGGAGGCGACCGTGCGCCTGCGCGCGAATCTGATCCGCTCGGCCATCACCGACTTCGCACCGGATCTGATCCTGGTCGACAAGAAGCCTTTCGGAGTCGAGGACGAACTCGCCGGTGCACTCGAGGGCCTGCCCTCGGCGGAAGTCCGTCCGAAGCTGGTCCTGCTGTTGCGGGACATTCTGGACAGTGCTGAATCGACCACGCGGATCTGGCGCAAGAACGGCTACTTCGAAGCGATCACGGCCTACTACGACCAGGTTCTGGTGGTCGGTTGTCCCAAGGTCTACGACCTGCGGCGCGAATACGAATTCCCGCCATTCGCGGCTGCCAAGGTCACCTTCTGCGGCTACATCTCCCGTGAACCCGGACGCCGCACGAGGGCAGCAATGCGTCAGGAACTCGGCCTGATCGACGACAGACCGCTCGTGCTCGTCACGCCCGGTGGTGGCGAAGATGGCTACCAGCTTGTCGCCACCACCCTGCAGTCGCTCGCCAGCCTGCCCTTGCGTGACTGCCCGCGTACGCACATCGTCTGCGGGCCGGAAATGAACGCGGAACAACGGGCCCATGTCCATCGCTCGGTACTGTCGATGCCCAATGTCAGTGCCCAGGACTTCAGCGACGACATGATGTCGCTGATGGGCGCTGCCGACGTGGTCCTCGCCATGGGTGGCTACAACACGGTGTGCGAGTTGCTCACCCTGCGCAAGCGGGCCGTGCTGGTTCCCCGAATGAAGCCCGGCGTCGAACAGCTGATCCGCGCCGAGCGGATGTCGACGCTCGGATTCGTCCGCATGGTTCACCCCCAGTCCTTGACTCCAGACTCCCTCCTGGCGGCACTGGAGTGCGAGCTGGCGGCGTGGCAGGCGCATCGTTCACCGCCGCCGCTGCGCCGTCTCGATGGCCTGGCACGCGTCACCGAGGCGTTGTTCGCCACGATGGGCCACCGGGCTCCGGCGGCCCGGCGCGTCGAACAGATCGATCGGAATCCGGCCACGAGCACGCACGCAACCCAGGCGCATGCGCGCGCCGTCGAAGAGCAGCGGGCCGCGTGATGAAGGCCACGCGAGCCAGCACGAATTACGCGCCGCTCACGCGGCACCTTCACTGGGTCATGCTGGCCGTGCTGATAGGCGTGTTCTCGTGCATCGAACTGCGCGTTCTGTTCGCCAAGGGATCGGATCCCCGCGAAGCGTTGAAGGGCGGACATGCCCTGCTCGGCCTGACCGTGCTGGCACTGACCACCCTGCGCCTCTTTGCCCGGTTCGGCCAGACCACGCCACCGATCCAGCCCGCACCGCCACGCTGGCAGCAGCATGCCGCGACAGCAATGCATGCGCTGCTTTATGCCTGGCTGCTGGTGATGCCGCTGGCCGGCTGGTTGATGCTGAGCGCCGCCGGCAAGCCGATTCCGTTCTTCGGCCTCGAGCTGATGCCGCTGGTCGCTCCCGACAAGGAGCTCGCCTCGCTTGTCAAGGAGTGCCACGAGATTGCCGGGCGCTGCGGCTACGTCCTCATCGGCTTCCATGCAGCCAGTGCGCTGGCTCATCACTTCATCCGGCGGGATGACACCTTGCTGCGCATGCTGCCGTTGCGCACGCGGGCCGGCTCATGAGCGCATCCCCGCACGACCAACCCGGATCGATCGGGCTGCTGGTCAAGATATTTCCCAAGCTCTCCGAGACCTTCGTGCTCGAGGAAGTGCTCGGGCTCGAGCGCCTCGGCGTGCCGATCCGGCTGTACACACTGGCGTCCCCGACCGATGCAGTGGCCCATCCCGTCGTGGAACGTGTCCGCGCCCAGGTCGTGCAGGTGCCTGCTGCCACGTGGCGCCACGCCCCGGCTCTGCTGTGGCGGCACTGCGTGCTCGCGGCGACTTCACCCTGGCGGTACGCCAAGTCGCTTCGCCATGCCCTGTCGCGCGAACGGCAAGGTCTGCGCGACTTCGTTCGCGCCGGCTGGCTGGTCGGCCAGTTGCGCCAGGACGGCGTGGCGCACCTGCATACCCATTTCATCTCGACGCCGGCCGATGTGTCCGAACTGGTGTCGACGCTCGGCGGAATCCCTTTCTCGATCTCCGCTCACGCGAAGGACATCTACCTGTCCAACCCGGCGGATCTGCAGCGCAAGATGACTGCCGCGCGCTTCACGGTCACCTGCACCGACTACAACTGTCGGACGCTGAGCGCGATGGCCCCCGGCGCGAATGTCCATCGGATGTATCACGGCATCGACGCGGGCGTGTTCAACCCGCTGCACCGCCAGACGCCCGCTCTGGTGCCGCTGATCCTGAGCGTCGGCCGGTTGCGCCAGAAGAAGGGGCTCGACACGCTCATCAAGGCTTGCATGCTGCTGACCAGCCGCGGCGTTCCCTACCGTTGCGAGATCGTGGGCTACGGAGAGGAGAAGGCCCCGCTGTCTGCGCTGATCGAGGACCTGGCGCTCGCCGACCAGGTTCAGCTCGTGGGCAAGCTCACGCGCGAGCAGGTGATCGATCGGTATGCGCGGGCCGCGGTCTATGTGCAACCGTCGCGCGTGGCCGCCGACGGCGACCGCGACGGCATTCCGAACGTGCTGCTGGAGGCCATGGCCATGGGCGTGGCGGTGGTGGCAACGCGCGTTTCGGGCATCCCCGAGGTGGTCAGGCACCGTGACAACGGATGGTTGGTCGAGCCCGACGACGCTGCCGCACTGGCCGATGCGATCGAGAAGCTCGTCGAGGCGCCCGAGCTGCGAGCCGCGCTGGCTCGCGAAGCCCGGTCCACCGTGACCACGCATTTCGACAACGACCGCAACCTGCGCCTGGTGATCCAGTTGCTGGCAGGCGGACATGCCCACCCCGCCTCTTGCGTCGCCGCCTGACACCGCCATGAACCAACCCAGCGTCGCCTATGTGATGAACGGCTTTCCCAGGCTGTCCGAAACGTTCATCACGCACGAGATCCACCAGCTCGAACGGCTCGGGCTTCCGCTGCGCCTTTACTCGGTCAAGCGGGAGAACGAGTCCGTCGTGCATCCGGTGGTCGAAGCGATTCGCGCACCGCTCACGTACCTGCCCCGCGCTTCTTCACTGTCGGGCACCTCGTTGCCGGGCTGGCTGAAGCAGAACCTGCCCGCGTTCTGGCGCTCGCACGCCAGGGTCGTGGTGCGCCACCCCGTGCGCTGGGCTGGAGCACTGGGGTCTGCGCTGGCGCTGGCATGGCAACACCGCAGCCGCGACGAATCCGGCCGCCTGCGCCTGCGCAAGGTGTTCATCAAGGAGTTCCTGCAGGCCGGGGAAATCGCAGCCGACGTGTTGCGCCAAGGGCAGGTCGGGCACCTGCACGGCCACTTCTGCCACGGCGTGGCCACCATCACCTGGCTGGCCGCCCGCATGTGCGGCCTGGGCTACAGCTTCACGGCGCACGCCAAGGACATCTACCAGGCCGAACTGAATCCTGGCGACCTCCTCGAACGCAAGATGCATGGTGCGCGCTTCGTCGCCACCTGCACCTGCGCCAACGCGCAGGTGCTGCAGCAGCGGCATCCACGGCCCGAGGAAGTGCACGCCATCTACCACGGCCTCGACACCGAATGGTTTGCACCGGAGGGCCGTGCCGCCGGATCCGGGAACACCCGCCCGTTGATCCTGTCGGTGGGCCGCCTGGTCGAAAAGAAGGGCTTCGATCAACTGATCGAGGCCTGCGCCCGGTTGCGCGACGCCGGTGTCGATTTCGATTGCCTGATCGTCGGCGAGGAAGGCAATGCCTCGTCCACGGTGCGCAGCCTGATCCAGCAGCTGCGGCTCGAAGACCGGGTGAAGCTGCACGGCGCAGTGACCCAGGCCGGACTGCGCGACATCTATGCCCGGGCTCATGCCTTCGCCCTGCCCTGCCAGATCATGGAGGACGGAGACCGGGACGGTTTCCCCAACGTGCTCGCCGAAGCGATGGCCATGGGCATACCGGTGGTGTCCACCGCGATCTCTGGCATCCCGGAGATGATCGACGACGGCGTACACGGGCTGCTGGTCCCGCCCAGGGATCCTGTCGCTCTTGCGCAAGCGCTCGGCCGCCTGCTGACCGACGCGGCTCTGCATCAGGCCCTGTCGATGTCTGCCCGCGCGCGGATCTGCGATCGTTTCGACTCTCGACGAACCACGGTGCTGCTGCGCGACCTGTTCATGCAGCAGTTGCACAGCCCGACAAGCGATGCTCGAACGACTGTCGCTGCGAAGGTGACCCCTTGAGCGCGTTGTTCCCCGCAGCCCACAGGCTCGCTGCAGAGCCCGAGTCCGACGCGCTGCTTCTGCCCGCATGGTGCGGGCTGGACGATGCCGCGCTGCTCGCCCACTATCGCAGCGATCGCGGTGTGGTGTTCGACGCGATCGTGGATCCCGAGGAGGTGCTGCCAAAGCGCCTTGAAGGTTTGATGCACGGCCGCTTCGAGTTCAACGGGGAAACCCACTCGCTGGGCGACCCGATCGATTGGCTGCATAACCCGAGCGCCGACATCGAGTGGCACATCCTGCTGCACAAGTTCTATTACGCCGCCGGCCTGTCGCAGGCGTGGCAGCGCAGCGCAGACCTGCGCTACGTGAGACGCTGGGCCGAGCTGATCGATGGCTGGATGCGGGTCACGCCGCCGGGCTTCATCGCGGCAGACGTCACCGGTCGGCGCGTGCAGAACTGGATCTACAGCCTGCAAGGACTGGTTCTGCCGGGAATGGGTGGTCGCGAGGCGCCCGTCGATCCGGCCTTCTTCCGACGCCTGCTGCAATCGATTCATGTGCAGGTCGAGTTCCTGTGCACGAACCTGACACCCAAGCGGAATCACCGCACGCTCGAACTGCTGGCGGTGTTTCTCGCCGGCGTGGTGTTCCCGGAGTTCGCGCGCGCGCAGCACTGGAGATCGTTCGCGCTGCGCGAAACACTGGTGAACATCCACGCCGATCTGCTGCCGGATGGCGTGCATTGCGAGCTGTCCACCGACTACCACCACCTCGCGCTGCGCAACTGGTTCCAGGTGCGCACCCTCGCGGCGCGCAACGGCCACAGCGTGCCTGCCGCGATGGACGAGGCGCTGCTGCGGGCATTCGACTTCAGCGTTCACGTGCACCAGCCCGACGGAAGCGCGCCGAGCTTCTCCGATGGTGATGCACGCGGGTACCGGGCGCTGCTGCGGCAGGCCGCCCACCTGTATCGCAGGCCAGACCTGCTCTTCGTCGCGACAGGCGGGGCCGACGGCGTCGCTCCCTTGCAGCGCAACGCCCACTTCTCCAACAGCGGGTACCACGTGCTGCGCAGCGAATGGCCGGCCAACGGGAGTGCCGAGGCGCAGCACCTGATGTTCGATTGCGGTCCGCTGGGCGAGGGCAACCATGGGCACTTCGATGCACTGTCATTCGAGTTGTTCGCCTTCGGTCGACCCCTGGTCGTGGATCCAGGGCGATACACGTACAGCGAAGCTGGAGAGACCAATTGGCGCGTGCACTTCCGCAGCACTGCAGCGCACAGCACGGTCTGTGTCGATGGACGATCGCAGACACGCTACTCACCCCGGGCCATCAAGGAGCCTTCGCGCCACGCACAGGGCGCGGTGCGCCACAAGATCAGCGGACCACCACCCGACACCCTGCTGATCGAGACGCACGATGGCGGATCGCTCGACCTGCTGCACGGCCGCTGCAGCAGCCACGAGTACGACGCCGTCCACGATCGCTGCATCGCGTTCATCGATCGACGCTACTGGATCGTGAGCGACTGGCTGCGTGCGCCCGGCGAGCACGACTATGTCGTGAGTTT
>JAGNWJ010000011.1:0-25326 GCA_017986065.1 Rhizobacter sp. | reverse complement strand
CGCGCCGCGGAGGTGTTCGGTGAGCTGTTGCACAAGCAGGGCCTCGTGGTCGAGGGTTGCATCGTCGACCGGGTGAAGTACCGGCCCCGGCGCAACTGCACGCTGTCCTACCGACTGCGATTGCGCGACATGCATGACGGGCGCGCCTTCGAGCAGCGGGTCGCGGCCCGCTTGTGCGGGGACGATGCGATCCAGCGCGCGCGGCGCGCAGCCGCGGAACCAGTGGCCCCACTGGTCGCCTCGCGAGCCGGACCGGCGCTGCAATCGATCCCCCGCCTGGGACTGCTCACCTGGTGGTGGCCGAACGATCCCAAGCTCGTCGCCACGCATGTGCTCAGCGATGTCGAGCGGCTGCACGGCGAGGTCCTGCCGCAGGTCGTGTCGGCTCTCAGCGGGGGCCGCGGCCGCCTCGTGGGACATTCGATCGAGATGGCCCAGTACGTGCCCGAGCAGCGCCTCACCGCACGCGTCGACCTGCAGTGGAAATGCGGCGCGCAGGCGCCTGAGTCGGTGCGCCTCTACGCCAAGTCCACGCGGGAACCCGATGGCGAAACATGCCACGCCATCCTTCGTGAGCTGCAGCACAGCGCCGCATGCCGCGACGGGCGGCTGCGCACACCGAAGGCCGTGCTCTGGCAGCCTGGTGCCGGATTGCATTGGCAGGAAGGCCTCGCCGGCGTGTCCCTGCGCGACGTGCCGCCGCAGCGGACCTTCATCTCGGCGCGTCAGCTCGGGGCGCAAGTGGCCGCCCTGCACGCCACCCCGGTCTCGCTCGCCCGCGAGCTGACAGCGTCGATGCTGCATCAGCGTCTCGCCGACGTGCTTGCGGTGCTGACCGACGCCTTGCCCGACAGACAGACCGGACTCCAGCATCTTGCCGCCCGACTCGCTGCCGGCCTTCAGACGCTGCCGTTCGACCGCCCTGCCACGCTGCATGGCGATCTGCACCCGCTCAACATCCTTGTCGACGGCTGCGGCCCGGCCCTGATCGATCTGGACAATGTCGTGCGCGGTCCGGCAGAGCTCGAACTTGGCGCCTGGGTGGCCGAAGGCCTCTATCGCGCGCTGCTCGACGATGCCGATCCGCTGCGCGACCAGAGCGCGTGGCAGGCACTGCTGGACGGCTATGCCGATGCCGGCGGGGCTCGCTTCGAACTCCCGGGGCTGGGCTGGGCCATCGCGTGGAACCTGCTGACGCAGCGGGTGTGGCGCTGTGTGGTGAACCTCAAGCCGGGCCGTTTCGAGCGTGTCGGGGCCCTGATCGCGCTGGCCAGTGACCTCGCGTTTCAGCGTCAGGCGGAGGTGGTGTGACAGAGGCGCTCGCCGTCGATCAACGCATCGAGACCTGTCTCGACGCCCGGGCCATGCAAGCCGTGCTGCAGAAGACCCTGCCCGCCTGCGCCAGCGGAGCGCTGTCGATCGATTCCATCAGCATTTCGAAAGTGCGGCGAAGCTCCTCTCGGCAGCGCAACCCGAATCCACTGACGCTTTGTTATGAGCTGTCGCTGCGCGACCTCGCCAGCGGGCGAACGAGCACCGAGACGTACTACGGCAAGGTCTATCGCGACGGCACTGCATCAGACGTCGCCAACGACATCCAGGTGCAGTGCGTGCCGTCGCTCGACCTGCTGCTGTGGCGCTGGCCGGCGGATCCCGGGTTGCCGCAACTGCCCGCCCTGCTCGATCTGCAACAGACCTGCCCATGGTGGGGCAAGGCCGCCGAGCAGGTCGTGGCACTGCGTCACGTGCCTGAGGACCGGGCGACGCTGCGCTACAGCCGGCGAACCTCGAAAGGCGAGGAACACCTCTATGCGAAGACCTTCTGCGACGGTCGGGCCTCTGCTGTCCACGAGCGCTTTCGCTACTTCTGGACGATGTCTCAACTAGGTGCGCAGTTTCCGGTCGTGGCCCAGCCACTGGCCCATGACCCCGAGACGCACACGTTCTGGCAATCACAGGCGCCCGGGGCTCCGCTGGTTCAGATTGTGGGCGGGCCTGGCGAAGCGGGCCTGCCGGACCGGGTCGCGCACGCCCTGTCGCTGATGCACGCCGCCCCGCTGGCGCTGGCCGGTCCGCTGCCACGGGACCGCGTTCATGCGTTGATCGAAGTGCGGCGCAGGCAGAAGAAGATTTCCCGCACGGTCCCGGAACTGGAACTGCGAGTCGCGCGACTCGCCGACGCGCTCGAGATTGCTTCCCGGCAGCTGCCCGAGCCGCCCATCGGTCTGATCCACGGCGACTGCCACCCCGAGCAGTTCTGGGTGGCGCACGGGCAGGTGGTGCTGTTCGACTTCGACGAGTTCGCCTTGGGCGATCCGATGGAGGACCTCGCTGCGTTCGTCACCAAGGTCTCGCTGTTGTCGGGCGGACCGGCTTTCGCGACCGCGATGCTCGCCGCCTACTCGCGCCACGCACCAACCCGATTCGACGGACGACGTCTGCACTGGCATCTCGCGGTTCAGCAGCTGCTGCAGGCGGGCCGCGCCTTCGTGTTCCAGGTTCCTGACTGGCGTTCACAGATCGAAAGCCGGCTCAGCCGCGCCGAGTCGCTGGCCGATCAACTCTTGCTGGAGTGCTCACCATGACAGAACAGGCCTCGTTGCCGGGCGCCCGCCTGCGCTCGATCGTCCGCGCCTCGCTGAGGGAACAGCGAGTGGCCCTGGGCCTGGCCGCATTCGGCCTGTGCGGTGTGGTGCTCGCCGAAGTGCTGGCGCCGTGGCCGCTGAAGGTCATCTTCGACCACATCCTGCTGGCGAAGCCTTTGCCGTCGGCGCTTTCGTGGTTGCAGCCTCTGCTGGACTGGGGGACCTGGCCCGCGCTGCTGAGCGCTGCGGGGGCGATCGCTGCCATCGCGCTGGCGTCCGGCGCGCTGTCGTATCTGCAGCTCTACACCAGCGCGCGCGTCGGCCATCGCATCACGTGGCGTCTGCGCGGTGAACTGTTCACGCATCTGCAGCGACTGTCGCTCGCCCACCACCGCGCACAGCGCACCGGCGAGCTGATCACCAAGGTGGCAGGCGACACCAACCTGCTGCGCGACATGTTCTCCGAATGGGCGCTGACCCTGGGACGGCACGCCGTCACGCTGGTGGCGATGCTGGCCGTCATGTTCATGCTGAACTGGCAGCTGGCGCTGGTGGCGGCTGTCACGCTGCCTCCGCTGCTGGGGGTGATCTACGTGCTCAATCGGCGCGTCAAGGATTCGGTGCGCCAGCAGCGCAGGCACGAGGGACGCATGGCGTCGCGGCTCAACGAAGTGCTCAGCTCGATTGCACTGGTGCAGGCCTTCGGTCGCCAGGGTTTCGAGGAAGACCGCTTCCGCAGCGAGATCGAGGCGAACTACGAAAGCGGCATGCGTTCGACACGAGCAAGCGGTGCCATCGTCAAGGCGATCGCGGTCATCAGCGCTGCCGGTACGGCGATCACGATCCTGATGGGCGCACGCGAGGTGCTGGCCGGGCGGCTCACACCCGGAGAACTGCTGGTGTTCATCACCTACGTGACCAGCCTGTACAAGCCGGTGCGCGACCTCGCTCGCCTGGCCGGCAAGTTCTCGCGTGCTGGTGTCAGCGCCCAGCGCGTCAGCGAGATCCTCGATCTGGAGCCTGATCGCCCCGATGCAGCCGACGCGATGGATCTGCGCTCACCCGCCGGCGAAATCGTGTTCGAGGACATCAGTTTCGGCTACGCCGCCGAGCGGCCGGTGCTGGACCGCTTGAACCTGCGCATCGCCGCCGGGGAACGCGTGGCGCTGGTCGGGCCGTCGGGCGCCGGAAAGTCCACGCTGATGAACCTGCTGCTGCGTCTGTACGAGCCCAGCGCCGGCCGCATACTGATCGACGGCATCGACATACGACGCTACTCGCGCGAAAGCCTGCGGCGAGAGATCGGCATCGTGCTGCAGGACAACCTGCTCTTCGGCGTCTCGGTTCGCGAAAACATCGCCTACGGCCGACCTGACGCAACACCCGAGGCGATCGAGTCGGCAGCGCGGGCGGCCCGGGCGCATGAATTCATAGTCGACCTGCCACAGGGATACGACACCGAGCTGGGCGAACGCGCCGCTTCGCTGTCAGGCGGGCAGAGGCAGCGCCTCTGCCTGGCACGCGCTCTGGTCAAGGAACCGGCAATCCTGGTGATGGACGAGCCCACCGCGTCGATCGACGCCACCTCGGCCCGATTGATCCACGAATCGGTGGCCCGTGTGCATCGGGGCCGCACGCTGGTCGTGATCGCGCACGACCTGACCGACATGTCGTCCTACGACCGCGTGCTGGTCCTCCAGGATGGTCGTCTGGTCGAGCAAGGCACTCACGAATCCCTGATGCGTTCGCGCGGAACCTACCTGGCCCTCGTGGAGCGTCGCCATGCCTGAGATTCACTTCCCCACCCTGCTGTTCTACTGCCAGCACTCGCTGGGCATCGGCCATCTGACACGCAGCTTCGCGCTGGCAGCCGCCCTGACCAGGCAATTCCGCGTGGTGTTCCTGAACGGCGGCAGACTGCCTCCCGGCGTGCAGGTGCCCGCCGGCATCGAACTCATC
Source organism: Rhizobacter sp. (assembly GCA_017986065.1). Taxonomy (GTDB): domain Bacteria; phylum Pseudomonadota; class Gammaproteobacteria; order Burkholderiales; family Burkholderiaceae_C; genus PBB1. The sequence continues at coordinate 20,782 of JAGNWJ010000011.1, read as the reverse complement.
GACCTCCCGCCGCTCGGCATGGACGACGGGCACACGGTGGTGAGCCGCGACCGCAGCCTGGACGTGGCTGCAGCGCGCACCGAGCGGCGGCGTCTGATCGATGCAGCCGTGGTGTCGACGCGGCCGGATGTGCTGCTGGTGGAGCTGTTTCCGTTCGGGCGCAAGAAATTCGCCAACGAGATCCTGCCGATGATCCGCGCGGCGAAGCGTCAGCCGAAGGGCCCGGCGCTGGTGGCGTGCAGCCTGCGCGACATCCTCGTCGATGCCCGCCCGGACCAGAAGCACCACGACGACCGCGCACGCTGGTTGACCGACCGCTATTTCGACACGGTCATCGTGCACGCCGACGCGGGCTTTGCTCGCCTCGAAGACACCTTCCGCCCGTCACGGGCGATGCGCACGCCTGTCTTTCACAGCGGCTACGTCGTGCCCACCCGACAGGGCGGGTCGGATCTGAAGCGGCAGGAACGGCTGCTGATCTCGGCAGGCGGGGGCATCGTCGGCCAGCAGCTCTTCCGCACGGTCCTCGAAGCCCGTGCCCGGATGCGCCCCGGGTTGGCCATGCGAGTGATCGCCGGACCCTTCCTGCCGGAGGAGCACTGGCAGGACCTTCAGCGCCAGGGTGCCGGACAAGCCGGCGTCGAGCTCGTGAGACATGTGAGCGACATGGTGGCCGAGATGCGCTCAGCCCGCGCCTCGATCAGCCAGTGCGGCTACAACACCGCTCTGGACATCGTGATGGCTGGCGTGCCCGCACTCGTCGTGCCCTACGAAACGGCGACCGAGAACGAGCAACGCGCGCGCGCGGAGCGCCTGGCCGCCCTCGGCGCGGTGCAATGCCTGGAGCCCGGCGCATTGCAGCCCGATGCGATGGTTGTGGCAATCGAACGTCTGCTGTCATTCGAGCCGCGTCCGGCAGCGCTTGCGCTCGACGGTGCCGAGCGCACGGCGCAGATCCTGGTCGACTGCTTGCTGCGCCTGCGATCGGACACACCTTTCAGCCGGCAGGCCGCATGAGCGAAGGCCTGGAACCGTTGCTCGAGGTGCTCGAGCGTGCCAGGCAGCCTGTCGACTGCTTCATCCGCGACGATGACGGTGGCTGGGACAACGAACGCCAGATCGCCCTGCTCGATGCCACGGCCGCGGCAGCCGTTCCGATCGATCTGGCGGTCATTCCCATGGCGCTGGATGGCGCACTGGCCCGCGAGCTGATCCGACGAATCGACGGCGGGATGCAACCGCTGGGAGTTCATCAGCACGGTTTGTCGCACACCGATCATCAGACCGAGGCCGGCGGACGCAAATGCGAGTTCGGCCCGGCACGCGAGCCCGAGCTTCAGCGGCTGGACCTGGCGAATGGATGGAACCAGCTTCTGCGCCAGTTCGGCCCTCGGCTGGACCCGATCTTCACCCCGCCGTGGAACCGCTGCGCCGCCGAAACGCCACATGTTCTTTCCGGGCTGGGTTACGCGGCGCTTTCTCGCAGCCGCGGCGCTACGGCACAGCAGGTACTGCCCGAACTGCCGGTGGACCTGGACTGGTGCAAGCAGCACCGCGCTGGAGGTCCTGAAGCGATAGTCCATGCATGGTCCCGGGACCTTGCCGCACGGATCGACGACGGCCTGCCCTTCGGACTGATGCTTCATCACGCAGCGATGGAGGCGGCCGAGTTCGACCTGCTCCGGAGCTGGCTCCTCGAACTGGCGCATCACCCGCTGCTGCGCTGGCGATCGATGCGATCCCTGCTTGCCGAACAACGCGTCCGCACCTGCGCGACGGCCTGAAGCCCAGCCCCCAGCTCATGAACCGATTGACTCCCGCCATTTCCGGCCTGCTGTTCGCAAGCGTGCTCCTCAGCGCGAACGCCCAGGTGGCTCCTGCTGATGCAGCCACCACGGCCGTGACCCGACAGGGGCTGCGCATGGACGATCGTCGACCCGAGAACCCCTTCACGATCGACCTGCTCGGTCGCCCGGTCGAGATCACGGGCAGCTGGGAATACAGCGACGAGCGAAGAAGGAACTTCGACCTGCAAAGCAGCCGCCTGCGAGACCGCCGGGTGCGGGAGCACGAACTCAAGCTGGAGGCGCGCGTGCGCCCCACCGCCGACACCGAGGTGTTCGTCGAAGCCGTTGGTCTGCATGAGACGCGGCACACGCAGGGCTCACCGCGTGCCCAGCGAAACGGAGCGCACGAGCGAGGCCAGAGCTGGCTCCGCATCGATCGCCTGGGCGGGACGAATTGGTCCATGCAGATCGGCCGGGTTGCCCTGATCGACCGGCGCTCCTGGTGGTGGGACGACGACCTGGATGCCGTGCGACTGATCGGGTCCGGTGATGGCTGGCGGCTGGACACCGGCGTGGCGCATCAGGTCGCAAGGGTCTCGTCCGATGAACGCCGCACGCCGCCCGAAGCACGGGGGGTGACCCGCTGGTTCGGACAGGCCACGTGGGAGCTGGCCCGACGCCACCGCCTCGACGGCTTCTGGCTGATCGAGCGCGACGCCTCGCGGCGGCCCATCGCTGGCTCGAGCGCGGCGGGCTCGGATTCGATAGACCCGAGCGATTTCCGCGGTCACTGGATAGGCGCGCGCTCGAGTGGCGAATGGCGTCCGGACGCTGGTCTGCGCATCGGCTACTGGGCGGACATCGCCTGGGTTCACGGACGGGAAGCACTTACCGGCTACACGGAGAGCGACGATGGCCGGTTCACCGCCGGCACGACACGAAAGCGTCGAGTGCGCGGCCACGCGTACGACGTCGGGACGACCGCCATCTTCCCGATCTGGCTGCGTCCTTCGGTCACCGTGGGCTATGCCCGAGGCTCGGGCGGCACGCGCAGCAGCAGCCGGGACAGCAATTTCCGCCAGACCGGCCTTCAGGAGAACAAGGCCCGCCTTGCCGGCGTGAAACGCGTGCAGACCTACGGAGAACTGCTGCAACCCGAACTCTCGAATCTGGGGGTCTCGACACTGGCCGCGGGCGTGCGCTTGACCGACAACACCTCGCTCGAACTGATTGCGCACCAGTATCGACAGCCCGTTGCCTCGAGCACCCTGCCGGGATCGCGCCTGAGCGCCGACCCGCAGGGCCGCAGCGCAGACATCGGCCGGGAAATCGATCTGGTGCTCTCGGTGCGGGAGTCGCGGCGGCTGGAGTTCACGCTCAAGTGGTCGCACTTCCAGCCCGGCGCTGCGTTCGCACCCGAACAGCGTGATCCGGCGCGCGCTATCGAACTGGGGATGGCCTTGAACTTCTGACCCGTCCGACTCGCGCGGCCCACCAACGAAAAAGCCCCGACCTCTCGTGAGATCGGGGCTGTGTTCTTGGTAGGCGCGAATGGACTCGAACCATCGACCCCCACCATGTCAAGGTGGTGCTCTAACCAGCTGAGCTACGCGCCTAAGAGCCCGTGACTATAACAGGCTGCAGGCAGCCTGTGAACCCGCTCGCGCGGTCAGAACTCGAGAACTTCGGTACGGACGCCGCGTTCCGAGAGCATCGCCTGCGCCACCTTCGCATCGTCGCGGCTGCTGAAAGGCCAGAGCACGGCTCGCCAACCACCGGACACCTGCATCAGTTCACTGCGCGGCTTGCCGGGCAACTCGCCGGCCGTTGCGCTCGAATCCATGACGAGATGGCCGCGCTCGGCCACTGCGCGTGTGCGGGTGGAAATGGTCATCACGGCATACACGTGCCCAGATCCGGGTACAGCGGCCCCTTCCTTGCCGGGCGGCGCCATCGCACGCAGCCGCTTGCCTTCGAGCAAGGCAGCCGCGCGGACTTCGCCGCTGAGCGCGGGACGAATGGCCGGAGCGCGGAAACGGTCGTGCGATGCATCGGCGTCAGCCGTGCGCTCGACGGCGGGCTTGGGCGCTGAAGCCTCAGCGGGCGCGGAGGCTGGCCGCGCGATCGACGCGATGGACGTCCTGCCCCCCGACGCTGCCCGAGCCACCGCGGAGGCGCCCGCAATCGGCATAGACGCCGACGCCGCGATGGCAGCCAACGGCGACTGGATGGCGTGGGCTGCCGCTGCGCTGGCCGCCTCTGGCGCGCTCGACAGCCCAGGTCCGGATGCAGCGAGCGGCGCGGAAGCAGCTTGCTTCGCGAGGTGCACTGCGTGTTCGGGAGTGGAAGCGGCGGGGGAAACGGCTGCCACCAGGGATTCCGGCTGGGCTGGCGATCCGAGCAGGATCGACGCCATGAGCCCGCTGGCCATCACGGCCGTCGCGGCGGCGGAGGCTCCTGCAATGCGGATCGGGCTCCAGGCTCTCGGTCCGATGATCTTCGGGCGTGGCCCGGAGCCGATGAGCACGCGACACCGGTGATCGCCGAGTTCGATGCTGGCGGTTCGCAGGTAGAGCAGGACAAGTTCGGACGCTTCATGCCCGGGGTCGACGGGCACCACCCGCTGTGCCCACGACATCGCGCCCGGGTGCTCCCTGCTGCCCAGCCGCACGGCAAACCTTGCGACCTGCTTCGGCGTCAGGGGCGCCATGAAGTCCTCGCTGAACGCGGGGACGAGATCCTTGTCAGAGCCCTGCGCGGTCGCCGAGACAGGCGATACGAAGGGCAGGACCACCACGCCGATCGAGCGGACATGCGTCGAGGCGATTCGACGCGCCAACCCGTGACGGTTGTGCCATGCCACTACCTGGGCGATCAGTTCGTCGATGCGCGGCGCTTCCATATGTACCGCGGATTGTCCCGGCGCGACCGCACCGTCGAAGACCGGAACAGACCGGTCGGAGGCACCCAATCACTTGCGTCGAACCGATCTCACACCCGCCACCTGGCCGACCAGACCCAGCACATGGGCCAGCCGGGCGGCGTCGGACACCTCGACGGTGAAGGTCATCCACGCGGTCCCACCACCGGTGTCCTTGAACGATTGCGTCTTCACGCTGGTGACGTTCATGCGGTCCTTCGAGAACACTTCGGTGATGTCACGCAGCAGGCCCTGTCGATCGGATGCCTGGACCGTGACATCGACGGGGTAGAGCGCATCCTTGCCGCCGCGTGGAGTGCCCCAAGCCACGCTGATGACACGCTCGGGCGCGCGCAGGGCCATCTGCTTGAAGTTGGAGCAGCCGTGACGATGGATCGCCACCCCTTTTCCACGCGTCACATAGCCGCCGATCGCATCGGGTGGCGCCGGCCGACAGCAGCGCGACAAGGTCGTCAGCAGCGACTCGACACCGACGACGAGCACGCCGCCTTTCGGAGATTCGCCGTCGGGCCTGCTCTTGCGCTGCGCGATCAGGTCGTCGGGCGTCGGCTGAGGCTCGGCGGGCTTGAGCAGTGTCTCGATCGTGCGCAGCGAGAACTCGTCCTTGCCGACCACCTCGAACAACGCGTCGGCCTGCCGGAATCCGAGCTGGCCGGCCAGGTCGTCGAGCTTGACGGCGGTCTTGCCGATGCGTTGGAGCAACTTCTCCACGGCCTCGCGTCCGCGGGCGATGGTCTCGGCCTGTGCCCTTGCGTTGAACCAGGCGCGCACCTTGGCCTTGGATCGCGCGCTCTGCAGGTAACCGAGGTCGGCGTTCAGCCAGTCCATCGACGGCCCGCCTTCCTTGGCTGCCGTGACCTCGACGGTCTGGCCGTTCGCAAGCGGCGTGTTCAGCGGCACCATCGTGCCGTCGACCTTGGCGCCGCGGCAGCGGTGACCGAGGTCGGTGTGCACCGCATAGGCGAAATCGATCGGAGTGGCGCCAGCCGTGAGTTCGACGACCGCGGCCTGCGGCGTGAAGACATAGATGCGGTCGTCGAAGGTCACGCCGGCCTGGCTCTGGGCTGCCGATTCTTCCTGCCCGACGAAGTCGCGCTCCCAGGCCAGCAGCTGGCGCAGCACGCCCTTGCGGGCTTCGGCAAGCTGCGCGTCGAAGCCGGAATCGGCCGCCACGACGCCGGCATAGCCCTTGACGCCAGCCTCCTTGTAGGCCCAGTGCGCGGCCACGCCGTGCTCGGCATGATCGTGCATCGCACGCGTGCGGATCTGCACCTCGACCGGACGGCCCGCGTCGTCCAGCACGACCGTGTGCAGTGACTGGTAGCCGTTGGGCTTGGGCCGAGCGATGTAGTCGTCGAACTCGTCTGCGACCGGCGGCATCAGCTCATGGACGCGACTCAATGCCGCGTAGCAGTCGGGCACGCTCCCGACGATGACACGCATCGCCCGCACATCGAGCACGCGATCGAAGTCGAGCCCCTTGCCCTGCATCTTCTTCCAGATGCTGTACAGGTGTTTCGGCCTTCCCTGGACCTCGGCAGCAATGCCGCAATCGCGCAACTGTTCGGACAGCCGCTGGCGAAAGGCCTCGACGTGCTGGACCCGCTCGACGCGCTTCTCGTCGAGCAGCCTGGCCACGGCCTTGTACTTCTCGGGCTCCAGGAAGCGGAACGCCAGGTCCTCGATCTCCCACTTGATCTGCCATATGCCGAGTCGGTTGGCGAGCGGCGCGAACACCTGCATCGACTCCCGGGCCAGGAGCTCGGGGCACCGCTGCTTGCTGGCCGCGTAATACCGCAGCGTCTGCAGGCGCGAAGCCAGGCGCAGCAGCACCACACGAAGATCGCGTGCGAAGGCCAGCAGCATCTTGCGCACGCGCTCGGTCTGCTGCGCCCGCTGTTCGCCCTCCAGCTGCGCCTCGCGAGCGGCCCGCTGGATCTGTACCAGCTTGCGGGTGTGCACGACGAGACTGGCGTGCGACGGCCCGAAGGCTTTCGCCACGGTTTCTTCGGGCTTCTGCAGGTAGTCACCGGCATAGACCAGGTACGCCGCCGCACGCATCGAAGGCGCCGCGGCGATGCCTTCGAGGATCGCGCAGACACCGTCGGCGTGCTCCAGAGCATCTTCGCCGGTGTCCAGAAGCTGGCCGACCAGCAGGGGCTGCGCAAATGCCCGGGCGCGCTGAACCTCGGACACGACGTCGCCCTGCGCGGCGGCATCGGCCCCACCACCATCGGCCAGTAGAACGATCGCAGCCGCGCCGGCATGCGCGGCAGGCACAGGCTTCTTCATTCGCTCAGCAGGAACTCCCGCACGACCTGAACCTGATCCGGCGCGACCAGCGTCGGCGCATGGCCCACACCGTCGAACTGGTGCAACCGCGCACGCGGACCCCGGAGAGTCATCGCCGCGGCGGTCTCGGCGGTCAGCAGGTCGGAGTCCGCGCCGCGCAGCAACAGCGTCGGACAGGTGATGGCGTCATAGGCATGCCACAGCGCGGCCTCGCCGGCTGCAGCCATCTCCGGCGTCGTCACCTTGAACGGAGCGGCCAGTGCCGGGTCGTAGTGCAGATGGACACCACCGTCCTCGGCAGGCCGCAGCATCGGCCGCGTCAGCGCCAACCATTGCTCTGCGGTGTGGGGGCCGAAGCCCTTCGAAATCGTCAGCAGGTAATCGGCCGCCTGCTCCACGCTGTCCCAGCGCAGCGGCAGACCCAGGTAGGCGCCGATGCGGGCGATGGCCTTCGCCTCGAGCACCGGCCCCACATCGTTGAGCACGAGACGGCTGACGGGCGACGCCGCCAATGCAGCCAGGCCCAGGCCGATCAAGCCGCCCATCGAGGTGCCCACCCAGTGCAGGGTCTCGGCATGGACGCGCGCCAGGACCGTGACCATGTCGGCGACATAGCGGGGAATGCCGTACTCCATCGGGTTCGTCAGCCGGTCCGATTCGCCGCGGCCGGCGATGTCGGGACAGACGACGCGATAGCGGTCACTCATCGCCGCGGCCAGCACATCGAAGTCGCGGCCTTGTCGGGTCAAACCGTGGACGCACACCAGCACCCGCGGATTGGATGGATCGCCCCATTCCCAGTAGGCGGTTCGGTGCAGCCCCCGGGTGTCGAGGCAGGGAACGTGATGCAGGCGCGGCGTGTTCATCGAAACATCGTATCAATGCGCCGGGCCGCCCCGCCGGCATCGGGAATCACTTCAGCATCTGAACGGTCCCGCTGACGCTCACCGAAACGCTGGTCTGCCCCGCTTCCACCGGCAGCGGCGCGTCGGCGGTGAGCGCCATCGACCTCGCGCTGGCCAGCATCGGCACCGGCGCGCCGCCCTGGTCGTTGCTGCCGACCGTGACCTCGCGGATCACGTAGCTCGAATAACCAAACTGCTGAGTCACCTGAGCGGCCTGCGCGCGATACCTGCTGATCGCCTGCGCCATCACGCTGCCCTCGGCCTTCTCGCGTTGCTCACGCGACAGGCCCTGCGTCACCCGCGCGATCGTCATCGTCTGGATGCGTCCGGCCAGCTGACCGATGGCCTGCAGGTCGCGGCCTTCGATCACCAGTTCGGCCGTGCCCTGCCAGCCAGTCAGCGCGTTCTTCGTCGAATAGCGCGGATACATCGAGAAGTTGCCCGTTCGCACGTCGACCTGACCCGGCTTCGCAACGGACTTCGCCTCGGCCAGCGCGCCATCCAGCGCCTGCTTCAACGCAGCCTGCACCGCATGCGCATCGGAACCCTCGCGCGTTGCGGTGAGCGTGACGGCCATCAGGTCGCGCGTCACCTCGACGCTGGCCGTCGCGGTCAACGCAACCACGCCTGTGGGCACCGCCGGCTCGGCCGCCAGCGTGGTGCCAGCGCAGAACGCTGCAACGCAGACAGGCAGCCAGGCCAGGCGAAGACGGAACAGTGACGCTGGGAAGCGGAGGAGGCTCATGGTGTGGATTCGTGTTCAGCGCGGTCTGCGCCCAGTCAGGCTAACGCGAGTCGATCGCGAATCGATGACGCCGACCCGCCCTGCCCCACGGCCATCAGACGGATATTTGTAACAGACGGTCAGAACCGACCCAAACCGGCTGTGAAGGCCCGCAGAATCTCGCTTGTTACAAATAGGAGAGTGCCATGACCGCTGCCACCCCAGCCCGCGCCGACCGTGTGGTCGTCGTCGACGACGATGCCCGGATCCGCGACCTGCTGCGCCGCTACCTGACCCAGGAAGGTTTCGAGGTCCTGCTGGCCGAAGACGCCAAGGCCCTGAACCGGGTTCTGACCCGCGAGACCATCGACCTGATCGTGCTCGACCTGATGCTGCCCGGCGAGGACGGTCTGTCGATCTGCCGCCGACTGCGCGCCGCCAACGACCTGACGCCCATCATCATGCTGACGGCCAAGGTCGAGGATGTCGACCGGATCGTCGGACTCGAGGTCGGAGCCGACGACTACCTCCCCAAGCCGTTCAACCCGCGCGAGTTGCTCGCTCGCATCCACGCCGTGCTGCGCCGTCGCCCTTCTCTGGAAGCGCCCGGCGCGCCGGCCAAGGAAGCGCTGACGGTGACCTTCGGTCCGTTCGAATTCGATCTGGCGCTGCGTCGCCTTTCGAAACAGGGTGAGCAGATGGCCTTGACCACCGGCGAGTTCTCGATGCTGAAGGCGCTGGTTCGCCACCCGCGCCAGCCGCTTTCGCGCGACAAGCTCGCGCAACTGGCTCGCGGACGCGAATTCGAGCCGTTCGACCGCAGCCTGGACGTGCAGATCTCGCGCCTGCGCAAGATGATCGAGCCCGATCCGGCCCAACCCCGCTATATCCAGACCGTGTGGGGCGTGGGCTACGTCTTCGTTCCCGACGAGGCGACCTGACGCCGTTACCTGCTGTGAGTGCCTGTCCACGCTGGGCGGGCCGGATCCTTCGGGCGTCATACGCGCGCCACCCTGACCGCCGCCTCTGGCGACATCCATGTCCCGCAAACATCTCGAGCTGAGTCTGTTCTGGCGCACCTTCGTGCTGCTGGCGCTGCTGCTTGCCGGCGGCGTGTTCGCCTGGACGCAGACCTTCCGCGCGCTGGAGTTCGAGCCGCGCGCCGTGCAGGCGGCGCAGCAGATCGCGAGTCTGGTGAACCTCGCCCGGGCCGCGTTGCGCGGTCCCGACGGCATCCAGCGACTCACGCTGATCAAGAGCGTGCCCGGCGACGGCGCCGTGAAGCTCGCGCCACGCGAGCCCGGCGATCGCTGGAAGCCCTACGAGGTCGATCGTTTCTCCCGCGCGATCGGCGCCGAGTTGCGTTCCCGACTGGGTGCGGACACGCTGGTGGCCAGCGAGGTCAACGGCGCACCCGGCCTGTGGGTCGGGTTTCTGATCGATCGCGACCACTACTGGCTGCAGGCCGACCCGACGCGCCTGGGGCCGATGGCCACGAGCACGCTGGTGATCTGGGTCGGCATTGCGTTCATCGCCACGGTGCTCGGCTCGGTGGCCATCGCGCGAGCGATCAACAAGCCGCTGGCCGACCTGTCGTTCGCCGCCAGCCGCATCCGCGAAGGCGAGTTCGACTCGCGGCTCGACGAGACCACGCTGACCAGCGAGATCCGTCAGGTCAACATGGGCTTCAACCGCATGGCGCGCGAGCTCGCCAAGCTCGAGGAGGACCGCGCAGTGATGCTCGCAGGCATCTCGCACGACCTGCGCACACCGCTGGCCCGGCTGCGTCTCGAGGCCGAGATGAGCGTGCAAGATGAGGAAGCCAAGGCCAACATGGCGATGGACATCGACCAGCTCGACGCGATCATCGACAAGTTCATGGACTATTCGCGACCGGGCGAGGTCCGCTTGCAGCCGGTCCACCTGAGCGGCGTGGTCGATCGCGAGATCGCTTCATGCCGGGACCCGGGCAGCATCCAGATCACCTCGCGCGTGGCCATCGACACGCAGGTGCTGGCAGATGAAACCGAACTCGGCCGCGTACTTCAGAACCTGTTCGAGAACGCCCGCCGCTACGGCCGCAGCGCCGACACCGGCATTGCACAGGTCGAGGTCACCTACGCCCGCGAGGGCCCGTGGGTGTCGCTGAACATCCGCGACCACGGACCCGGCGTCGACATGAAGAAGCTGCCGCAGCTCACGACGCCCTTCTTCCGTGGCGACGCGGCCCGCACCGCCGCCACGGGCGCCGGCCTGGGTCTGGCCATCGTCGAGAAGGCGCTGCAGCGCATGGGCGGCACCCTCGAGCTGGCCAACGCCGCCCAGGGTGGCCTGGTCGCGCGAATCAGGCTCAAGCGGGCGATCTGAGTCGCTGGCACCGCTCAGCGGTGCAGCAGGCAGACCGCGCGGGTCTCGATCGATTCGCCGCGACCCACCGGCCCCATCCCCTCGGCCGTCTTGGCCTTGATGTTGATCTGATCGAGCTCGAGCCCGAGCGCCTGCGCCAGTCGAAGCCGCATGCCCAGGATGTGCGGCGCCATCTTCGGCGCCTGGGCGACGATCGTGCTGTCGATGTTGCCGATCTTCCAGCCCGCAGCCCGCACGCGGCGAGCGGTCTCGGCGAGCAGGGCCACCGAATCCGCACCACGGAACTGCTCGTCGGTGTCGGGAAAGTGCTTCCCGATGTCACCCATGGCCATCGCACCGAACAGGGCGTCGGTGATCGCGTGCGACAGCGCATCGGCATCCGAATGGCCGAGCAATCCGTGCGTGTGCGGGATGTGCACGCCGCCCAGGATCAGCGCCCGGCCGGCCACCAGGGCATGCGTGTCCCAGCCTTCGCCGATGCGAAAGCCCTGGAAGGAAGTCGGGTTGGCCATGGCTCGTCCTTCGGCGTCGGGTCAGCGGGTTCGCAACAGGCGCTCGGCCAGTTCGAAATCGGGAGGAAACGTCACCTTGAAATTCTCGAGGTCGCCGCGCACCAGCAGCGGTGCGTGGCCCATCGCTTCGATCGCGCTTGCCTCGTCGGTCACCGGGATGCCACGCTGATTCGCCGACGTCAGCGCATCGGACAACAGACCGAGGCGGAACATCTGCGGTGTCTGGGCCTGCCACATCCGGGCGCGATCGACTGTCGCGCTCACGCGGGCGGCTTCTTCGCGCTTGAGGGTGTCCGCCACGGGCAGCGCCAGCAGTCCACCGACCGCGTCACCGAGGCACGCGTCGATCAACGCATCGACCCACTGCGCACGGATCAGGCAGCGCGCCGCATCATGGACCAGCACCCAGTCGGTGGCGCTTGCGCCTCGATCGGACAGCTCCTGCAACCCGGCGGCCACGCTGGCGGCCCGCGTAGCCCCGCCGCAGCGCGCTATCCAGCCATCGAATCCCGGAACGCGAACCTCGAACTGCGCATCGGTCGGACTGAGGACCACCAGGATGCGGTGCAGTCGCGAAACCTGACTCAACGCCGCCAGTGTGTGGCCCACCACCGTGCTGTTGGCCAGCGCTTCGTACTGCTTCGGACCGGCGGTGCCGGCCCGTTCACCGTGGCCGGCACACGGAACCAGCGCGTACAGACGCGGCGTCACGGGGGGCGGTTCGATGGCGGATACGGCGTGTGGCATGGAGGGCGCAAAGCAGCGCGAATTCTATAATTCGGCCCTGCATCGCCCCGTGGGTATCCGCTCCCGGGGCGCTTTGCTTTCAAGAATGCAGACACCCTCGATCGCCCCAGGCAAGCGCCACACCCTGCCCCGCCCCATCGGCTCGGCCGACTCGCTGCTGCTGGCGCGACATGCCCAGGCACAGGCCGCCCAGAAGCGACTGACGGCCATCATCACGGCCGAACCCGCCGACACCCAGCGCCTGGAGGGCGAGCTGGCCTTCTTCGCGCCCGAGTTGCGAATCGCGGTGTTCCCGGACTGGGAGACGCTGCCCTACGACACCTTCTCGCCGCACCAGGACCTGATCTCCGAGCGGCTGGCCACGCTGTGGCGCATCCTGCAGTCGCACAAGAACGGCGACCTCGACGTGGTGCTGATGCCGGCCTCGACCGCACTGGTGCGCCTGGCGCCGCCGAGCTTCCTGGCCGCGTACACCTTCCACTTCAAGCAGAAGGAAAGGCTCAATGAGGCGGCACTGAAGTCGCAACTGACGCTGGCTGGCTACCAGCACGTCAGTCAGGTGGTGTCACCCGGCGAATATGCGGTGCGCGGTGGATTGATCGACCTGTTCCCGATGGGCTCGCTGGTGCCGTACCGGGTCGACCTGTTCGGCGACGAGGTCGACTCGATACGAACCTTCGACCCCGACAGCCAGCGCAGCCTGTATCCGGTGCCCGAGGTGCGATTGCTGCCGGGCCGCGAGTTTCCGATGGACGAGGAAGCGCGCACCGCGTTCCGGGCCCGCTGGCGCGAACGTGTCGAGGGCGACCCGACGAAGGTGCGCCTTTACAAGGACATGGCCACCGGCATCGCGACCGCAGGAATCGAGTACTACCTGCCGCTGTTCTTCGACCAGACGGCGACGATCTTCGAGTACCTCAAGTCGGGCACGGAACAGGCTGCGGCGCTGGTGCTGCACGGCGAGGTCGATGAGGCGCTGAAGCGCTTCTGGACCGACACGCGCGAGCGTCACCGGTTCCTGCAGCACGACCGCGAGCGGCCGATCCTGCCACCCGAGGATCTCTTCCTGAAGTCGGATGACTTCTTCACGCTGACAGCCTCGCACGCCACCCTGAGCCTGCGCGGTCGAAGCACCGAAGGTGCGGCCGATACGCCCTGGGCCCGGCCGCTGACCGACCTCGGGGTCGACCGTGGTGCCCCCGAGCCGCTGAAGAAACTGCAGATCCACGTCGGCACCACGAGCCACCGCGTGCTGATCGTTGCCGAGACGCAGGGCCGGCGGGAAAGCCTGCTCGAGCTGCTTCGAGACAGCCGCATCGAGCCGCCGAGCGTCGCTTCACTCGCCGAGTTCCAGAACGGCGACGAGCGCTTCGCGATCGCCGTCGCGCCCCTGGCCGAAGGCTTCTTCTGGAACGAGCCCGAAGAGAAGACCGCCATCGAGTTCGTCACCGAGACCGAACTCTTCGCCACCAGCCCGACCGCCCGTCGGCGCCGCAAGCAGGAACAGGTCAGCGACGTCAATGCGCTGATCAAGGACCTGTCGGAACTGAAGGTCGGCGACCCGGTCGTGCACATCAACCATGGCATCGGGCGTTACGTCGGCCTGCGCAACATCGATCTCGGCGATGGCGACAGCGAATTCCTGCACCTCGAGTACGCCGACAAGGCAACGCTCTACGTGCCGGTCGCGCAGCTGCACCTGATCAGCCGGTACACCGGCGTCAGTGCCGAAGAGGCGCCGTTGCACCGGCTGGGTTCGGGCCAGTGGGAAAAGGCCAAGCGCAAGGCCGCCGAACAGGTGCGCGACACCGCGGCCGAGCTGCTGAACCTGTACGCCCGCCGCGCCGCGCGCGAGGGCTATGCGTTCCGCTTCTCGGCGCACGACTACGAAGCCTTCGCGGCCAGCTTCGGCTTCGAGGAAACGCCCGACCAGAAGGCGGCGATCCACGCGGTGATCCAGGACATGGTGAGCCCGAAGCCGATGGACCGGCTGGTCTGCGGCGACGTCGGGTTCGGCAAGACCGAAGTGGCCCTGCGTGCCGCGTTCGTCGCGGTCACTGGCGGGAAGCAGGTCGCGATCCTCGCGCCGACCACGCTGCTGGCCGAGCAGCACTTCCAGAACATCTCCGACCGGTTCGGCAAGTGGCCGATCAAGGTCGCCGAGATGTCGCGATTCCGCTCTGCGAAGGAAATCAAGCAGGCCCTTGAAGGGCTGGAAGACGGCACGATCGACATCGTCGTCGGCACGCACAAGCTGCTGAGCCAGAACACGAAGTTCAAGCGCCTCGGCCTGCTGGTGATCGACGAGGAACACCGCTTCGGCGTGCGGCACAAGGAGGCGATGAAGGCGCTGCGCGCCGAGGTCGACGTGCTGACGCTCACCGCGACGCCGATCCCGCGCACGCTGGGCATGGCGCTGGAAGGCCTGCGCGACCTGAGCGTCATCGCGACCGCACCGCAGCGGCGGCTCGCGATCAAGACCTTCGTGCGCAGCGAGTCGAGCGGCACGATCCGCGAGGCGGTGTTGCGCGAGCTGAAGCGCGGCGGACAGGTTTATTTCCTGCACAACGAGGTCGAGACGATCGAGAACCGGCGCAGCAAGCTGGAAGAACTCGTCCCTGAGGCGCGCATCGCGATCGCGCACGGCCAGATGCCCGAGCGTGAACTCGAGAAGGTGATGCGCGACTTCGTCGCGCAGCGCCACAACGTGCTGCTGTGCTCGACCATCATCGAGACCGGCATCGACGTGCCCAGCGCCAACACCATCGTGATCAGCCGCGCGGACAAGTTCGGCCTGGCGCAGCTGCACCAGTTGCGCGGCCGCGTCGGACGCTCGCACCATCAGGCCTACGCCTACCTGCTGGTGCCCGATGTCGAGGGACTGACCAAGCAGGCACAGCAGCGGCTGCAGGCGATCCAGGACATGGAGGAACTCGGCTCCGGCTTCTACCTCGCGATGCACGACCTCGAGATCCGCGGCGCCGGCGAAGTGCTCGGCGAGAACCAGAGCGGCAACATGATGGAGGTGGGCTTCCAGCTCTACAACGAGATGCTGGCCGAGGCGGTGCGATCGCTGAAGGCCGGCAAGGAACCGGATCTGCTGTCACCGCTTTCGGTGACGACCGAGATCAACCTGCACGCGCCCGCGCTGCTGACCACCGAGTACTGCGGCGACGTGCACACCCGCCTGAGCCTGTACAAGCGGCTCGCTTCGGCGACCAAGAACGAGCAGATCGACGCGATGCTCGAGGAGATCACCGATCGATTCGGCAAGCTGCCACCGCAAGGCCAGACGCTGTTCGACGTCCACCGCCTGCGCGTGCTGGCCAAGCCATTCGGTGTCATCAAGATCGACGCGGCGCCAACGCTGATGGTGATCAGCTTCCGCCCCAGTCCACCGATCGACGCGATGAAGATCATCGAGCTGGTGCAGAAGAACCGCCACATCAAGCTGGCCGGCAACGACAAGCTGCGCATCGAGCGCGCCACGCCCGAAGCCAAGGATCGCGCCCAGCTGATCCGCGAGGTGCTGAGGGCACTCGGCAAACCGACTTCGGTTCAAGGCTGACTCCGCAGGAGTCGCGAAGACGGATGCCCGACCACGGGAAACCCCGAGGTCGCGACAGGGTCAATCTCGAACGCAAGCGGCCGATAACCCGGCTGGGGTCGGCCTGTTTACCGACCTTCGGGACCGGCTGACCATGAACCCAGAATCACGATTCCTGACGCATCCGCTGCGCGACGTGAACGCATGGGTGAACTACTTCCGCAACGCGGAAATTCCGGTCCTGAGCTACACCGCTCAGCGCATCGACGAGATGGCCACCGACGAGGATTCGGCGGACGTCAATGTGCTGGCAGACACCATCAATGACGATCCGCTGATGACGCTGCGCCTGCTGCGCCACGTGTCCAATCTGCGCAAGGGCAACCGCGGATCGGCACCGGAGACGGTGCTCGAGGCCCTGGTGCTGATCGGCGTGTGCCCGCTGTTTCGCGCCTTCGAGCACATGCCCAGCGTTCAGGACTGGCTGACAGATTGGCCCGAGGCACTCGACGGGCTCAGCCATGTCATCGCGCAGGGCTATCGCGCAGCGCGATTTGCACAGGGCTTCGCAGCGCACCGCAGCGATCCCGACGCGTCGGTGATCCACGAGGTTGCGCTGCTTCATCACGTGGTCGAGATGCTGTTCTGGTGTCATGCGCCTGCGCTGGCACTGGAGATCGTTCGCCGCCAGGCTGCGCAGCCTGGCCTGCGAACCATCCAGGCACAGAAGGAGGTGCTTGGCATCGACTTCCGCGAGCTGAGACTGGCCCTGATGAAGGAATGGAAGCTGCCCGAGCTGCTGGTGCAGCTCGTCGACGATGGACGATCGAGCAACTCGCAGGTTCAAAGCGTGCTGCTGGCGGTCAGGCTGGCCCGTCACACGACGCATGGCTGGGATCATCCCGCACTGAACGACGACATACGCGACGTCTCCGAACTGCTGCATCTCGGCATCGAGCCGACACGGCGGCTGCTTCCACAGCTGGCCTGACGGGGTTCGCTAACCGAGCCGGATCGCTCGTCGTGCATCGAGGACGGCGCAGCGCGTGCGGGTTCGGGACAATACGCGGATGACCCGATCAGCGGTCTTCCAGCGCTTGTCGCCCACCGTACCCATGAATCACACCACTGTTGCTCCCGGCCTGGCGTGCCGAGGTTTCGTGCCCCCGCTGCGGCTCGCCGACTTCAAGCTGATCGCGTTCGACATGGACTCCACGCTGATCAACATCGAATGCGTCGACGAGATCGCCGACGCAGCCGGGCGCAAGGCCGAGGTGGCGGCCATCACCGAGGCCGCGATGCGCGGCGAGATCACCGACTACAAGGACAGCCTGCGCCGGCGGGTCGCGCTGCTCCGAGGCGTGCCCGTGGCTGCGATGGCCGAGGTCTACGAGCAGCGGCTGCAGCTCAATCCGGGCGCCGAAAAGCTGGTGCGCGCCTGCCAGGATGCCGGGCTGGTGACGCTGCTGGTGTCGGGAGGATTCACCTTCTTCACCGACCGGGTGCGCGACAGGCTGGGCATCCGGTACACCCGCAGCAACGTGCTGGAAGTGGAAAACGATCACCTGACCGGACGCATGGTGGATCAGCACTGGGGCGACATCTGCGACGGCGAGGAAAAGCGTCGCATGCTGTTGTGGACCTGCTTTCACGTCGGCTGCGAGCCGCGCGAGGCCATCGCAGTGGGCGATGGGGCCAACGACCTGCCGATGATGGGCGAAGCCGGCCTGTCGGTGGCATACCACGCCAAACCTCGCGTGCGCGAGCAGGCGATGGTCGCGATCGATGCCGGTGGTCTCGATCGGCTGCTGGAAGTCGTTCGACCGTAAGTCGCGACGGTTGCCCGGAGCGGGCCTGTCGAAGAACGGGCGCGTCACCGGACCCGCCCGTGCCTGGCTTGGCTCAGGGCTCGGGGGCCGAGGACGTTCAGGGCTGGGTCGGCAGGACGACGATGCCGTCCTCGTCGGCCACCAGCCATTCGCCCGGGCGCACGGTGACGCCCTGGATCAGCAGCACGCCGTCGCGCAGGCCCTGGTTCTTTCGGTCGGTGGGCAACGGCACCAGCGCGAGCGCACGGATGCCCACGTCCGATTCGGCGAGTTCGGCGCTGTCGCGCACGCAACCGTCGACGACGACGCCAGCCCAGCCGTTCCTCGCTGCCGAGGCGGCGATGTTGCCGCCAACGAGGGCGCGCCGCATCGAGCCGCCGCCATCGACCACCAGCACACGGCCCAGCCCCGGCTCCTCCAGCGCGGCCTTCACCGCGGTGTTGTCCTCGAAACACTTGACCGTGCTGATCGGGCCGGCGAAGCGGATGCGTTTGCCGTAATCCCTGAAGACAGGTGGCAGCACGCGGAACGAGCCGGAGCTGTCGTTCTTGTGCACATCGCAGAGGTCGCAGGTGCTCGCACTGGAGGAGGTGGGTGTGGCTGTCATGGTCGGGGATCGGTTGAACGAAGCCTCCACTGTGCCATGCCGACGCGGCCGCGGAGCCGCCTGCCGCGCCGCTGAGTCAGCCGGCCCGGATCGTCCGGTGGGCAGCAGGCGTGCCGCGTCGGCGCTCGATACCGAATCCGACAGCCGCCGCCGATGCGACCCCCACGCTCAGTGCAAGCGCGGACCCGTAGAACACCCCCGACGGAAATCCTCGATCGAGGAGCGAGCCGAACACCGGCGCAGCCACGGCGAAGCCGAGGTCCAGCCCCGAGTACACCGCGCCGTAGACCCGGCCGGTCGCCCCCGGCGGAGCGGCCTGCCTGATCAGCATGTCGCGGGACGGACCGGCCAGGCCGGCGCCGAATCCGGCTGCCGCCGTCAGCAGTGCAGCCATCGTTCCCGGAACGACACCGCTACCGACCAGCGCCAGCAGCGCCGCAGACACCAGCAGGCAGGCGGCGATGATCCTCTCGAGCCGATCGCTGTGCGCAGCCAGGAACCCGCCGATGACGATACCGACCGCGCCGAAGAGCATGTAGCCGGTCACCACCAGCGAGGTGACGGACAGAGGCAGTCCGACAAGTTGCTGCAGCGCGGGGCTGGAGAAGCTCTGGATCCCGCTGAGCGCGCTGGTCGACCAGAAGAAGAAGGAAAAGCACAGCCACACCGACGGCAGCCGCAGGAACGCCAGCGGGTGCTCGCCATCCATCGCCGTGGGCCCGCGGTCTGACGCACGGCGCACTGCGGGCGCCGCGGCGAGACCCTGGTGGTCGTCGATCGCATCGCGCTGCCACCACAGGATGGCGATCACCGCCAGCGCCAGCAGCGATGCGCACGCGGCAGCCCACCTCCACGAGCCGAACGCCGCCGCCAGTCCGGTCATGAAAACGGGGGCGGCCGCCCACCCCAGGTTACCGGTCAGCCCATGGACGCTGAAGGCATGTCCGAGCCGGGAAGTCGAGACACGACGGTTCAGGATCGTGAAGTCGGCGGGATGGAACGGACAGTTCCCCAACCCAGCCAGCGCAGCAGCGAACATCAGCCCTCCGTATCCGGTGGAGAGCGAGACCGCGACACCGGACAAGGCGAAGAACGACAGCGCGGCAAACAGCACCGGACGCGCGCCGGTGCGATCGACGACGAAGCCCGCCAGGGCCTGCCCGATCCCCGAAACCACGAAGAAGGTGGTGACCAGCAGGCCCAGCTGGGCGTAGCTGAATCCGAAGTCGCGGATGAACAGCGGAAACAGCGGCGGCAGCAGCAGGTGAAAGAAGTGCGAGGTGCCGTGCGCCAGTCCGACCAGCGCAATCGTGCGCGCGTCATCGCGCAGCAGGACGGAGGTACCTGTATCTGCGACGGTGGGCGCGGCTGGCGGATTCATCGATTGGTGCGGGACAAGGCGTCGGGAGAAGACGGGACGTGCCAATGTAGTGGCGTGCGATGCGTCGCAATAGCGATAGTCGGACAATGAATGTCGCAGATCAGACAAATTCGCCTGCGCCAATCCTCCTGAAAGCGCCCAGCATGAAGCAGATCGCTGCCCCGCATCGGCCGGAACCGGGTCGACGCCGCCGCACCAGCGTGCCGCCCATCGACCCGCAGGTCTACGCGCCCAGCGGCTCCCATCCGCTTCGCGCCAGGATGCGGCAACTGGCTGCAGACACCCGTGTCGAACCGCACAGCCATCCCTGGGCGCAGGTCGCGTTGTCGAACCGGGGCGTGATCCGCATGACCGCCGGTCAGAGCACCTACCTCGTGCCTCCGCAGCGCGCGCTGTGGATTCCGCCTGGCGTCGAGCACGTGGTGACGGTGGTCGAGGACGCGGACCTGCACACCCTGTACATCCATCAGGACGATGGCCAGGCCGGACCGCTGCGCAGCAGCGACGAAGCCGGGGTTTGGCGCCAATGCCGGGTGCTCGAGGTTTCGCGCCTGCTGCGCGAGCTGGTGCAGCACCTGCCGATCGAGCCGGGCAGCGCCACCCTGACCGAACGGGAGCGCTGCATCGCCCAACTCGTGCTCGACGAGCTGGCACATGCGCGCCCGGTGCGCCTCGGAGTCGACCTGCCCCGTGACAAGCGTCTGCGCGCACTTTGCGAGACCGTGCTCGACGACCCGGCGCGCTGGACCACGCTGGAGGAAACCGCCCGGCATGCCGGAGCCAGTGCCCGAACCTTTGCTCGCCTGTTCCGATCCGAGCTGGGAACCAGCTTTGTCCAGTGGCGCCAGCAGGTTCTGCTGGCCCGCGCGCTGTCGATGGCCGCTCGAAAGCTGCCGATGAGTGCCATCGCGGCCGAGCTGGGCTATGCCAGCGCCAGTGCGTTCAGCGCGATGGTCAGGCGATCGGTCGGCATGCCTCCGAGCCGGTTTCTGGGCGGATAGGCCGGCGGTTCCGAGGGCATGCCGAGCGCGAACCATAATGTCGCCCGCGGCGCGCGGACGCCCGTTCTCATTCAGCAAGGAATCCCATGCATCCCCTCACCCCGTTCGAGCAGCAGGTACTCGAAGCCGCCCTGCAGGGCCC
>JAGNWJ010000140.1 GCA_017986065.1 Rhizobacter sp. | reverse complement strand
CCGCCCGATCAGCGCGAGCACCCTGCGGCCCTGATGGACGCCCGGGACGTGCTCCTGTCCAACGCGTCGGCACAGCAACTGGGGGTGCGATCCGGGCTCAGCCGGGCCACCGCGCTGGCGCTGGCGCCGCACCTGCGGATGGGGCGGCCCGATGCCGTGCGCGATCTGCAGGCCCTCACCAGCGTGGCGCATGTGGCGTTGGCGTTCACACCGTCGGTCTGCTTTGCAACCACGCCGATGCTTGCTGCCGCGGGTTGCGTGGGTCATGCCGGAGCCGAGCCGGGTGGTGCGCTCCACACCGTGATGCTCCAGGTGCAGTCCAGCCTGCGCTGTTTCGGCGGACAGCAGGCCCTGATGCAGCGGCTGCGTGCTGCATGGCTGCCGCTCGGATGCACCGTGCAGCTCGCCAGTGCGCCCACCGCGCAGGGCGCCGCCGTGCTGGCACGGCTGGCCGAGGGCGACGCCGGTGAATTGCACTGTGCCGACTTGCGCTCCATGGCGTGTCGGCTCGATGGGGCTCCGGTGCAGTTGCTCGGACTGGGCCGCGATATCTTGGACGTGCTCGAAGGCATGGGTCTCGGAACGCTCGGTGCGCTGCGCCGCTTGCCGGGCCGCGGTCTGGCGCGTCGCTTCGGCGAGGGCTTGCTCGATGCACTGGCGCGCGTGTACGGCGAGCGCCCCGATCCGTCCCCGGCCTGGATCACGCTGCCCGATGTCTTCGAGGTGCGCATCGAGTTGCAGGCCCGCGCCGACACCACCGGGCAGGTGCTGCACGGCGCGCAGCTGCTCATCGAACCGCTGCTGGTCTGGGCGCGTGCGCACCAGGCCCGGGTGCGGCGTTTCACGCTGTTCATGCACCACGAGCCGAGACACCGGAAGGACGCCGGCACGCCCTCGGTCACCGAACTGACGATCGCGTTGGCCGAACCGTCGTGCGATGCGGACCACCTGTCGGTGCTGCTGCGCGAGCGTCTGGCGCACCTGTCACTGCCTGCCCCCACGCTGGAACTGCGACTGCACTGCGCCGACGTGGCCCGAGGCTCGCCGTTCAGCGCCGAGCTGTTCGCTTCGGCGCGCGGCGAACGCGAGGGGTTGGCTCGCCTGATCGAACGGCTGCAGGCCCGTCTGGGCCCGCAGCAGGTGCAGCGCCTGGCGCCGGCCGCCGAACATCGCGCCGGGCGCCACGGCCTGCCTGAACGCAGCGTCGTTCAAGCCGCGTCCGCACCGCGTCCGGTCTGGCTGTTGCATGAGCCGCAGCCCTTGCCCGAGCGTCAATCGCGCCCCTGGCTCGATGGTCAGCCCCTGCAATTGCTGTGCGGCCCGGAGCGCGTCGAGTCGGGTTGGTGGACCGTCCCGCGCACCGTGCGCGACTACTTCATTGCCCAGACGCCCGAAGGTGCCCTGGTGTGGATCTGCCGTGCCCGCCTGCCGCTTTCGGTCGAGGAGTCTGCTTCAGGCTGGCTGGTCTGTGGGTGGTTTGCCTGAGGCGATCCGGGGTGGGCTTGTAGGAGGAAGCGCACACGCGCGTGTCGCGGCTTCCGGGTGACACCCCGATCGGGCCTGTCTACAGTGAGTCGGTCCGTCCACGGTCATCGGCGATGCATCGATGGCTTCCATCTCAGGAGAACCTCATGACCGCATTCAACGCCGCCTGGTATCCGCTGATTGCGGCAACCGCCATTGTCCTCGCGGCGTGTCAGCCGGCCGAGGGACCGGTCGAACGCGCCGGCAAGGCCGTCGATCAGGCCGCCCAGAAGGCGGGCGACCAGATCGAGAAGGCCGGCGACAAGGTCAAGGATGCGGTCGAGGACGCGAAGAAATAGTCCGCTTCTGCGGCGTGGCATGCCGGCGCCCAAGCGCCGGGGCCGCAGGGGGTGAATCAAGCGGCTTGCTCCAGCGGGGAACCCGTGTGCATCTTTCGCTAGAGTGCGGTGTGTCCCCTGCCGCCTGCGCGCACGATCCATGCTGTTCCTTCTATCCCCCGCCAAGACGCTCGACTACGACACCCCTTCGCACGTAGACCGCCCGACGACGCCGCAGTTCGTGCCGCAGTCGGCCGAGCTGATCGACATCCTGAAGACCAAGGGCGTTGCAGACATCGCCACGCTGATGGATCTGTCGGATCCGCTCGCTGCATTGAACGTCGGCCGCTACGGCGTGTGGAGCACCCGCTTCACCGCGAAGAACAGCAAGCCGGCGGTTCTGGCCTTCAACGGCGATGTGTATGAAGGCCTCGACGCAGCGTCGCTGGGCGCCGACGACCTCGACTGGGCGCAGCAGCACCTGCTGATCCTGTCGGGTCTGTACGGCCTGCTGCGCCCTCTTGACCGGATGCAGCCCTACCGCCTCGAGATGGGCACCGCGCTCGAGAACGCGCGAGGCCATAACCTGTATGCGTACTGGGGCGACACCCTGGCTCGCCACATCAACCAGCGGCTGAAGGCCGACCCGTCGCCGGTGATCGTGAACCTGGCGTCGCAGGAGTACTTCAAGGCCGTGCAGCCCACGCAGAAGAGCGCCTGGCTGAAGCCGCGCGTCGTCGAGTGCGTGTTCGAGGACTGGAAGGGCGGCCAGTACAAGGTGATCAGCTTCTTTGCCAAGCGTGCGCGCGGCTTGATGGCGCGATACGCGATCCAGCACCGGGTGCTGACGCCGCAGGGCCTGCAGTCCTTCGACCTCGAGGGCTATGCCTTCGATGCTGCTGCGTCCGAGCCGCATCGGCTGGTCTTCCGACGCAGGCTCTGAGCGCCAGCCATGCCGGTGCCCCAGCGGATCACGCCTGAACTGCAGCGCTGGATCGTCGATCAGGCAACCTCCGGTCAGTCGCCAGATGCGGTACTGCGGGCGATGCGCGACAGCGGCTGGTCCGCAGCCGTGGCCGAACAGGCGCTCGAAGACACATTGCGCGATCACCTTGCCGATCGCAGCCACGCGCTGGCCCTGCCGCCGAAGCTGCGCGTGCCCGAACCGCTGTGCAGCGATGGCAGCCTGTCGATCGATCTGACCGAAGAAGCCTCGGCCGAAGTGCGCCAGGTGCGGGTCCTGAGCAGCCTGACGAACCCGCGCATCGTGCTCTTCGGCGGCCTGTTGTCGGCCGCCGAGTGTGATGAACTGGTGGCGCTTGCAGGTGCGCGTCTCGCGCGGTCCGAGACCGTCGAATCGAGCACCGGAGGAGGCGAGATCAACGAGTCACGCACCAGCGACGGGATGTTCTTCGGGCGCGAGGAGAACCCGCTGTGTGCACGCATCGAAAGACGCATCGCCGAGTTGCTGCGCTGGCCGCTCGAGCGCGGGGAGGGACTGCAGGTGCTGCGCTACCGGCCCGGTGCCGAATACAAGCCCCACTACGATTACTTCGACCTGGAGCAGGCGGGTACACCGGCCCTGCTGACCCGCGGTGGCCAGCGCGTCGCAAGTCTGGTCATGTACCTCAACACGCCTGCGCGCGGCGGGGCGACGATCTTTCCCGACGTCGAGTTCGAAGTCGCGCCGGTGAAGGGCAACGCGGTGTTCTTCAGCTACGACCGGCCGCACCCGGTGACGCGATCGCTGCACGGCGGCGCCCCGGTGCTCGAAGGCGAGAAGTGGGTGGCGACGAAGTGGCTGCGGGAGGGGCGATTCGAGTGATCACGTGCGCGCCGCGCGTCTCAGGCGGCGTCGACGCTCGAGAACGGCTGGCTGCGTTCGATGCGGCGCCATTTGCGCTGCTCCCAGGTCTGCGGTCCGGTCAACGGCCAGCCCTGCATCGTCGGCGCCAGTTCGGCGCGTGGCACGCGCATGAATCCCGAGGACAGCGTGAGCCCGCGCAGCTGTTGCCACCAGTGGGTGCGGCGCACGCTGGACGGCAGCGGCGCGCTTGAATGCGGCGTCCAGTAGATGCACGCCCGCTCGGTCCAGTACGCCTGACGCTCGAAATTGACGCGGCCGGCAAAGCCGGTATCCACCGGAAACAGCAGCCCGTCGTCGGCCAGTTCCACCACGGTGAACACCAGGTCGGTCGGCAGGTCGCCGCGTCCCCGGTGCACGAACACGATGCGTTCGACTTCGTCGGCGGCGAAGCGATCAACTTCGACATCGTCGCGGAACACGGCGATGTCCTTGCCTTGCCAGAGCGTGTGCCATCTGATGGCCATGCGCGAACCCCTCTTGTCGTTTGCGAGAACAAAAGAGGGTAGGCCCGTCGCGGCCGTTCGGGCCGTGACAGAGCAGCTCAGTTGCAAGTCCTTGTGTCCGGGGG
>JAGNWJ010000139.1 GCA_017986065.1 Rhizobacter sp. | reverse complement strand
CTGCTGGGTCGGCCGCCGCGCTTCAAGCAGGTGCCCGTCGCGCTGCTCGACGTGATCATCGGCGTGCTTGGCACCCTGGGTCGCGTGGTGCCTGCGCTCGCGGCCAAGGCCGAACTCGCGCGCATCGGCCGCTATTACGCCACCGAGTCGATGCTGGTGTTCGACCCTTCCACGGGCCGGTACGACGCGGACGCCACGCCGTCGACCGGAACCGAAACCCTGTTCGACTTCTATGGGGGTCTGGTTCGCGGCGACATCGTTCCCGAGCGCGGAGACCACGCCGTCTTCTGACAGGGCATCAGCCGCGCGGCTCGCCCCGGTTGTTGACGCTGATGGTGCGGCCCGGTGGCGTCGTCAGCTGAACCCGGTGCTCCTCGCCGCGGAAGTCGTAGGTCACGTCCCAGTACGCAGGACGGCCCTGCCCGGGTGCGCTCGAGCAGCGCTGCACGTTGCGGGTGGCTGCCTGCTGCTGATCGCCGTCGTTTCGACCGACATTGCCGCCAAGCAGCGCGCCGCCGACGATGCCGACCCCGGTGGCGACGTTCTTGCCGGTCCCGCCACCCACCTGGTGACCGAGGATGCCGCCGATCACCGCGCCGATCAGGGCTCCCGGCACGTTCGCTCCGCCGCTCTCGCGCGTCACCTGCTTCTGCTCTACCCAGCAGCGCTCGCCCGACTCCTCGACCACGGCGCGCACCGAAGTGATCTCGGCTTCGTACAGCCGTTCATTCCTGCGGCGTCCGTAATCCCGCGAGACCATCGGCAGCGGCGCATAGCGGTCGTCGTCCACCTGCGCTCCACGTGCCACCACACGCGTCGACGACACACGGTCGTTCAGGCCCATGGCCGACAGCGAGGGGTACTGCCCCGGGCGCAACACGACACAGCGGCCGCGGAAGTTGCCGTCCTCGCAGACTTCCCAGCGGTCCCACGGGTTGCCGCGGACGACGGCCGACGAGGCGCGGTCGTTGAATTCGGTGCGCCGGAAGTTGCGCACCTGCCGCTCCGTCGTGTACGTGCGGCCCTGGAATCGTTCGTTTTCGTAGAACACCACCTGGCTGGTCTGTGCTGGCGGCGGGACCGGCGCATAGCGGTCCGGTTCCACGCGCGCATTGCGGTCCACGATCCTTGCCGATGACACACGGTCGTTCAGGCCCATCGCAGACAGCGACGGATACTGACCCGGGCGCAGGGTCACGCAACGCCCCCGGAATTGCCCGTCCTCGCAGACCTCCCAGCGATCCGAGCGATTGCCGCTGACGACCGCTGAAGAGGCCCGGTCGTTGAAGCCGAACTCCGAGAAGTTGCGCACTGGCTGCGCGGTCGTGAAGGTGCGTCCGCGAAAGTCGCTGGATTCGTAGAAGGTCACCTGCGCGGTGGCCTGAGCAGCGATCGCGAGGCCGGTGAGGGCGATCGCGATGTGGAAGGTCTTGTTCATGATGTTCACCCGGGCCGCGCGACGAACACCTGCGGCCGTGGGCGGCCGTGAGGCTGAAGCGAGTGAACGAGTCTGGGATCGCGAGCCCTGCGCGCCCATCGGACGGAGGCTTCCCGGCGCATGGCGCGGCGTCCTACGACGACGGTGCGCGTCGTGCAGTCAAGCAGTGGAACTCAGTCGGCGACCTTCGACGAGAACCTGAATCCGCCGTGACCGCGGGCCTTCACCGTGTACATCGCGTTGTCGGCGGTGGCCAGAAGCTCGCTCACCGTCTGGCCGTCCTGCGGATAGCGGCTGATGCCGATGCTGGCGCCCACCTTGAGCTCGACCCCGTTGATGTCGATCGGCTCGCGGATGCCGGCGAGCAGCTTCTCGGCCACTGCGACCAGCTGGTCGTGCGATGTGGATGCGCCCAGCAACGCGACGAATTCATCGCCGCCGATGCGTGCGATGGTGTCGCCCTCCCGCATCATCGTCAGCAGCCGCTGGGCGATGGCCTTCAGGACGATGTCGCCGGTGTCGTGACCGCAGCGGTCGTTGACGTTCTTGAAGTCGTCCAGGTCGATGAACAGCACGCTGGCCTCGCCTCCGTAGCGGCGCGCGTGGGCCATGGCCTTGTCGAGCCGGGATACGAACAGGCGCCGGTTGGGCAGTCCGGTCAGCATGTCGTGCTGCGCCATGTGCTCCAGTTCCTGCTGGTTGTTCTGCAGGTCCTCGAGCTGCTTCGTGATCTGGTCCTGCATCTTCTGGAAGCTGCGTGCGAGCGCGCCGATCTCGTCCTGCCGTTCCACCGGCAACGCCGCGGACGGATGCCGCGATGCGAACCCCTGCGCCGCCGACTCGAGGATGTTGATCGGCCGCGTGAATGCGCGGGCCAGCAGCGCGGCGAGCAGCAGGCAGCCCAGGCACAGGCCGAGCACGATCTGCAGGATCGCGATGCCCAGCTGATGCGCCTGCGCGACGACTTCGGCCCGCGGTTGCGCCAGCCCGAGGATCAGGCGCTGTTCGTGAGAAGGGATCTCGACGAGCTGACTGATGAAGGCGGCGACCACCGGCACGTCGCTGCCCGAAGGCTCGCCTGCGTCGAACACGACATGGTCGACGCGCCCTTCGACGACGTCTCGTGTCGGGGGGAACTCCTCCTCGATCAGCACCCGTCGGCCCTTGTCGAACCCGAAGGTGCGCCTGGCATCCGGGTGGATCAGGATGTCGCCCTTGTCGTTGGCCAGGAACAGCCTGAAGCTCGCAGGCAGATCCGCCGCCAGCAGCGAGAACATGCCGTTCAGGTCGATGTTGACCACGATCACGCCGATCGCCGTGCCGCCCGCATCGGTGACCGGCGTGGCCAGCTGCAGTGCCGGCTCGTCCAGGCCGGCGTACGTGCCCCGTTCATGGTTGACCGCGATCTCCGACAGGTAGAACTCGCCGGCCTGCAGCTTCAGGGTTTCGGCGACGTACGGGTAGTGCCCCTTCTCCTGGAGTTCGTCGTCCTTGACCTCCAGCAGCGCATCGCCCTGCCGGTCGACCCGAACCCGCTCCAGGCCGTGGTCGCTGGCCGATATCAGGCGAATCTGGAAGTACGACGGGTTCTCCGCCATCAGCAGGCAGAACAGCGTGGACAACTGGCCCGCCTGCGCGGCGTCGCCCGACTGCAGCACCGACTTGCTGGCGGGATGGCGGGCCAGCACACCGAGGTTGCGCGTGATCTCCTGCCGCGACAGCGTGATGCGCCGCGCCAGCACCTGCGTCGACGTCAGCAGCTTGTCCTGTGCCGATTCGATCAGCAGTTGCCGGCTGCTCTGGTATGCGTACAGGCCGGTCAGCCCCGATGCGAGTGCTCCGACGAGTGTCAGCAGCAGCGCGAGCTTGCCGGCGATGCCCAGCTTCACGAGGCCAGCACCTTGCTGGCACGATCTCCGGACAGGATGCGGCCCCACAGCTGGTTCCGGTGTTCCTCGCTTTCCACCGGCTGCAGCCAGCGCAGCTTCTCGCCGGCTTCTTCGGCGGACTCGGCCGACGTGGTGCTGCCCAGTCCCTGACGCGTCACCAGCGCCTGGCTGGGCGCGTCTTCGAGCAGGTGGTCTATCCAGGCGGCCGCGAGCTTCGGGTTGCGCGCGCCGCGCGTGACCACCCAGCAGTCCAGCCACGCCAGCGCCCCTTCGCGGGGAAGCGCATAGCCCACGTCGAGGCCGGCGGCCTTGCACAGCTGCAGCTGCTGCTTGCCGTAGTTGGCGAACATCAGCGCCGCCTTGCGGCGCTTGAACAGGCCCACCGATTCATCGGGCCGTGTGTAGAAACCCGTCACGTTGCGGCGCAGGGCGATCAGGCGATCCACGGCACGCGGCCAGTCCTTGTCGTCCAGGTGGAACGGCGACTTCAGGCCCAGAGACAGCGCCGCCAGCGAGAAGTTGTGCGTGCCGCCGTTGTAGGCGACCACCTCGCCGTGATAGCGCTGGTCCCAGAGCGCCTCGATCGAGTCGGGCGCGCTCGCCACCCGTTGCCGGTCGTAGATCAGGCCCATCTCCGAGTAGGTGTACGGGATGGCGTAGACCGTGCCGTTGCGCACGATGCCTGGAATCGCCGCCAGATCCCTGAAGCGCGGGCGCTGGCGGGCCAGGTTGGGGATCGAGTCGGCCGCGATGCCGACCACCAGGCCCTTGCGGATGTAACGCTGCAGTTCGGCCGTGTTGACCGCGAACACATCGAAGTCCTGGGCGCTGTTCGCGGTGATCTTGGTCCACAGGTCGAGGTCCGAGTCGATGAGCGTGACCTCGACCCGGCTGCCGTGCTTCTGCTCGAACGACCGGACGA
>JAGNWJ010000138.1 GCA_017986065.1 Rhizobacter sp. | reverse complement strand
GCCTTGAACCCGTCGAAACTGACCGTGATGTCTTCGAGGTAGAGGATCTGTCCGTGCGTCAGGTCCAGCGACCCGGGCTCGTGCCTGCGCATGAACGCCGCCTCGCCCCCGCCCGAGCGAACTGCGGTGGTCTTGCTTTCCCTGGCGATGCGGGTCTGGGCTCCGGCCTTCATCAGATCCGGGGTCATCAGTGCTCCTCCTTCCGGCGACGCAGCAGGCCGACGATGCCGTGGGGCAGGAACAGCGTGACGGCGATGAACAGCATGCCCAGGAAGTACAGCCAGAACTCGGGGAACGCCTGCGTGAACCAACTCTTGGCACCGTTGACGAAGAAGGCACCGATGATCGGACCGATCAGCGTGCCTCGTCCTCCGACGGCGGCCCAGATCGCGATCTCGATGCCGGCTGCCGGCGACATCTCGCTCGGGTTGATGATGCCGACCTGCGGCACGTAGAGTGCGCCGGCGATGCCGCACATCACCGCCGAGATGACCCAGATCGTCAGCTTGTATTTCAGCGGGTCGTAGCCGGTGAACATCACGCGTGTCTCGGCATCCCGGATCGCCTGCAGCACGCGCCCGAACTTGCTCGTGACCAGCCAGCGCGCGAACAGGAAGAATCCGATCAGCGTGAGGCCCGTCATCACGAACAGCGTCATCCGCATCGAAGGCGTCGCGATCGGCATGCCGAGGATGCGCTTGAAGTCGGTGAAGCCGTTGTTGCCGCCGAAACCGGTCTCGTTGCGGAAGAACAGCAGCATCGCGGCGAACGTGACCGCCTGCGTGATGATCGAGAAGTACACGCCCTTGATGCGCGAGCGGAACGCGAAGTAGCCGAACACGAAGGCCAGCAAGCCCGGCACCAGCACCACCAGCAGCAACTGACCGACGAACGAGTCGCTGATGGCCCAGTGCCAGGGCAACTCCTTCCAGTCGAGGAACACCATGAAGTCCGGCAGGTCACTCTGGTAGTTGCCATCGCGCCCGATCTGGCGCATCAGGTACATGCCCATCCCGTAGCCGCCGAGGGCGAAGAACATGCCGTGGCCGAGACTGAGGATGCCGGTGTAGCCCCAGATCAGATCCATCGCCAGCGCGCAGATGGCGTAGCACATGATCTTGCCGATCAGCGATACCGCGTAATCGGACAGGTGAAAGACGCTGCCCGCCGGAATCAGCAGGTTCATGACCGGCACGGCGACCGACACGATCAGCACGAAGGCCATCAGCAGGCTCCACATCCTGCCGGTGAGCAGCCCGCCAGCCGGGGCTGACAGCGGTGACGTGGACGAGGTCCCGGGCATGACGGCGCTCATGCTTCGGCACTCCGGCCCTTCATCGCGAAGATGCCTTGCGGGCGCTTCTGGATGAAGATGACGATGAAGACCAGCACCATGATCTTCGCGAGGACGGCGCCCTGCCAGCCTTCGAGCAGCTTGTTCAGGATGCCGAGCCCCATCGCTGCGTAGACGGTGCCGGCCAGCTGGCCGACGCCGCCGAGCACCACGACCATGAACGAGTCGACGATGTAGCCCTGGCCCAGGTCCGGGCCGACATTGCCCACCTGCGACAGCGCACAGCCGGCCAGCCCGGCGATGCCCGATCCGAGCGCGAACGCATAGGTGTCGACGCGCGCGGTGTTGACGCCGACGCATGCGGCCATCTTGCGGTTCTGGGTGACGCCGCGCACGAACAGGCCGAGCCGCGTGCGAGCGATCAGCAGCGAAACGCCGACAAGTACCAGCACCGCGAAGGCGATGATCGCCAGGCGGTTGTACGGCAGCGTCAGGTTGCTGAGCACGTCGACGCCGCCCGACAACCAGGCCGGGTTCTCGACCTGCACGTTCTGGGCGCCGAACAGGCTGCGCACGCCCTGCATCAGCACCAGGCTGATGCCCCAGGTGGCCAGCAGTGTCTCGAGCGGCCGGCCGTACAACCAGCGAATCACGCTGCGCTCCAGCGCCGCACCGACGAGCGCCGCAGCGAAGAAGGAGGCCGGGACGGCGGCGACCATGTACCAGCCGAACGCATCCGGCAGGTGTGCCTTGAACAGGTTCTGCACGACATAGGTGGCGTAGGCGCCGATCATCATCAGCTCGCCATGGGCCATGTTGATGACGCCCATCAGGCCGTAGGTGATGGCGAGCCCCAGCGCCACCAGCAACAGGATGGAACCGAGGCTGACCCCGGTGAAGATCACCCCGAGGCGCTCGCCCCAGGCCAGTTGCGACTCGACGCCCAGCAGCGCGGAGACGAGCTGCGCCCGCACGTCGGCTTCGGGCTCGACGCCCGGCTTCAGTCGCTCGACCAGCAAGGCCTTCGTCGCAGGCGTTCGGCTCTCGGCCAGCAGCTTCGCTGCTTCGAGCCGCCGCGCCTTGTCGGAAGAAGACACCAGCACTGCCGCGCGCAGCAGGCTCAGATCTCCCTTCAGCGCGACATCGGTTTCAGTGGAAAGGGCCTTCTCGATCAGCGGAAGCTTCGATTCATCAGCGCCGTCGCGCAGTTCGCGCACTGCCTGGCGTCTTTCCGCCGGGTCGGCTGACAGCAGCTTCAGCGATGCCATCGCCGAATCCAGTTCGCGACGCAACCGATTGCTGTTGATGACTTCCTCGGCACCCTCGGGCAGCGTGGCTGCCGCACCTGACGCGGCCTCGCTGACCTTGTCGTCGCGCACGACATAGACCTTGTCGCCGGCGACCCTCACCGCGTCGTCGAGCAGGGCCTGGAAGAAGGCCTGCGCCGCCGGGTCGCCGCTGGCGGCTGTCTGCGCGATGGCCTGCGAACGGGCATCACTGTCGCCCGCAGCCATCGCCAGGACTTGCTCGGGCGTCAGCGCATGAGCCGCCGACGCGCCGAGCAGGATTCCGAACGCCACGAAGAAAAACGCGACCGCTCTCAACAGGAAACTGGGATCAATGGGCTCTCTGATGAGCTCGGTCGGTCGCATCGTGCGTCGGAAATCCATCACTTCTTCTCAGGTTCGTCCTTCTTCTTGTCGTTGCCTTCGATGTACGGGCTCCAGGGCTTGGCCTTCACCGGGCCGGGCGTCTTCCAGACCACATTGAACTGGCCGTCGGCCTTGACTTCGCCGATGAACACCGACTTGTGCAGGTGGTGATTCTTCTCGTCCATCTTCGACGTGATGCCGCTCGGCGCAGTGTAGGTCTGGCCGGCCATCGCAGCGATCACCTTGTCGGTGTCGGTGCTCTTGGCCTTCTCGACCGCCTGCTTCCACATGTGGATGCCGATGTAGGTGGCCTCCATCGGATCGTTGGTCAGCGGCTTGTCGGCACCCGGCAGCTTCTTCGCCTTGGAGTAGTCGGCCCACTGCTTCTTGAAGGCTTCATTGGTCGGGTTCTTGATCGACATGAAGTAGTTCCACGCGGCCAGGTGGCCGACCAGCGGCTTGGTGTCGACACCACGCAGCTCTTCCTCGCCGACCGAGAAGGCCACCACCGGCACGTCGGTCGCCTTCAGGCCCTGGTTGCCCAGTTCCTTGTAGAACGGCACGTTCGAATCGCCGTTGATGGTGGAGATGACCGCGGTCTTGCCACCGGCGGAGAACTTCTTCACATCGGCGACGATGGTCTGGTAGTCGCTGTGACCGAACGGCGTGTACTTCTCGTCGATGTCGGTGTCCTTCACGCCCTTGCTCTTCAGGAAGGCGCGCAGGATCTTGTTGGTGGTGCGCGGGTAGACATAGTCGGTGCCCAGCAGCACGAAGCGCTTGGCCGATCCGCCGTCCTTGCTCATCAGGTACTCGACCGCAGGGATCGCCTGCTGATTCGGCGCGGCACCGGTGTAGAAGACGTTCTTGGACAGCTCTTCACCTTCGTACTGCACCGGGTAGAACAGCAGGCCGTTGAGTTCCTCGACGACCGGCAGCACCGACTTGCGCGACACACTGGTCCAGCAGCCGAACATCACTGCGACCTTGTCCTGGCTGATCAGCTGCTTGGCCTTCTCGGCGAACAGCGGCCAGTTCGAAGCCGGATCGACGACCACGGCCTCGAGCTGCTTGCCGAGCACGCCACCCTTGGCGTTGATCTCGTCGATGGTCATCAGCACGGTGTCCTTCAACACCGTCTCCGAGATCGCCATCGTGCCGGACAGCGAGTGCAGCACGCCGACCTTGATCGTGTCTGCGGCCTGCGCGAAGAGGGGAGCGGCCAGACCGGCGACACCGAGGGCGATGCTGCCGAGCGTGGCGTTGAAAGTACGAC
This sequence comes from Rhizobacter sp., assembly GCA_017986065.1. GTDB lineage: Bacteria > Pseudomonadota > Gammaproteobacteria > Burkholderiales > Burkholderiaceae_C > PBB1. Next base: position 32 of record JAGNWJ010000138.1, on the reverse strand, counting down.
GTGTCGATTTCATTCAGGGGTCTCCTGGGAAT
>JAGNWJ010000010.1:53640-59161 GCA_017986065.1 Rhizobacter sp. | reverse complement strand
AAGCGCCCCTGGAACCAGCAGCAGGGCTCCAGGGGCCAGCCTCATTTCGGTTTGCAGCGCGGCCCTGCACCCTGCGGCGATGTCCTGACGGCGGCCTTGCTGCGGGGCATCACCGAGAATCACCGGATGAGCGCGATCCCGCAAGCCCTTCCTCCGAGCTTCTCGAGCACCGATTTCCGCGCCGCGCTGGGCACCTTCGCCACCGGCGTGACGGTCATCACCGCGCGCGACGCGAGCGGCAAGCCGGTGGGTCTGACGGCAAACTCGTTCAATTCGGTCTCGCTGACGCCGCCACTGGTGCTCTGGAGCTTGTCCCGACAGGCCTCGACGATGCCGGCGTTCGCGCGCGGCTCGCACTACGCGATCAACATCCTCGCAGCCGATCAGCGCGAGATCGCCGAGCGCTTCGCGCGCAAGGACATCGATCGCTTCGATGGCATTGCGCTGCGCACGGGCCTGAGCGGCGCACCGGTTCTGGATGGCGTGGTGGCGGTGTTCGAGTGCTTCAATCGCAGCCAGTACGAGGAAGGCGACCACGTCATCTTCGTCGGCGAAGTCGAGCACTGCGCTCGACGCGAGGGCGCGCAGCCGCTGATCTTCCACGGTGGGCGGTACTACACCGAGCTGCCGATCTGAGCGCACGCAAGATCACTTCCGCGCGGCCGCCCTTTCCGGGTCGATGTCGATGTAGCGCCAGAACTCGCGCATGAACGGGTGGCGCTGGTAGCCGATCACCCAGGGAAACATCAGGTCGGTGGCAATGCGATGCGCGTGCACCTTCATCGGCATGTAAGCCACCAGCAGCTTGCTGGCTTCCTGCATCAGCGCCAGCCGCTCCGGCGTGTCGCCCAGCAGGGTCTGCTGGTCGTAAAGCTTGTTGAAGGCCGGCAGGTCGAAGAACGCCAGGTTGCCCTCGCCCTTCTGGGGACCGTACGCCAGCGCCAGGAACCCGTCGGCGTCGGGTGAGGAGGCGCTCTGCCCCAGCCCCCACATCATGACCTTGCCCGCGCGCGCGGCCTTCAACTGCTCGGGCCACTGGCCGATCTTGAACTCGACCTTGATGTGGACCGCGTCCATGTACTTCTTCCACAGCTCGTTGAGCTGACGCGAGGTCTGGTCGGGCGAGGTGCTGTAGATCAGCGTCAGCGGGCCGCCGTCGGGGCGATCGCGCCAACCGTCGCCGTTCTTGTCGACGTAGCCGTACAGGTCGAGCAGCGCCTTCGCGCGGGCCGGGTCGTAGAGGCTCATTTCCGACTTCCACTTCGGATCGAATCCGAAAGTCATCGGCGGCAGCGTGCTTTCGGCCGGCACCGCCTGGTTGCGGCGCACGAGACGGATCTCGGTCTGCGTGTCGTAGGCCAGCGCGATCGCGCGGCGCAGCGCCACCTTCTCCGGCGTGTAGCCGCCCACCACCGGGTCCTGCATGTTGAAGTAGGTGAACGCGATGTCGGACCCGGGCGTGCGCACCATGCTGATGCCGCGCGCGGCAAGATTCGGTGCGACCCGGTTGTTCGGTATCGCCAGGTTGGAGAACTCGGCCGGCAGGCGCTCGATCATGTCGTGCTCGGCGTTCAGGAAGGCCAGCCAGCGTGGCTGCGATTCCTGGACGACCGCGATCTCGACGCGATCGATCATCGGCAACCGCTTGCCTTTCATGCGTGCATGGAGTGCCTGGGCCGCCGGGTCATCGGCGGGCGGCTCGGCTTCGTAGAACTGCTCGCGGAAATTCGGGTTGCGCGTGAGCACCATGCGAGACGAGCGCTGCCACTCGGCGAGCACGTAGGGCCCGGTGCCCACCGGATGCTCCATGATCTTGTCGCCGTACGCCTCGACCACTTCGCGCGCCAGCGCACCGGTGCCGGTGAAGTTGTTGATGAAGCGCGGGCTGGGCTTGCCCAGCGTGATGCGGTACGTGTAGCGATCGAGCGCGCGCAGTCCCTCGATCTCGGTGTCGTAGTCGAACGGCGCTCGCTCCTCGATCGACTTCTTGCGCAGGGCTTCGAGGCCCAGTACCTGCTCGTCGGCGAGGCTCGGGTAAGCGGGGCTCTTCCAGCGCGGATCGAAGATCCGCTTCAGCGAGAAGACATAGTCGGCGGCGACCAGTTCACGCTTCTTCCCCTTGAAGGCCGGGTCGTCGGCAAAGTAGATGCCGGGCCGGATCCTGACCGTGTAGGTCTTGAAATCGGCCGACACCTCCGGCATCTCGGCGGCGGTCTGCAGCTTCAGCTTGACCGGCCGAGCCAGGTAGTCGTAGGTCAGCGGCGACTCGATGATGTTCGCGATGATGGTCGCCGAGTACAGGTCGGAGATCTGCACCGGGTCGAAGCCGGTCTCGGCGACGGGGAAGGCGTAGCGGAACACCTTCTGGGCCGGCGCCGCCCCCTGCGCCGAAGCGCTGGGGGCGACCACCCACCCGGCGCACAGCACCACCAGCATCAGGGCGGAACCAAGCACCTCGCCCAGAACTCGACGCACACCACCTGACTTCATTCGCGCTTCTCCTGGCAGACGACCCGCCGAGCGGGCGCAGTCTAGACTCTCCACCCCATGGCCGCCTACCTGCTCAGACGACTCTGGCAAACCATCCCGACGCTGGCCGGTGTGATCCTGCTGGTGTTCGTGTTGTTCAAGTTTTTCGGCGGTGACCCGGCGGAAATCCTGGCCGGGCAGATCGCCAAGCCTGACCAGATCGCCGCGATCCGCCAGCAGCTCGGCCTCGACCAGCCGTGGTGGATCCAGCTGTGGATCTTCGTCAAGCAGGTGCTGACCTTCGACTGGGGACGCAGCTGGGCGACCAACGAGGCGGTGTCCAACCTGTTCCTGACTCGGCTGCCGGCCACGCTCACGGTGATGGTGCCGATCCTGGTGCTCGAAGTGATCCTCGCGATCCCCCTGGCGCTGGCCGTCGCCGTGGTGCGCGGCTCGCTCACCGATCGCGCGGTCATGGTGCTCACGACGGTCGCCCTGGCCATCTCGTTCCTGGTCTACGTGATCGTCGGCCAGTGGTTGTTCGGCTTCAAGCTGGGCTGGTTTCCGGTGCAGGGCTGGAGCGGCTCGCTCTGGACCAACCTGGTCACCTACGCGCCGCTGCCGGTGCTGCTGGCGGTGATGGTCAGCCTGGCGCCGCAGACGCGGCTGTACCGCAGTTTCTTCCTCGACGAGATCGACCAGGACTACGTGCGCACCGCGCGCGCCAAAGGACTGACCGAGCGCGTGATCCTGCTGCGCCATGTGCTGCGCAACGCGATGATCCCGATCCTGACGAGCATCGGCACCGGGCTGCCGGGCATCTTCGTCGGCTCGTTTTTGATCGAGGTGTTCTTCTCGATCCCCGGGCTCGGGCGCGAGGTGCTGCTGGCGGTCAACCGCAGCGACTACCCGGTGATCCAGGCGGTCACGGTGTACCTGGCCGCGATCACGATGCTGATCAATGTGCTGACCGACGTGCTGTACAAGTTGGCGGACCCCAGGGTGGTGCTGAAATGAACCTGGAATACCCAATTCCTTGCCGACTGATCGGTGATGCGCGCGATCACGCCGCCTGCGTGCGCTGCTCCGCGAATGTCACCCGGCCTGCGGCCTCCTTCTTTATTTCGCTGCGCAGCGCACACCGCCGACGTGATCCATCAGCACCGTGTTTGTTCGACCGCCTGCTGCCAGCGTCTCTCGTGCCGGGGGCACTGGGTATCTCCCGCAGCGAAGTAAAGGAGGAGGCGAAGCCGGGGGACATTCGCGGAGGGAGGTACCCAGTGTCCCCGGCACGCGCGCCCACCTCACATGCCCGTTTCATGGGTCGTGGATCGCGCAACACGCGGTGGAGCCACTGAAATGAGCGCCGCCTTGCCGTCGTCTGCGATGCTGCGCGCTGCGGATAGATCCGAAGGCGTCTGGCTGTCGGCGTGGCGTCGTTTCAAGAGTGACCGTGTCGGGCTGGTGTCGCTGGCGATCGTGATCGCGTTCCTGCTGCTGATCGCGCTGTCGGCGCTCGGGCTGGTGGCCGGGAACTGGCAGCGCGAAGTCGGCGTGCCGTATGCGAACCCGACGTTCCTCGGGCCGACGCCACCGCCTCCGGCCGCGCAGATCGAGGAAGGCAAGGGACCGCCGGTCGACATCTCCGCAGTCGATCCCTTGGCGCCGCGCTATGCCGAATGGGCAGAGCGCGCATCGAAGCTGAAGGTCGACGAGGAGGTGCGCGACAACACGCTGCCGCTGGGCGGCGACCGGCTCGGCCGCGATGTGCTGGCGAAGGCGATCAAGGGAGCCGAGATCTCGATCTTCGTGGGCGTGCTGGCGGCCCTGCTGGCCACCGCGATCGGCACCGCGCTGGGCGCCGTCAGCGGCTTTCTCGGCGGGCGCGTCGGCGACCTGCTGGAGTGGGTCTACAACGTGTTCACCTCGATACCCGGCATCCTGCTGATCTTCGCGTTCGCAGCGGTGTTCGGACGCGGCACCGGCACGGTCGTGCTCATCCTCGGGCTGACCGGCTGGACCGGCATCTACAGGCTGGTGCGCGCCGAGTTCCTGAAGCACGCGGTGCGCGACTACGTGCGTGCGGCCGAGGCGATCGGCGCCAGCGTCGGCTCGCGCATGTTCCGACACATCCTGCCCAACGTCAGCCACGTCGTGCTGGTTCAGCTGTCGATCCTGACGGTGGGTTTCATCAAGGCCGAGGTGATCCTCAGCTACCTGGGCCTCGGCGTGTCGATCGACCAGGTCTCGTGGGGCACGATGCTGGCCGAATCGCAGGTCGAACTGCTGCTCGGCCACTGGTGGCAGCTGGCCACCGCGACGGTGTTCATGGCCGTGTTCGTCACCGCGTTCTCGCTGTTCACCGATGCGCTGCGCGACGCGCTCGATCCGAAGCTGAGGGGGCTGGAATGACGGCCACCACGCCTGTGTTGCTGAGCCTGCGGGACCTGAGCGTGTCGTTTCGCATCGGCAGGCAAGGCGGTGCCGTGCTGCGTTCGCAGGCGGTCGGCCGACTGGTCGACGGCAAGGCGCAAGGCATCAGTTTCGATGTGCCGGAAAGCACCACCGTCGCGCTGGTTGGCGAGTCGGGCTCGGGCAAGAGCGTCACCGCGATGTCGATCCTGAACCTGCTGCCCGACAACGCCGAACGGCAGGGCGCGATCCACTTCCAGGGCCGCGACCTGCTGACCGCCACCCGACACGAGCTGCAAGCGCTGAGAGGCAAGGACATCGCCTGTGTGTTCCAGGATCCGATGTCTTCCCTGAACCCGGTCTTCACCGTCGGTGCGCAGCTGTGCGAGCCGCTGATCAAGCATCTGGGCCTGACCTCGCGGCAGGCGATGGCGCGTGCCGAGGCGCTGCTCGCCGAAGTGGGATTGCCCGAACCGAAGCGACGGCTCGGCGCCTACCCGCACGAACTGTCCGGCGGTCAGCAACAACGGGTGATGATCGCGATGGCGCTGTCTTGCGAGCCGAAGCTGCTGATCGCCGACGAACCGACCACCGCCCTCGATGTGACGATCCAGCGGCAGATCATGGAACTGCTCGCGGG
>JAGNWJ010000010.1:37005-53540 GCA_017986065.1 Rhizobacter sp. | reverse complement strand
TGGTCGAGCCGATGCTGATTCACGGTATCGGCTCGGGGCAGGACGACCGAGAGTCACGCGCTCGCGCGCTGCTGCGCAAGGTCGGTCTGGACGAAACAGCCCTGGCTCGCTACCCGCACGAGTTTTCCGGTGGTCAGCGCCAGCGCGTCGCCATCGCCCGCTGCCTGACACTGAGCCCCGAGGTGCTGGTGCTCGACGAGGCCGTCAGCGCGCTCGATGTCAGCGTGCAGGCACAGGTGCTGAACCTGCTGAAGGACCTGCAGGATGAACTCGGGCTGGCCTATGTCTTCATCAGCCACGACCTCGCGGTGGTGCGCTTCATGGCCGATGAGGTGCTGGTGATGAAGGACGGCGAAGTGGTCGAACAAGCCAGCGTCGAGCAGATTCTGGACGCGCCTCGGCAGGACTACACGAAGCGGCTGATCGGTGCCATTCCTCGTGGCTACCAGCCGGCGGCCTGAAGCGTCGAACATGGAACCGGGCAGCGGCAAAACCCGTCGCACAGCGCTCCAGCAGAGCCTGGCTTTGGCGGGCTGGCTGGCCGGGGCCGGACTGCTGCCGAACACAGCTGTTGCGCAAGCCGCTGCCTCCGACTGGAACGCGGCGGCGTTCGGCGCACACACCCTCGAAACGGTGCTGCTCGCACTGGGTGCAACCCGCCCGACCTTGAGCGACGAGGTGGTGCTGACCATCCCCGACCTGGCAGACAACGGTGCAGTCGTGCCGGTCGGCATCTCGACCGCGCTGCCGGGTGTGCGGCGCCTCGTGCTGCTGGTCGAGAAGAACCCGACGATGCTGGTGGCGGTATTCGAGATTTCGGATGCGATCGATGCGGATGTGGCCTTGCGCATCAAGATGGCCGAAAGCTCCAATGTTTACGCGGCGGCGATGCTCGCCGACGGCCGGGTGCTCTACGCCGTCAAGGATGTGCAGGTGACGCTGGGCAGCTGCGGCACCTGACGCGCAAGTCAATGGGACAACCCAGCCGCATCCGCGCCACCGCCCAGGGCATCGGGGCCGTGGTGCGCGTGCTGATGACGCACGAGATGGAAAGCGGGCAGCGCAGGGATGCGACAGGCAATGCGGTTCCGGCCTGGCACATCACCGAGCTGACGGCCTCGCTCAACGCGGAGCCGGTGCTGACGGCACAGTGGGGGCCGGGCGTGTCGGCCAACCCGTTCCTTCAGTTCAGGTTGAAGAACGCGAAGGCGGGGGACAGGGTGGGCATTGCCTGGAAAGACAACCGGGGAGACAGCCGCAGCGACGAAGCCGTGGTCGGCTGATCTGCGCGCAGGTGCGGTCTCAGTCGCCGCTGCAATCCGAATCGTCCGGAGAAGAAACAGCCCGGGCGTCGATGGCCGTCGCCGCATCACCCTCCGGGACCTGAAGGGGTTGGGTGACAGGCTCAAGGTGATCGAACAGCGACAGCTGGATCGGGCCGCGGCTGCTTTGCAGCACCGGGGGCCGGCGACCCGCCGGTTCGCGCTCGTTCGACCGGCGCACCTGCGTCGAGTCGGCCAGCACGCGCGCGCCGAAGCGTGGCACGCCGCCTGAAAGAAAGTCCGAAGCGCCCATCGCCTGATCCGCCGATCAGTCGCGCCGGAGCTGGGGCGACCGAGACGGCATCGCGCGCCTGTCGTTCACGCGGCACTCTCGACAGCGTTCTCGATCTGCGCCTGCACCCGTCGTGCTCCGCGCAGCACCAGCTCGGGCTCGAGCTGGGCCTGCGGCGCGACCGCGTTGACCACGTCCTCGAGCGTCTCCGGATCGGTCATCAGCGCATGCGCGACCGCCGACAACACGCAGATCGAACGGCGCTGCAACTGGACCGGGAGCTCCCGGGTCGAATTGACGACGACGTGAAAACGCACGCTGTGCACGGCCGCCGGCGCAAGTCCCCAGCTTTCGCAGAGAGCCGCACCGAGGGCGTCGTGGCTGACGCCGAACTCCTGGTGTTCGAGGAACACCAGTTCTTCGTCGTTCGCGGCATTCGTCATCAGTGGCTTGTAGCGTGACATGGCGTGCCGGAACAGCACGGCCTTGCCACACTCCTCGAACAGCCCGGCAGAGTGAGCAGCCCACGGATCGACCCCGATGGCGTAGCCGATGCGACCCATCAGCAGGCCGCGCACCGCGGCGCGCTCCCAAACCGGCGCGAGTTCCGGGGCCCCGGGGAACACGGCCCTCAGGCCCATCTCGAAAGTGACGGCAGCGACCTCGCGTGTGCCGAGGTAGGTGATCGCCTGGTGCACGCTCTGCACCCGACCCGACAGCCCGTAGAGCGAAGAGTTGACCGCCTTCAGCACCGCAGACGCCAGGGCCATGTCGGATTCGATCAACGCGCTGACGTGCTGCAGGTTCACCTCCTCTTCGGCGAGCAGGATGGAGAGTTTCACCAACGACTCCGGCTGGGCCGGGATATCGATGTTCAGCGCGCGCAGTTCGGGATCGACGGGCATGGCAGTCTTCCAGTCAGATTTTTGACATTCGTCCGATCCTAGGCAGTCGCCACAGCTGCATAGCGGCAAACAACGGGGTCGGGACCGCTCAATTCGGCAGCGGATCGCCCCGGATCACCCGGCGCCGGAGTACCCATCCCATGCGGTCTTCGCGATCAGCACGGTCACCACGCAGATGAACACACCTCGCACGAAGCCCGAGCCGTGGCGCAGCGCCAGGCGCGTACCGAGCAGGCTGCCAAGCACGTTGGCGACGGCCATCACTGCCGCCAAATGCCACCAGACATGGCCGGTGCTCGCAAACAGGATCAGAGCGCCCATGTTGGTTGCGGTGTTGAGCAGCTTGGCGCTGGCGCTGGCATGGAGGAAGTCGAAACCCAGCACGCGCACGAACAGGAAGACGAAGAAACTGCCGGTGCCAGGTCCGAAGAATCCGTCATAGAACCCGATCACCCCACCGACGGCACTGGCCAGCAGTGCCTGGGTGCGTCCGTGGTGCTGCGGGCTGTGCTCGCGGCCGAGATCCTTGCGCACCAGCGTGTAGACGAGCACTGTCAGCAGCACGAACGGCAGGGCACGACGCAGGCCGGTCGGTTCGATCAGGGTGACTGCCCAGGCGCCCAGGAAACTGCCCGCCAGAGCGGTGGCAGCGGCTGGCAACAGTGCGTCCCAGGGCAGATGCACCTTGCGCGCGTACTGTCCGGTGGCCCAGGCCGTACCCCAGATCGCCGCGCCCTTGTTGGTGCCGAACAGGGTGGCAGGAGCCGCCCCCGGGAAGATGCCGAACAGCGCCGGGACGAGTACCAGACCGCCTCCACCGACGATCGCATCGACAAACCCTGCGAACAGCGAGGCCAGAGCCAGGACGGCGGTGTCGAACATCGGACGGAGCCAGGCCCGGGATGAAAAAGGGCGCGTGCCGCCCGGAAAAACGAAAAGGCGCCGGGACTCCCGGCGCCTTTCGATTCTGACATGGGCCGATGGTGCGGCACTGTCGATGCGTCAGTGAGGCAATACGCCCCCTTCGCTATTTATGTCTCCTCATCACCCCCGCATCAGAAAGCCACCTAGAAGGTGCCTTCGCGAGAAAACGGACTCTAGGGGTGCACCCCAAAGGGGGGCATACGGGGTTTCCCGACCATGTTGCGTGGCCGTCACGGTCGCAGAAAACCGGCTTGCGAACGTCGTTTTATAAGGCTCAGGCGGAAGGAAGCGACAACGTGACCGTGGTGCCCACCGACGGGGCGCTGACCACCGAGACGTCACCACCGTGGAGTTCGGCAATGCGCTTGACGATGGCCAGACCCAGCCCCTTGCCCCCTTCGGATGAGGCCGGCTCCGCGCTCTGTCGACTCTGGTAGAAGCGATCGAACAGGCAAGCGATGTCAGCGGCAGGAATGCCGGGACCGGTGTCGGTGACGCTGACCTCGACCCGATGTCCGACGGATCCACTGTCTTGCAAGCGCCGCGCGCGAGCTGCCAGCGTGATGTGACCGCCGACCGGGCAGAACTTCAGTGCGTTGTCGATCAGGTTGGCCACCGCGCGCTCGAAGAGTTCGATGTCGAGTGCGGCAAAGGTGGGCAGGTCATCGGGTCCGGGCGGTTCGGCTACCAGCTTGATGCCCTGGCTGTCGGCGCGCGCCGCAAAGCGCAGCGCGATGTCGTCGAGCAGTTCGGCAGCGTCGAGCACCTCGACATGCATCTTGAATTCGGGCTCGTCGAGCTGCGCAAGATCGCCCAGCGAGCGGACAAGCCGGGCCGCATTGCGGGTGTTGCGCAGGGCCACCTCGACCAATTGGCGATCGGCGCCCCGATCCGGGTCGGCATGCCAGCGCGCCTCCAGCGTTTCGAGGCAGGCGGTCGTCGCAGTCAGCGGCGACCGCAGGTCGTGCGACAGGTTGCTGACGCCCTCTCGCCGAAAGTGATCGAGGCGACGCAGGGCCTCCCACTGCGTGCGCAGCGTCGACAGCATCGCCCGGAAACCACTCGCCAGCTGACCAAACTCGTCCCGCGGCGAATTGAACTCGAAGCTGTCCGGTGCGCGGACCAGCGCCGCGTCGATGGCAGCCCCGGCGGTCAGCCCGTCGCGCTGCACGGTGCCGACCGCTTCGGTCAGCCGCCGCAGTGGCCGCGTCACGGTGGCCGTGATCCAGGCGGTGAGCAAGGTCGCCAAGGCCACGACCGCGAGGATCGAAGCCAGCGCGGGTCGGGCAAAGGTGCTGCGGAACGCCTCGATCCGGCCCTCGGACGCGATCGGCTTCTGGCAGACCAGGTACAGATATCCAGAAACGGGTTGATCAGGGCGGATGACCGCACTGGTCAGCGACAGCGCGGCGATGATCGCGCCACCGTCGGCGCCCGGCCGCTCGGGGTCATCTCCCATCACATAGGGCATCGGCGTCGGACCCATCGCCTCGAGCACCGGCTTCAGCGCCACCTTGTAGCCCGATGGCAACGAGACCGCGCTGGTCGAGACGATCACCGAACCGTCGGCACGCAGCAGATACAACTGGCTGTCGGGCTCGAAGAACAAGAGGCTGCGCAGAAAGACGGCGAACTCATCCGGGTGTCGCTGCTGCATGTCGAGCATGCCGTTGTAGGTGGTGCCCACCCGCTTGAGGAACGCATTGGCACGGTGGTAGGTGGTCTCGTGCTCGAAACGCTCGAAGGCAAACAGCACGGTGGCGATCACGCCCAGGGCCGTCAGCGCACCGGTGATGAAGATCGTCAGCGCGATCTTGAAGCGAACGCTCATGCCGTTGGCCGGCCCGAATAGCTTCGCGAGACAAGCCGAGTCATCACGGCGCCTCGCGCATCTTGTAGCCGGCCCCGCGCACGGTCAGGATCAGTTGCGGACGCATGGGATCGGCCTCGAGCTTGGCGCGCAGTCGATTGATGTGCGTGGTCACCGTGTGCTCGTAGCCGTCGTGGGTGTAGCCCCAGACCGCATTCAGCAGCTGGCCGCGCGAGAACACATGGCCCGGGTGCTGGGCGAAGTGCAGCAGCAGATCAAACTCCAGCGCGGTGAAATCCAGCTGCACACCGCGCACCCGCACCACCCGCTTGACCGGCAGGATCTCGAGATCCCCGTTGCGCAGCGCCGTGGTCGTGTTCAGTCCGGACGCGCCAGAGGCGCTCTGCGCCGCACGCAACAGATCCGCCCTTCGCAGCAGCGCCTTCACCCGAGCCAGCAGTTCGGCCAGCGAGAACGGCTTGGTCAGGTAATCATCGGCGCCGAGTTCCAGCCCCAGCACCCGATCGAGCTCGGTCGACTTGGCGGTCAGCATCAGGATCGGGGAGCTTCGACCGCGCGCACGCAGCGCCTTGCAGACCTCCAGCCCGTCCAGCCCCGGCATCATCAGATCGAGGATCAGCAAGTCGCTCGACTGCTCGTTCTGGCTGTCCAGCGCGGACCGGCCATCGCCGACAGCGGTGACCTCGTATCCCGCCTGCTGCAGGTTCATCACCAGCAGGTCACGGATGTCGATCTGGTCTTCGGCGACGAGGATGTGGGCGGGCATGGTGAATTGTCGCGCCGCGACTCTGGTTCTTACCCGGCACGGGGACCAGCGGTTCGAAGACGGGCCCAGTCCGGACGCCACTCGTGCATTTCACCAGCCACCACGGAACAGGGGTGCGAAGAGGCGGGGCACCGGTGATCCAAATGTTAGGTGGCTGTGAGGTTTGGCGAGGCAGGCGCGAGGTGTGGTCGCCACAGTCGCTCCATCGACTCAACGGATCCGGAGCCCACCATGCAGACCTCCCTCGCCCCCGCAGCCGCGTCCATCGCGGTCACCTCGCACACAGCGATCGAGGTGGTCTGGACCGACCTGATGGCCCACCGCAGTCACCTGGTGCGCTTCGCCCAGCGCAAGCTGCACGACCCGATGCTGGCCGAGGACGTGGTGCACGATGTGTTCGAGGCGGTGTTGTCGGGCCGCGCCTTGTTTGCCGGCCGCTCGGCACTGCGCTCGTGGCTGACCGGCATCCTGAAGCACAAGATCGTCGATCTGGTCCGTCAGCGCGCCGGCTACGACAGCCTGGACGAGACCGACAGCGTGAGTGACGAGGGCGAAAGCCAGACACACGCAACGATGGCATTCGAGTGCCAGCAACCGCGTCCAGACGAACTGGCCGAACAGCGCGAATTCCTGCTCCAGACGCTGGCCCGAATCGATGCGTTGCCAGTCGGCCTGCGCGACGTGATGCACCTGCGGGTGCTGCAGGATCAGCCCACCGACATCGTCTGCCGCAGCCTCGATATCAGCGAGGACAACCTCTTCGTGCGGTTGCACCGCGCCCGCAAGCAGCTGCTTTCCTGAACAGCGGCGCCGTCAGGCGCCACGCGCCTGCTCGGCGATCCACTGCGCCGCACGCTCCGCGATCATCAGTGTCGGTGCGCCGGTGTTGCCGCTGGTGATGGTCGGCATCACGCTCGCATCGGCGATACGCAAGCCGGTCACCCCGTGCACGCGCAGGCGGGCATCGACCACGGCATGCGGATCGCTCGCCGGGCCCATCTTCGACGTCCCGACCGGATGGAAGATTGTCGTGCCGATGTCACCTGCCTGATGAATCAGTTCCTCGGCGGTCTGGTGATGCATGCCGGGCTTCACCTCTCGCGGCCGGTAGACCGACAAGGCCTGCTGCTCGACGATGCGTCTTGTGATGCGAAGCGCTTCGACTGCCACGCGCCGGTCTTCATCGGTACTCAGGTAGTTCGGCTGAATGACAGGTGCCGCGGTCGAATCGGCGCTTCGCAGCCTCACCCAGCCACGACTCCCGGGATTCAGGTGGCAAACGCTGGCGGTGAAGGCATCGAAGTCGTGCAGCGGCTCGCCGAAGGCCTCGAGCGACAGCGGCTGGAGGTGGTACTCGAGATTCGGGTGCGGCTGACCGGGATCGCTGCGCGTGAAGGCACCGAGCTGCGACGGCGCCATGCTCAGCGGCCCGGTTCGCCGCAATGCGTACTCGATCGCCATCTGGGCCTTGTGCCAAAACGACCGCGACCGGCTGTTCAGGGTGTGCGTGCGCTCGACCGCGTAAACCGAGCGCAGTTGCAGGTGATCCTGCAGGTTCTCGCCGACACCCGGCAAGGCAAGCACGACCGGAATGCCCAGCGAACCCAGCGCCTGCGGAGCTCCGATGCCCGATAGCTGCAGCAACTGTGGCGTACCGATGGAGCCAGCGCAAAGGATCACCTCGACCTTCGCACGCACTTCCAAGGGTGCACCCCGGTTGTCGTCCCCCCGGTCGCCGCGTGGAAGCACTTCGACACCGACCGCGCGAGGTTGGCCGTCCCACGATCCATTGTTCTGGCCGGATTCGAACAGCAGGCGCGAGACATGCGCGCCGGTCCAGACCTGCAAGTTCTCCCGATGCTCGATCGGCCGCAGGAATCCCTTGGTGGCGTTCCAGCGCACGCCTTTGCGCTGGTTCACATCGAAGTAGCCGACTCCTTCGTTGCATCCCCGGTTGAAGTCGTCGGTGGCCGGCAGCCCGGCTTGCTGAGCCGCCCGTGCGATCGCGTCGAGGATCGGCCAGTGCAGGCGTTGCCGCTCGACTCGCCACTCACCACCCTGGCGCTCCCCGCTGGGGTCGAAACCGGGGGCGGCATGAAAGGCATCGGAACCACGGTGGGAATCCTCGTGCTTCAGGAAGTGCGGGAGGCAGTCGTCCCAGCTCCATCCAGGATTCGGACCGAATCCGTCGCCCGCGCCCCAGCGGTCGTAGTCACGGGCCTGGCCGCGCACATAGATCATCCCATTGATGCTGCTGCAGCCGCCAAGCACCTTGCCACGCGGATAGCGCAGCGAGCGGCCGTTCAAGCCGGGCTCGGCGTCGGTTTCATACATCCAGTCGGTGCGCGGGTTACCGATGCAGCGCAGGTACCCAACCGGAATGTGGATCCACGCATAGTCGTCGTTGCCCCCGGCCTCGATCAGAAGCACCCGCTTCGTCGGGTCGGCACTCAGCCGATTCGCCAGCAGGCAACCAGCAGTACCCGCACCACAGATGATGTAGTCGTAAAGGGCTTGTCGGGACGGATCACTCATGGGGCGGATCCGTCAGGGACCGACGCTGGCCAGAACCGGAAACAGCTTCTGCATGCCGTCGGCCAGCAATTCGACAGCCAGTGCCGCGAGAACCAGCCCCATCAGTCGGGTCATGACGTCGATGCCGGTCTGTCCCAGCGCACGTGCAATGCGCCCCGAGGCACTGAAGACGGCGTACGTCGCGAGCGCGACAACAACGCCATAACCGACCAGCACCGCGAGTTGCCACCAGTGCCGGGTCTTGTCGGCATAGATCACCATCGTGGAGATGGTGGCAGGCCCGGTCAGCAGCGGAATGGTCAACGGCACCACCGCAATACTGGCGCCTGCGTCGACCTTGCTGCTGCCTTCGCTCACGTCCTCCTTTCGGGATTCGGCGGGCTGGGCGTTCAGCATCTGGACAGCGGAGATCAGCAGAAGCAATCCGCCGCCGACCTGGAACGAGGCCAGTGATATCCCGAAGAACTGGATGATCTGCAACCCTGCCAAAGCACTGACAGCGATCACCACAAAGGCGCTGACCGCGCTGACCCGGATCGTGCGGCGACGCTGCTCGGGCGTGAAATTCTGCGTGAAATGGAGAAAGAACGGCACGACCCCGATCGGATTGACGACCGCCAGCAACGCGATCAGGGGTTTGAGGATGTCCATGGTCGATTGTGGGGCGCAGCGCCAGACATTAGCGCCCACTAACTTTCGTGGCTTTTCAATCTGTCAGAGGTAGAGCGCTGCCGGGGTATCTACAAAACAACACTTTCTTGACAAGCGGTTTGAGAAGCCTTTGCCGAAAATCGATCAGTTAATTGATAATGAAAATTCTGTGTTCAGTAGCAGCGCCTTTGCTTGAATGGGTCAGGATAGGTTGAAGCTACACAGATATTCTGTGTTTTCTGGAAAGAAAGGCGCTCTCAATGGGCAACAAACTCTACGTCGGTAACCTTTCGTACAACGTACGAGACGACGATCTTCAACAAACATTTGCTCAGTTCGGCACCGTGTCATCCGCGAAAGTCATGATGGACCGCGAAACCGGTCGTTCCAAGGGCTTCGGCTTCGTGGAAATGGGCTCGGACGCAGAAGCCCAGTCTGCAATCAACGGCATGAACGGCCAACAGATGGACGGTCGCGCACTCGTTGTCAATGAGGCACGCCCGCGCGAAGAGCGTCCTGGCGGCTTCGGTGGTGGCGGAAGCCGCGGTGGCTTCGGCGGTGGTGGTGGCGGCGGATTTGGTGGCGGAGCAGGTCGTTCCGGCGGTGGTGGCGGCGGCTACGGCGGTGGTGGCGGCGGTGGCCGTTCCGGCGGTGGTGGCGGCGGCTACGGCGGTGGTGGCGGCGGTGGCCGTTCCGGCGGTGGCGGCGGCTACGGCGGCGGCGGCGGTGGAAACCGCGGCGGTTACTGACCTGACCCGATCAGACCCGCTTGTCGCGAAAACACTGGCCAGAGGGCGGTGATCGCGCAACCGAGACGCTGAATACCAGACGGCTGCACTTCAAGGTGCAGCCGTTTTGCTTTCAGCCGATGCTCTTGGGTTTTCGATGCTTTCGGGGCTGCCCCGCCAGTACCCGGTCGAGCCAGGCGTTCGGCAAGACGCGCAAAAGCCCGGCCACGATGCCCATTTGCCACGGGATCACCCGGTGGCTGGCACCCTGCTCGATCGCATCGACGGCCCGTTCGGCAAAAGCTGCGGGGCTCATCAGAAAGGGCATCGGATACTGGTTGTCGCGCGTCAACGGGGTGTCGATGTATCCCGGACTGAGCGTGACGACCTTGACCCCGAAGGGCCGGCATTCACCGCGGAGGCTCTCGCAATAGCTGATCACGGCCGCCTTGCTGGAACAGTAGGCCCCATGCCCCGGCAAGCCGCGAATCCCGGCGACGCTCGCGATACCAACCAGCGTTCCACTCCTGCGTTCGCAGAAGGCACGCACGAAGGGCTGGAATGTCGCGGCGAGGCCCAGGTTGTTGGTCTCGAAGGTGGCTCGCATCACCTCCATGTCGTCGAACTCCGCCGTGTCCATGCCGATGCTGATGCCTGCATTGGCGATGACGACATCCGGTAGCCCCTGCCCGGCAATGCACGCGCGACCGGCACCGGTGATGCTTTCGATGTCGCGCACATCGGCTGCATACGCAACGCAGGCAGAAGGTCCGAGGCCTCGTGACCGAGACCAGGCCGCGATCTCCGGGGCGCGTCTTGCCACCAAGGCAAGTCGGTAACCCGCTTGCGCGAAACGCTCTGCAAGTGCCAGACCGATTCCGCTGGAGGCGCCGGTAATGTAGACAAGCGGCGCATTCATCAAAACCGTCCCCAGGGAATGCCCGATTCGACCGAATCAGCGCTGGGCTGCGCTCGCTGGCCTGGCGTTGGAAACTCCAGGCGATCGGTCGACTGACCTGTCGGTCGCTGGAAGCGGCGCGCCGGGTGTCTGCGAGGAAGGGAGGAAGCTGGCCCTCACACGCCCATTGAACTGAGCCACCCGCGACAGGTTGTCGTAGTGCATCGAGGCGCCCTGGATTTGGGTGCTCCCACGTGTGATCGTCACTGGGAGATGCGATCGAACCTGCTCGGTACGCAGAAACGCATGCAGGAACTCGCTCCTGAAGTCGACTGCCTCCTCGACGCCACTGGCCGAGGCAAAGGCCTCGCGCACAACATGGGCCTGGCCGGTCAGTTGCAGTTCCGTGCCGTCTCCATTCGACAACGCGCTCTTGGCCGTGGCCAGAGTGACATGGCCATCGATACCGATCGATCGGACGCGAGCGTTGTCCATTTCCAGCGTGTCGGTATCGGGATAGTGGCGCAACTCATCGCCCTCGATCTGCGCCCTCAGACGGCCATCGGCGGAGAAGCGCTGGACTGTGAACTGACGCATCGTGTAATCGGGAATGTGCCGCGGAGCGACCACCGGCTTTTCCCCCTGATACAGGGGCGTGTTCTTGACCAGCCACCAGGTGGCCAGGGCCAGCAGCGCCATCAGCACAAGCGGCAGGTACGCCGTCAGCCCGCTCAGCACGCGCTGGTACCAGGGCAGCACGAAGCGCCGCTCTGCCGGCTCGTCGACCGGCAACAGGGTCGAATCGGCGAAAGTCAACGAGACCACCTCGGCAACCTGTGCGAAGCCAGCTTCATGGCACCCGATCGAGCGTGGTCAGGTGACCTCGCAACAGCTCTGCATAGCGGCCGGAGGCCATCAGCAGCAGGTCGCAACATTCGCGCGCCGCGCCGCTTCCGCCGGTGGCTCGAGTCACGTGGTGCGCCACAGCACGGACTTCGGCGTGCGCATTTGCGGGAGCACACGCGAATGCGGCACGCGTCATGAGCGGCAGATCGGGCCAGTCATCGCCCATCACCGCGAGCGTGTCCCAGCCAAGCTTGAGCTCGTCCATGACTTGAGCCGCGACCGCGAGCTTGTCTCGCGCGCCATAGACCGCATGCGCAATGCCGAGGTCGGCGATGCGGCGACGCACCGCAGGCGAGTCGCGCCCGGTGATGACCACCGGCGTGATACCGCCTTGCGCAAGCAGCTTGAGTCCATGCCCGTCGAGACTGTTGAACGCCTTGAACTGCTCTCCTTGCTCGCCGATGTAAAGGCCGCCATCGGTGAGCACGCCATCCACGTCGAATACGGCGGCACGAATTCCCTGCGCGCTCAGTAGCAGCTCCGGCGGGAAGGACAGCACCGGAAGCAGAGGACGGGGATCGAGGTTGTCGATGGAGGTCATCAGAGCACCTTGGCACGCATCAGCTGATTCAGGTTCAGCGCACCGACCAGGCGCCCTTCGGCACCGATCACAAGCACTCCCGTCACGCGATGCTGCTCCATCAGGCCGGCAGCATCGACCGCAAGCGCTTCGTCGCGAATCACCTTCGGGCTGGCATGCATGACCTCTTGTGCAGTCAGCGAACGCAGGTCCTGACCACGCTCGATCAGGCGACGCAGGTCACCATCGGTGAATATGCCCAGCACCTGCTGCGCTGCGTCGACGACTGCAGTGAACCCGAGGCCCTTGCCGGTCATCTCGCGCAGCAGTTCACCGAAGCTGGCCTCGGGCGCCACCCGCGGAACATCGTCGCCCGACACCATCAGGTCGCGCACGTGGATCAGCAGCTTGCGGCCCAGGCTGCCGCCGGGGTGCGAGCGTGCGAAGTCGGCCTCGCGGAACCCGCGCGCATCGAGCAGCGCGACCGCCAGCGCATCCCCCAGCGCCATCTGAGCGGTGGTGCTTGCCGTCGGTGCCAGATTGAGGGGGCAGGCCTCCTGATCGACACCGCAATCCAGCGCGATGTCGGCGTGGCTCGCCAGCGTCGAATCGGCTCGCCCGGTCATGCTGACCAAAGTCACTCCCAGTCGCTTCAGCGCTGGCAGGAGCGCGCCGATTTCCTCGCTTTCACCCGAATTGGAGATCGCCAGGACCACGTCTTCCGCCGTCACCATGCCCAGGTCGCCGTGGCTGGCTTCGGCAGGGTGCACGAACATCGCCGGTGTGCCCGTCGAGGCAAGCGTCGCCGCGATCTTGCGTCCCACGTGCCCACTCTTGCCCATACCCATGACAACCACGCGCCCGGTGCAGCGCAGCATGGCCTCTGCAACGCGCGCGAAGTTCGCGCCCTGGCGCCCCTTCAAACCGATCAGCGCCTTTGCCTCGATATCAAAGGTCTCGTGCGCAAGTCGCAAGGCGCGCGCTGCATCGAAGACGTCGGGGGCGGCTGTGTCGACGGATCGGTGGACTGGCATGTTGCGTGCTGGGGCGTCCATTAGGATCGAACCACATAAGGTGCCGCATTCTAGGAGCCTGCTACCGCCGGCGGCCCGAACAGCACCCTCGTGCGTCACGTCTGCGCCGGTTACAGGAATCGATGGCCTCCACCCTTGAATTGACTCTCCTTTACCTCGTCGCTGCGGTAGCAGGCGTGGTGTTGTGCCGACTGGCCAAGCTGCCGCCGATGCTCGGCTACCTGGCGGTCGGCGTGCTCATCGGGCCGAATGCAATGGCGCTGGCCAAGGACTCGGCCGGCGTGCGCTACCTCGCCGAATTCGGCGTCGTGTTCCTGATGTTCGTGATCGGGCTCGAATTCAACCTGCCCAAGTTGAAAAGCATGCGCAAGCTGGTCTTCGGGCTCGGGCTGGCGCAGGTGCTGCTCACCATCATTGGCACGCTGGTCGGCCACTTCATCCTGGCGTGGGCGTTCTCCTTCACCACACGGTCGTGGCAGTTGTCGTGGCAGGGCGCTGTCGTGCTTGCATCGGCCATGGCGATGTCGAGCACCGCGATCGTCGTCAAGATGATGGCCGACCGACTGGAGATGGAAAGCGAACATGGTCGCCGCGTGATCGGCGTGCTGCTCTTCCAGGATCTGGCCGTGGTGCCATTGCTGGTCCTGATACCCGCGCTGGACGACAGCGGCAGGGACATGATGGTTGCATTCGGAACAGCAGCTCTGAAGGCCACGGTGCTGCTCGGCTTGCTGCTGGTCGGCGGGCAGAAGGTGATGCGCTGGTGGCTCACGCTGGTGGCGCGCCGCAAGAGCGAGGAGTTGTTCATCCTGAACCTGCTGCTGGTCACGCTCGGCCTCGCCTGGCTGACCGAGCACTTCGGGCTGTCGCTGGCACTGGGCGCCTTCATCGCCGGCATGCTGATCGCCGAGACCGAATACAAGCACCAGGTCGAAACCGACATCCGCCCCTTCCACGACGTGCTGCTCGGGCTGTTCTTCATCACCATCGGCATGAAGCTCGACTGGCGACCCGTGCTCGACCAGTGGCAGCTGGTTCTGGTGCTGTCGCTGCTGCCGGTGGCGGCCAAGTTCGTGCTTGTGACCGTGCTGGCGCGCCTGTTCGGCACGCCCTCCGGCATCGCGCTGCGCACCGGTCTGTACCTGGCACAGGCCGGTGAGTTCGGTTTCGTGCTGCTGACACTCGGCGCGCAGCAACGGCTGATCGAGCCGCAGTGGATCAGCCCGGTGCTGGCCAGCATGGTGCTCAGCATGCTGGCCTCCCCATTCCTGATCAACTACAGCGATCGCATCGTGATGCGCCTGAGCGCGAGCGACTGGCTGATGCAATCGGTCGCGATGACCACGATCGCCAAGCGCGCGATCAACACCGAATCCCACGTGATCATCGCGGGCTACGGTCGCAGCGGGCAGAACCTGGCCCGCATCCTCGAGGCGGAGCACATCCCGTACATGGCGCTCGACCTCGATCCCGACCGGGTGCGGCAAGCCGCCGCTGCCGGACAAAGCGTGGTGTTCGGCGACGCAGCGCGCCTGCAAAGCCTGATGGCTGCCGGCCTGGCGCGGGCCAGCGCCGTGGTTGTCAGCTACCACGACACGCCCTCGGCGCTGAAGATCCTGCACCTGGTGCAGGAGCACGCGCCGAAGGTGCCGGTGATCGTGCGCACCATCGACGACAGCGACCTCGAACGGCTCCAGGCTGCCGGGGCGACCGAGGTCGTGCCCGAGGCCATCGAGGGCTCGCTGATGCTGGCCAGCCACGCGCTGGCGCTGGTGGGCGTGCCGCTGCGGCGCGTGATCCGCGTCGTGCAGGATCAGCGCGACGCACGCTATGGCCTGCTGCGCGGCTACTTCCACGGCGCCGACGACGACACCTTCGACGAAATCGGCAACATGCGGCTGCACAGCGTCACCCTGCCGGTCGCCAGCGGTTGCCTGGGCCAGACGCTGGGCGACCAGGCACTGCACGCCGTGGGAGTCTCGGTGGCGTCGGTGCGACGCGCGTCGGGCGCGGTGACCCGCCCGGACGACAACCTGGTGCTGACCGCCGGCGACACGCTGGTGCTCTCCGGCCTGCCAGAGCCGCTGGCACGCGCCGAGGGAAAGCTGCTGTCGCGGGCTTGAACGCTGGCACCTCGGGCTTGGTCGGTGGAACCGACAATGCCAGGAAAGATCGACACCCTTCCCATGCTGCGAATCAACGAACTGCGCCTGCCGCTCGACCACCCGGCCGAAGCGCTGCGTGCTGCTGTACTCAGCCGACTCGGCGTCACCGACAAGGCGCTGAAACAGATCACCGTCTTCAAGCGTGGCGTCGACGCACGCAAGAAGACGGCCGTGATACTGACCTACACCATCGATTGCGAGGTGGACGCCGAGATCGAGGTGCTGGCCCGTTTGGCCGGCGACCCCCAGGTCCGCCTGGCTCCCGACACACGCTATCGATTCATCGGTCACGCGCCCGCCGATTTCCATGCTCGCGGGCGACTGCGGCCGCTGGTCATCGGGTTCGGTCCGTGCGGCATCTTCGCCGCGCTGGTTCTGGCGCAAATGGGACTGCGGCCCATCGTGCTCGAGCGCGGACGGCAGGTGCGCGAGCGCACGCAGGACACCTGGGGCCTTTGGCGCAAGGGAATCCTGAACCCCGAATCGAATGTGCAGTTCGGCGAAGGGGGTGCCGGCACCTTCAGTGACGGCAAGCTCTGGAGCCAGATCAGCGACCCGCGCTTTCTGACTCGGAAGGTGCTGACCGAATTCGTCCGTGCGGGCGCTCCCGAGGAAATCCTCTGGGTCGGCAAGCCGCACATCGGCACGTTCCGGCTGGTCGGCATGGTCGAGAAGATGCGCGCCGAGATCGAGGCGCTGGGCGGCGAGGTGCGCTTCGGCGCGCGCGTGACCGACGTGCGGATCGAAGGAAGCGGCGAGTCGCGCTCGATCCGCGGCGTGACGCTGTCCGGCGGACAGCAGATCGATGCCGACCAGGTGGTGCTCGCGCTCGGCCACAGTGCGCGCGACACGTTCACGATGCTGCACGAGCGCGGGGTCTGCATGGAGGCCAAGCCGTTCTCGGTCGGATTCCGCATCGAGCACCCGCAGAGCCTGATCGATCGCGCCCGCTACGGGCCGAACGCGGGCAACCCGATTCTCGGAGCCGCCGACTACAAGCTGGTGCACCACGCCAGCAACGGCCGCTCCGTCTACAGCTTCTGCATGTGCCCCGGTGGCACCGTGGTCGCTGCCACATCGGAAGCCGAGCGCGTGGTCACCAACGGCATGAGCCAGTA
>JAGNWJ010000010.1:11841-36905 GCA_017986065.1 Rhizobacter sp. | reverse complement strand
GTCGACGGCATCGAGGTGGCCGAATCGGTCGGCCGCTCGATGCTGGGTCTGAAAGACTGAACTACAGGCGCTGCTAGCTCGCCTTCTTGGCAGCGGCCTTCTTTGCTGCCGGTGCCTTGCCCGCTGCTGGCTTGACCGGTCGCGGCTCGAACTCGAAGCTGACCTTGCCTTCCTTGGCATCGAAGGCCAGTCGCGCCTTGAACTTGCGGCGGGTCTTGTTCGACACGAAGTTCTCCAGCAGGTCGGTCTTGCCGGTCTGCAACAGCTTGGCCATCTGCTCGCGTGGCACCGGCTGCTGCAGGATGATCTTGCCGCTCTTGAAATCACAGGTGACGTTGGCGCCTACGCTGTGCTCGCAGACGTAGCTGGTGCCGTGCTCATAGACCTTGCCCTGATCCTTCGGGCAGTGGCCCAACGGTTCCTGCTCGGAAAAGTCAACCGGCTCGCCGGCCTCGGCCTTCGCGTCCTCGCCGAAATCGAACTCGAGCTTCCAGTTCTTGGTCTCGTCATCGAACACCAGCTTCAGCTCGGCAGTGAATGGCCAACCGGCCTTCGAGCGGAAGCCTTCGAGCGGACCGATCTTCTTGTCCGCGATGAACGCCTCGACCTCAGGCAGCTCGAAGCTGCGACTGCCGGGGATCTTGCTGATGGAGAAGCCGCAGCCAGGGCCTTCACCGCTGTCCCCGGATACCGCACCGTCCTTGCCGATGCAGGTGAACCGGCGATAGTTTTCCTTGACGACTCCGCCGCAGTTCGGACACGGCACGGCCAGCGTCGCATAGTCACCAGGGATGGTGTCGCGGTCGTATTCCTTCGCCTTGGCGACGACGCGCTCGGTCATCTTGGCGATCTCGGCCATGAAGGTCTCGCGGCTGAGCTTGCCCTTCTCCATCTCGGCGAGCTGGAACTCCCAGTTTCCGGTGAGCTCGGGCTTGGTCAGCTCCTCGACCTGCAAGCCACGTAGCAGCGTCATCAGCTGGAACGCCTTGGCGGTGGGTATCAGCTCGCGACCTTCGCGCACGATGTACTTTTCGAGGATCAGCCCTTCGATGGTCTGCGCCCGGGTGGCTGGTGTGCCCAGTCCCTTCTCGGCCATCGCCTCGCGCAGCTCGTCGTCATCGATCAGCTTGCCGGCGCCCTCCATCGCGCTGAGCAGCGTGGCCTCGGTATAGCGTGCCGGCGGCTTGGTCTTCAACGGGTTGACGTCGACGCTCTCGGTGCGCACCACCTCGCCGGGTGCCACGGCGACGAGATTGGCATCGTCCTCCTGCGCCTCGCGGCCGTAAACCGCGAGCCAGCCCGGTTTGACCATCACCTTCCCGTTGGTCTGGAAACTGAAGTCCTTGCCCGCCGCCTGCACCATCGAGATTCGCGTGGTGACCATGAACTCGGCCGGTGGATAGAAGACAGCCACAAAGCGCTTGACCACCATGTCGTAGAGCTTGGCCTCGATCTCGGTCAGGCTCTTGGGCGCCTGCAGTGTCGGGATGATCGCGAAGTGGTCCGACACCTTGGCGTTGTCGAAGATGCGCTTGTTGGGCTTCACGTAGCCCTCCTTCAGCGCCTTGCCCGCATGCGCGGACAGGGGGCGCAGCGGGCCGGGCAGTTCCTCGCCGGCCAGCATCGCCATCGTGTCCCTGACCACGGGCAGGTAGTCCTCGGGCAGGGCCTTGCTGTCGGTCCGGGGATAGGTCAGCACCTTGTGCTTCTCGTACAGCGCCTGCGCGATGCTCAGCGTTGTCTTGGCACTGAAACCGAATCGGGAGTTCGCCTCGCGCTGCAGCGTGGTGAGGTCGTACAGACCGGGAGCGCTCTGCGAGCTGGGCTTGGCCTCTTCCGTGACCGAAGCGGGTTCGCCACGCACCGCCTGTGCGATCGCTTGCGCGTCGGACTCGTTCCAGACCCGATCGTTGCGCAACTCGGGATCGTCGGGGTTCTTCTTCCACTTCGGGTCGAACCACTTGCCATCGTATTCACCAGCAACCGCAGCGAACGTGGCCCGAACCTCCCAGTAAGGCCGGGAGACGTGCTTGCGGATCTTTTCCTCGCGTTCGACGACCACACTCAGGGTGGGGGTCTGAACGCGCCCGACGGTGGTCAGGAAGAACCCGCCGTCGCGCGAATTGAAGGCGGTCATCGCGCGGGTGCCGTTGATGCCCACCAACCAGTCGGCCTCGCTGCGGCTGCGCGCCGCGTCGGACAGGCCCTGCATCTCGGTGTCACCGCGCAGCTTCTCGAAGCCGTCGCGGATGGCCTGCGGCGTCATGCTCTGCAGCCAAAGCCGGCGGATCGGCTTGTCGATCGGCTTCTTTTCGCTACCGGCGTACTGCACGATCAACCGAAAGATCAGCTCGCCCTCGCGTCCCGCGTCGCAGGCATTGATGAGGTCGGTCACGTCCTTGCGCTTGACCAGCTTCACCACGGCGGAGAGCCGCGACTTGGCCTTGTCGATCGGCGCCAGATCGAAGTGCGGCGGGATCACCGGCAGGTTGTTGAAGCTCCATTTGCCACGCTTGACATCGAACTCCTCCGGCGCCTTGATCTCCACCAGGTGGCCGACGGCCGAAGTGACCACGTAACGCTCGTTCTCGAAGTGGTCGGCCTGCTTGTCGAACTTGCCCGCGACGGGTGTGAGAGCGCGCACGATGTCCTGCGCGACGCTGGGCTTCTCGGCAATGATCAAGGTCTTGGTCATGTTTCTTTCAAGGAAGGCTTAACTTTGGCGCAAGCTTCGACGTGTACCTCTTCTAGTCAGCTGCACACGTCTCTACAATTCGGCATCTCGCGCGCATGCGCACGGGCACACGCACTCGCGCGCCCACAATTTCAATGTACCCAAAGAAGTCGATGACGCAAGTGACCGTTGGAAAGTCTCTCCATCGCTCTTCAGGCCGACGCATCCAGGTGCGTCGCAGCAGCGTCCACGGCAAAGGCGTCTTCGCCGTCGCGCCAATCGGCCGCAACGAATCGATCATCGAATACACCGGCGAGGTCATCGACTGGCCCGAGGCCCTGCGTCGCCACCCTCACGATCCGACCGATCCAAATCACACCTTCTACTTCAGCCTGGAGGGTGGCTGGGTCATCGACGCCAAGCACGGGGGCAACAGTTCGCGCTGGATCAACCACGCCTGCGAGCCCAACTGCCAGGCCGACGAAGTCGACGGTCGCGTGTTCATCCGCGCGCTGCGACCGCTGAAGCCCGGCGATGAACTGTTCTACGACTACGGTCTGGTGCTCGACGAGCGCCAGACCGCCAAGCTGAAGAAGCAGTACGCCTGCCATTGCGGCAGCCGCCACTGCAGAGGGACGATGCTGGCACCGAAAGCGCGATGAACAACTCCTCGACGATGATCTCCGAAAGCGGCCTTCAGTGGAACGTGGAGCAGCTCTATCACCAGCTGGCGCCCAGGCTGCCCAACCTCAGCGTCGAGGTGGTCTCGCAGATTCCGTCGACCAACACCGCGCTGCTTGAACGCGCCCGGGTTGCCACACGCCTGTCTAGCGAAGGTGACCTCGCCCAGGTTCGGCGCAGCACCGAGAGCCTCGCCTTCGGCCGGCGCACCGCCGATCACCAGCCCTGCCTGCTGGTGGCCGAGCACCAGACCGAGGGCCGCGGTCGACAGGGGCGCGTTTGGCAGTCCGAGGCCGGCGCGTCACTGACGTTCTCGCTGGCGGTGCCGCTGGCACCTGTCGACTGGTCGGGCTTCTCGCTGGCGGTGGGCGTCGCGCTCGCGGATGCGCTGGACCCGACCGGCACGTCGACATCGACGCCGTGGATCGGCATCAAGTGGCCCAACGACCTGTGGCTGATGCCGCCCGGTGGAACCGCCAACAGCGGACGAAAGCTCGGCGGCCTGTTGATCGAAACGGTGCCGGCCGGTGCACTGCGCCTGGCTGTCATCGGGGTGGGTCTCAACGTGCTGCCGCTGTCCATCGACCGGAGCCAGGTCGCGAGCGGCTTCGCCTGCCTGGAAGAGCTCGACCGACAGGCCACTGCGCCGCAGGTGCTGGCGCGCATCGCCCTGCCTCTCGTCGAAGCATTGCAGCGCTTCGAACGCGAGGGATTTGCAGGCTTCGCCGACCGGTTCGCAGCACGCGATGTGCTGCGAGGCTGTGCGGTGCAGGCAGGCGCGGGCCTGTCTGATCCAGCGCGAGCGGCGACCGGGGTCCACGGTGTGGCCGAAGGCGTCTCCGGCAACGGGGCCTTGCGTTTGCGCGTGCTCGACGAATTGCGCGAAGTGATCGCTGGTGATGTCAGCGTGCGGCTGCAACCTGCACTGGATCGCCCGTGCTGAGATGGGTGGTGCTGGCCCTGCTGCTGGCCAACCTGGCTTTCTTCGCTCTGACACGTGGACAGGCGCTGCGTGCCGAGCGGGAGCCCGATCGCCATGCACAGCAGGTTCACCCCGAAGCCGTGCGCCTGCTGACGCCGGCCAGCGTCGCGGCGGCCAGCGCGGCATCGGCTGCAGAGGCTGCCTCGGCGGCTGAAGCTGCGGCCGCCAGCGCATCGTCGGCTATCGCCACTCGCTGCTTCGAGGCCGGTCCGTTCAACACGGCGGAAGTGGCCGTGGCGGAGGCCGCTCTGTCAGCCAGCCCGGCCGCCAGCGCCCTGGCACAGCGCTGGTCTCGGGTCACTTCCGATGTACCCGGCGCGCCGAGTGCGGCCTCCGCAGTGCATCGCCTGAGGGTCGACGCGGCCACGCCGCAGGAATCGGCCGCGCTCGAGGCTCTGCCAGCCAACCTGCTGATCCACGCATTTACACCCTGCGCACCGCGCTGACATCCCGGACGCAAAGGACAGCCCGGACTCCGATCAGGCCTGCGGTCGTCGCGTGGCCGCCACGGCCCTGATCGCCACGCCCAGCGCCAGCAGCCAGCCCAGACCGAGCGCTCCGCCGCCTCCGTCCTTGTCATCGTCGGCTTTCGAGAGTGCGACGGCAGCGCCGGCATCGAGCATGCCGGCGCCACAGGTCGAAGTGGTGCAGTAGCACTCGAACTGATCGATCGGCTCCCCGGTGCTGTCGACCTGCGGAGCCTGGCAGGTCGGCACACTCGCGCTGTCGCCCGAGGTTGGGAAGGGCCGCGACGATCGGCGCAGCAGGCTGCGGATTTCATCCGGCGAGAGACCGGGCCCGACAGCCAGCATCAGCGCGGCAGTGCCCGCCACCAGCGGCGCCGAGAAACTGGTGCCGATCGTCGCGTTGGTCGCATCGGTGTAGGCCTCGCTGGATGGCACCGGCGTGGTGACGCCGGCGTTGGTTGTCGTCAGCAAGGGGTAGAGGCAGTCGCCGGTCAGGTTGACGCAATTGCCGCCCGGTGCGCTGATCGTGATCTCCGGACCGAGGTCGGAGAAGCCCACCTTCGAGCCGAGGTGACGCAGGCCCCCGACGCCGATCACCCCCGCGCAGTTGGCCGGTGTGTTGACCGCATGGCCGGTCGTGTTGCCGGCAGAAGCCACCACCACGACGCCAGCCTGGTTGATCTCGCGAACGGCGTCCTGGTACGCCGCGTTGCACGCCCCCGTGCCACCGAGACTGAGGTTGATGACGCGCGCCGGCGTCGGGTTGGCGGGAACTCCCGGCACGACGAGGCCGGCGGCCCAGCGCATCGCCGGAATGATGTCCGAATCGAATCCGCCGCATTTGCCGAGCACACGCACCGGCAGCACCCGAAGTGCCCGACCGGGGCCGGTCAGGCCGGCCATGCCGACCCCGTTGTTGGTGAGTGCACCGATCAGGCCGGACGTCTGCGTGCCGTGCCAGGAACTGTCGCCGATCTCCGAAGTCGTGCAGCCAATGGTGTTGGACGGGCTGATCACGTCATCGGAGCTCACCCAGTCTCCGGGATCGGTCGCGTCGCTGTCGCGGCCGGGTGTGGCGTCGTTCTCGATGAAGCCGTTGGTCACGAAGTCATAGCCGTCGAGCAGGTTGCCTCCATCGGCCACGCGCTTCAGATCGGGGTGGTCGTACCGGATGCCGGTATCCAGAACCGCGACGACGATGTTCGGGCTGCCAGCAACGGCGGCCCAGGCCGCTTCGATATTGATCGCTGACCGCACCGCGCCGGCTGGCGCGCGCAGGTACCACTGACCGGCCGCCGGTCCCGGGGCACTCAGCCCCTGCGCATAGCGCGGGTCGTTCGGCGGGGCTGCGCGGTGGCGCAGCTCGTCGGGCACCGCATATTCGACGGCGCTGTCCTGCGCCAGCCGGGCGGCGAATTGCTGCGAACTGAGGCCACTGGCCATCAGCAATTGCGTGCGGTCGGCAAGGGCCAGGCCCTGCCTCACGGGCAGGCCCAATCTCCGGGCCACGCCGCCCACCCGCGCTGGCAGTTGCTCTGCCGAAGTCGCTGCAGCATCGACGCCAACCCTGAACTTGACGATCACACGCGCTGTGGGCTCCGGCACGGCCATTGCGGCGCCAGTCGCGAATACTGCAGGCAGCGCCAAGGCAAGGCTGCAAATACAACGCACCCGGCGCGCAATGGAAGACTGGAGTCGCATGGTGGGGGTTCCGGTTGAGGAGTCATCAGCGACGGCGAAGCTCGTCGCGCTGAACGACCAGAAAACCTGCGCGGTCGGCGGTCAACCTTTGCAGCGCAGCATCACATTCGGTGGGAGAGCAGATCAGCATCAATGCGTGCCATCGAGCGCCGCTGGCAGCGACATATCGCACAGGAACTCCCGCACTCGCCGTGGCACGCCGCTCGACCGAAGCGGGTCGCTCGTCGGACGCGCCGCCGGATGTAGCTTCGGGCGCCAGTTCCACCAGCACGCGCAGGCCATCGGTCGCATCGGCGGGCAGGTTCGGCGGCGCTGCCGCGCAGGCTGCGAGGCAGATCACGAACGCCGTCAGAGCAAGCAGGACTCGGTTCATCGGGTCGAGTCTAGGCGCCGGGCCGTGTCTTGGATGTGAAGCGAACTTGTCGACCACATCAAGGTTCGTCAGAAACGCCCGCCATGAAAGACGGCCCCGGAAAGGGGCCGTTTCGCGGTTGGGGATGAGGAGCCTTACTTCGCCACCACTCGCACCATCTCGAGCACCTTGTTCGAGTAGCCCCACTCGTTGTCGTACCAGGCCACGATCTTGACGAACGTGCTGTCGAGCGCAATGCCCGCATCGGCGTCGAACACCGACGTCATCGGCTCGCCGCGGAAATCGGTCGAGACCACCTTGTCCTCGGTGTAGCCGAGCACCCCCTTCATCGCGCCTTCGGACTGTGCCTTCATCTCGGCGCAGATTTCCTTGTAGCTTGCTTCCTTGCTCAACTCGACCGTCAGGTCCACGACCGACACGTCGGAGGTGGGCACGCGGAACGACATGCCGGTCAGCTTCTTGTTGAGTTCAGGAATCACCACGCCGACGGCCTTGGCAGCGCCCGTGCTTGACGGGATGATGTTCTCCAGGATGCCGCGGCCACCGCGCCAGTCCTTGTTGGACGGGCCGTCGACGGTCTTCTGCGTGGCGGTGGCAGCGTGCACGGTCGTCATCAGGCCGCGCTTGATGCCCCACTTGTCGTTCAACACCTTGGCGACGGGTGCCAGGCAGTTGGTGGTGCACGAAGCGTTCGAGATGATCGCTTCTCCCTTGTAGGCGCCATGATTGACGCCGTAGACGAACATCGGCGTGTCGTCCTTCGAAGGGGCCGAGAAGATCACTTTCTTTGCGCCCGCGGCCAAGTGCTTGGCACCCGTTTCCTTGGTCAGGAACAGGCCTGTGGCCTCGACCACGATGTCCGCACCGATCTCGTTCCACTTCAGTTCGGCCGGGTCCTTCACAGCCGTCAGACGGATCTTCCTGCCATTGACGATCAGCGTGCTGCCTTCGACCGAGACCGTGCCCTTGAAACGCCCGTGCACCGAGTCGTACTGGAGCATGTAGGCCAGGTAGTCGGGCTCCAGCAGGTCGTTGATGCCGACGATCTCGATTTCCGCGAAGTTCTGTACGGCAGCACGAAACACCATGCGCCCGATGCGGCCGAAGCCGTTGATACCGATCTTGATGGTCATTGGAGGGTCCTGTCTTTTCTGGGTTTTGAATTCGGGGAATAAATCGGCGCGCGATTCAAGGCGCCTGAACTTCGATCAAGGTGCTGTGGTTGCCTCCGCTGCACGCAGGCACCTTGCCCTTGGTCACGGGTTGCACCGACACGACGTAGTCGCCACCCTGCGCGTACACATGAGCGAGCATCAGCGGAAGTTCGGTCGCATCCTTGATGAGAACGTCCTGGGTCGGTGTCTCGTCACCGAAGTCCACCCGAACATTGCAGTTCGGAGCAGCGGCTCCCGGGCCGAACCGTCCTGCCAGCGTCGCGGACTCGCCTGCTTTCGGCTTGGCTGGCAGGACGCGGATCTGCAGGATCGTCTGCGCACAGGCATCGGCCACTGCGCCGACTCCGGTCAGCACCACGGCAAGGGAGAGCCAAACAGCCTTCATCGCGAAATTGCACGCAGCACGGTGGCCACGACGTTCTCGGCCGTGAAGCCGAAGTGCTTGAAGAGCACCGGCGCAGGCGCCGACTCGCCGTAGGTATCGATACCGACCACCGCAGCGCAGCCGTACTTCCACCAACCGTCACTGACGCCCATCTCGACCGCGATGCGCGGCAAGCCCGCAGGCAGGACGCTGGTCTTGTAGCCCACGCTCTGACGGTCGAACACCGATGTCGAAGGCATCGAGACCACGCGCACGGCGACCTTCTGCTGCGCCAGCAGTTGCTGTGCATGCAGCGCCAGACTGACTTCGGAGCCGGTGGCAATGATGACGGCCTGGGCCTTCTTCTTCAGCCCGACCTCGCTCGGTTCGGCCAGCACGTAGGCGCCCTTGGAGATGTCGTCGAGCCCGCTCTTCGGTGCATACGGCAGGTTGTGACGCGAGAGGATCAGCGCGGTCGGCCGTTGACGGCTTTCAAGCGCGCAGGCCCAGGCGATGGCCGTCTCGGCGGTATCGGCGGGGCGCCAGACATCGAGCCCGGGGATCAGCCGCAGCGACGCGACATGCTCGATCGACTGGTGGGTCGGGCCGTCCTCTCCGAGACCGATGCTGTCATGGGTGAAGACATGCACCACACGCAGCTTCATCAGTGCGGCCATGCGGACCGCATTGCGGCTGTAGTCGCTGAAGGTCAGGAAGGTGCCGCCGTACGGTATGAAGCCGCCATGCAGCGCGACGCCATTCATGATTGCGGCCATGCCGAACTCGCGCACGCCATAGTTGATGTGGCGCCCACCGTTGCTCGAACCGTCATCGCCAAAACGCAGCGCAGGCGTGCTGCTGGTGTTGGTGAACACCGAGCCCGTCAGGTCGGCGCTGCCGCCGAGCAGTTCAGGCATGGCTTTCGTGAACGCCTCGAGCGCGATCTGGCTGGCCTTTCGGCTGGCCACGGTTTCGGCCTTGGTGTGCGCGGCCAGGGCGGCGTCGACCGCCACCTGAGCGAAGTTCTTCGGCAGATGGCCCTCGACGCGGCGGACGTACTCGAGTGCCAGTTCGGGATGCGCCTTGCCATAGGCCTCGAAGGCATCGACCCATTTCGATTCGGCGGCCAGCCCACTGTGGCGCGCATCCCACTGCTCGTACACGGTCTCGGGAATCACGAACGGTTCGGACGTCCAGCCCAGCGCCTCACGCGTCAGCTTGATCTCCTCTGCGCCCAGCGCCTCGCCGTGCGCCTTGGCGGTGCCCCCACGATTGGGCGAACCCTTGCCGATGGTGGTCTTGCAGCAGATCAGCGTCGGCTTGCCAGCACTCTTGGCCTGCACGATCGCGGCGTCGACCGCGTCGACATCGTGGCCGTTCACATTGGCGATGACGTTCCAGCCGTAGGCCTCGAACCGCTTCGGCGTGTCGTCGATGAACCAGGGCTTGACCTGACCATCGATGCTGATGCCGTTGTCGTCGTACAAGGCGATCAACTTGTTCAGGCGCCAGGCCCCCGCCAGCGCGCAGGCTTCGTGGCTGATGCCTTCCATCAGGCAGCCGTCGCCCAGGAAGGCGTAGGTGTGGTGATCGACGATGGTGTGGCCCGGCCGATTGAACTCGGCTGCGAGCAGCTTCTCGGCGAGAGCCATGCCCACCGCGTTGGTGATGCCCTGACCGAGCGGGCCGGTGGTGGTCTCGACGCCCGGGGTCACGCCGACTTCCGGGTGGCCCGGTGTCTTGCTGTGCAGCTGGCGGAAATTGCGCAGCTCGCTCATCGGCAGGTCATAGCCGGTCAGATGCAGCAGGGCGTAGATCAGCATCGAACCGTGACCATTGCTCAGCACGAAGCGATCGCGATCGGCCCAGTGCGGATTGCCCGGGTTGTGCTTCAGGTGCCGGCCCCAAAGCGCCACCGCGATATCGGCCATGCCCATCGGCGCGCCGGGATGCCCAGAGTTGGCCTGCTGCACGGCATCCATGGCCAGTGCACGGATGGCATTTGCCATCAGGGAGGTGTTTTGGTCTGACGCTGCTGCGGCCATGGGTATCCCTGATGCGACGGTGTTGAGGAACCCTATATTTTAGGCAGGAGCCCGCCGGGCTATCGGTCGGCCCGGACCGATGGCCGGACAGGCGCTCCGATAATGCGAGCAATGTCTGGCGCGTCCCTCCCCTTCGATCGCTTCATGCTGCTTCTTGGCACCGCAACTTGCCTGGGCGGGCGCCCTCGGTGAGGGCCATCGTCCTGGCCGCTGGTCGCGGCGAACGAATGCGCCCTCTGACCGACGCCACGCCGAAACCGCTGCTGGCGGTGCACGGCAAGCCACTGATCGAATGGCACCTCGAAGGTCTGGCGCGCGATGGCGTGCGTGACGTGGTGGTCAACACCGCCTGGCTCGAGGATCGAATCGTCGAGACGCTGGGCGACGGTTCACGCTTCGGCCTGACCATCCACTACTCGCGCGAAGGCCGCGACCACGGCGGTGCACTCGAAACCGCGGGCGGCATCGCCACCGCACTGCCGTTGTTGCGCGGCATGGCAGGCCAGCTGGATTCAGACTGCTTCTGGGTGGTATCCGGAGACATCCACGTGCCCGGATTCCGGTTCGATGCCGAGGTGGGGCGACGCTTCGCTGCAGGACATCACGATGCCCATCTGTGGCTGGTACCGAATCCGGTTTACCACCCGAACGGCGATTTCGGCCTGTCCGCCGACGGCCACGCGCTCGCCGATGGACCGGGCCCTGACGGTTTGCGCTGGACCTACGCCAACATCGCCTTGTGCCGCGCTGCCCTGTTTCGCGAGGTGGCCCCCGGCACCCGTGCCGCGCTCGGACCGCTGCTGTACGCCGCGATGCGCGAGCGCCGCATCACCGCCGAGGTCTACCCAGGAGCGTGGGAGAACGTGGGAACGCCGGCTCAGCTGGCAGCGCTGAACGCCGACGCGGCCTGACGGGAGCAGTTCAGTGCCGCTTCACGAGCGGCAGCGTGGTCAGGGATTCGGCCGCAGGTTCGGCGTCACATTCATCGGCACGAGGACACCGGTTGACCTCCAGAGACAGGTGCGCCAGCGCGCCATATTCCGCAAGCCGGGTGCGGTAAACCGCAGGAGCGAGCGGAGCATCGGCAACGATGCTGACGATGGCCGCGTAGTGCTGGCGGCCGACACGCCACAGATGCAGGTCGGCCACGCGTGCATCGCCGTCCGACTCGATCGCCGCGCGGATCTGCGCGGTCAGCGGATGATCCATCTCGCGGTCGAGCAGGACTGCCGCGGTCTGACGCATCAGCCCGGCCGCCCACACCCCGATGACCACGGCGCCGAGCACACCGACCAGCGGATCCAGCCACCACCAGCCCAGCCAGAGAGCGCCGGACAGCGCGGCGATCGCCAGCACCGACGTGAGCGCATCGGCCAGCACGTGAACATAGGCGGCACGCAGGTTCAGGTCGTGACCGCCGCCATCAGGCACAGAGGCAGACCGCGCATGGTCATGGGCGTGGTCGTCATGACCTGCGTGGTGGTCGTGACCGTGGTCATGTGAATCGGCATGCGCGTGCGCATGGTGATGCCCGTGCGTGTCATCCGCGCCGTGCAGGAGCCACGCCGAAACGAGGTTCACCACCAGCCCGATGGCTGCCACCCACAGCGCAGTCACGGCCTCGATGGGTTCGGCGCGCCACAGCCGCAGAGCCGATTCCAGCGTGATACCCGCAGCGACGAGCGCCAGAACCAGTGCGCTGGCAAAGCCACCCAGCACCTCGATCTTCCAGGTGCCGAAGGCATAGCGCCTGTCGAGCGCCTGGCGTCTCGCCAGCGCGTAGGCCACGGCCGCCACACCGAGCGCCAGAGCATGGGTACCCATGTGCCAGCCATCCGCCAGCAACGCCATCGAACCGGTCCACCAGCCGCCAACGATCTCGGCGACCATCGTGATCAACGTGACAGCAAGCACCACCCGCGTGCGCGCCTCGCCCCGCCGGTTTCCGCTGTCGAACACATGGCTGTGCTGCCACGGGCTCATGTCATGGGTGTGGGCTTTCATCTGCATCCTGGCAACGATCGATCCGTGAAGCGTAAACGACCGCGGTACGGGCACTCCGCCAGAAGCTTCCGGAGATGAGGCATCGCCTGGGGTGCTGGCAGGTGGCGCATGGCTATAGTGGCCCGATGACCCACTCGACCCATGCCGCGCGCCGCTCCATGCTGGCGCAGAGGCTGCACAGCGTCGGCATCGACATCGCCGTCGTTCCCACGGCTCCCGAGCGCCAGCGCAATGCCGACAGCCATCACCCCTATCGGCATGACAGTCACTTCCACTACCTGACCGGCTTCGACGAGCCGGAAGCCTGGCTCGTGCTGCGCAGCGATGGTCACAGCACGCTCTTTTGCCGCCCGGTCGACCCTGCCCGCGAGGCCTGGGAGGACGCGCGGCTGGGCGTCGAGGCGGCACCCGCCGCACTCGGCGTCGACAAGGCGCTGCCCATCGATTCGCTGGACGCCGAGTTGCCGCTGATGCTCGCGAACCGGCGAGCGGTCGGGTTGCCGTTCGGTCGCCATCCCGAGTTGCAGACGCAGGTCGAGGCCTGGCTGGCCAGGGTGCGCACGCGGGAACGCGTCGGTGTCGAATGCCCGACCGTTCTGCAAGACCTGCACCCGCTGATCGCCGAAATGCGGCTCCACAAGGACGCCGACGAACTGACCACGATGCGGCGCGCGGCGGCGATTTCCGCCGGAGCCCACCGGCGTGTGATGCGCTTTTGCGGCCAGCGTTTCCGGGAAGGCGCAGCCAGCTTGCGCGAGTACGAGCTCGAAGCCGAACTGCTGCATGAATTCCGCCGGCTCGGCGCCCAGAGCCCGGCCTACCCGAGCATCGTCGCGGCTGGCGGCAACGCCTGCGTCCTGCATCACCCGGCCGGCGCGGCCGAACTTCGACCCGACGAGTTGTGCCTGGTGGACGCAGGCTGCGAGCTCGATGGCTACGCCAGCGACATCACCCGCACCTTTCCGGCCAGCGGCCGCTTCAGTTCGCCACAGCGCGAGTTGTACGAGGTGGTCCTGGCGGCCCAGCAGGCCGCGATCGAGGTCACGCGTCCGGGGCACCGGCAACGTGATGCGCATCACGTCGCGGTGCGCGTGCTGACACAGGGCATGCTGGACCTCGGGCTGCTGTCGCGCGATCGGCACGGCGACGTGGATGACATCGTCGCCAGCGCCGCCTACCGCCAGTTCTACATGCACGGAACCGGACACTGGCTCGGCCGCGACGTGCACGATGTCGGCGAGTACCTGTCGCTGGAAGAAGATCCTTTCGAACAGCCCGACGGGTACGGCGGCACGCTGGTCAAGAGGCCGTCACGCGTGCTGTGCCCGGGCATGGTGGTGACGCTGGAGCCCGGACTCTATGTTCGCCCCGCAGCGGACGTACCCGAGCGCTACTGGAACCTCGGCATCCGCATCGAGGACGATGCGGTGGTCACCGACAGTCCCAGGGGTTGCGAACTGATCAGCCGCGACGCGCCAGTCGATCCGCTCGAGATCGAGGCCTTGATGCGCGGCTGAAGCGCGCCAGGCGCCTCCAGGACGACCGGCACTACGATCAAGCCCCGCACGGAAACCGCCTGCGAAAGTCCCGCCGTGAACACGACCCCGCATCCGCAAGATGAAGCCGCTCCTTTGATCGATCGTGCGATCCGCCTGGCCGTGGTCGGTGCCGGACCGGTCGGACTGTCGCTGGCCATACAGGCGGCTCGCGCACTGCCCCGCGCCCAGATCAGCGTGTTCGATGCGCGTGCGATCGACGCCGATATATCGGCCGACCCGCGCACCCTGGCACTGTCGCTCGGCAGCGTGCAACTGCTCCAGCGCCTGGGGGCGTGGCAAGACGGGATGGGGCAACCCATCACCGAAGTCCATGTGTCGCAGCAGGCGCCTTCCTTCGGCGGGCTGCTGGGGCGCTGGATCGGCGAGCCGCAGGTGCGCATCCGGGCTGCAGAGATGGACGTGCCGATGCTCGGTGCGGTGCTGTCGTACGGCACGGTGACAGCGGCCTTGCAACGGGTCTGGATGGAGGCATGCAAGGCCGGGCCGCAACGCCTGATCACTCGGTTCTCGACGCCGGTCAGGTCGCTGAAGCCGGTGGAGCCGGCAGACGGTGCGTCGAGCCCGGGCGGCGTCGAGGTCGATGCCGACATCGCGGAGACATTCGATCTGGCGGTGATCGCCGAAGGCGGCGTCTTCGCCGAGCAGGAGCGCAAGCCCGTCACGCGCGATTACGGGCAGGTCGCCTGGGTCGGCCGGGTGACACTGGACGGCGCACGCGTTGGCGTCGCCTACGAGCGCTTCACCCGCCACGGGCCGGCTGCGCTGCTGCCATTGGCACCGGATCGGGCCGCGCTGGTCTGGTGCGTCGATGCGGGCGACGACCCGGTGGCCGAACTGACCGACGTGCAGCGCTGCTGCGTGCTGAACACGATCTTCCCGCCAGAGACCGGCCGCATCACCTCGGTTTCGTCGCTCAAGCGTTTTCAGCTGGGTCTGAATGCGGAGCGCACGCTGACAGGCGGCGTGGAGCGCGACGGGCATCGCGAGCCAGGCCGCGTCGTGCGCATAGGCAATGCGGCGCAGACCCTGCACCCGGTGGCCGGCCAGGGGCTGAATCTCGGTCTTCGAGATGCCCATGTGCTGGTGCGCGAGCTGGTGAGATCGAACGATGTCGACCAGGCCCTGCGTCGCCTGGACCGCAAGCGCGCCCCCGACCGCTGGTCGACCATCGCGGCCACCGATTTCCTGGCCCGCAGCTTCACCTGGGAATGGCCGGGCGCGAGCGGAGCGCGCGGGCTGGGACTCGCGGCGCTGCAGACCCTGTCACCGCTGAAGTCCGCGCTGACCCGGCAGATGATGTTCGGGCGACGCTAGGGAATCAGGCCACCATCGCCGATTCCCGCAACCGCTCGCAGCCGGTCCACAGGTCGTCACCTCGAAATGCGCTCTCGACCAGAGGTGCCAGGCGGCGGGTGTTGCAGCGCAGTACCACCTGCTTGACCGACGAGATCTGCGACGGGTGCATCGAAAAATTACGCAAACCCATCGCCAGCAGGACTTCGGTGAATGCGGTGTCTCCAGCCATCTCGCCGCAGACGCTGACATCCTTGCCGGCGACGCGCGCCTGGTGGATCACGCCCTCGATCAGCTTGAGCACCGCAGGGTGCCACGGGTCGTAGAGATGCGCCACCGATTCGTCACCCCGGTCGATCGCGAGCGTGTACTGGATCAGGTCGTTGGTACCGAGCGAAACGAAGTCGAACAGCTTCAGCAGGCTGGGCATCACCAGCGCCGCCGCGGGTACCTCGATCATTGCTCCGACCTCGACATCGACGAACGGCTTGCCGGCATCCACGAGTTGCTGCTTGGCCCTCGCGATCGCGTCCAGCGTCTGCATTGCCTCACCGACATGGGCCAGCATCGGCACCAGCAGCTTCACCTTGCCGAAGGCACTCGCACGCAGGATCGCACGGAGCTGCTGGCGGAACATGGCCGGCTCCGACAGGCTCCAGCGGATCGCACGCAGGCCCAGCGCCGGGTTCAGCGCATGCTCGTGACGCAACTCGTTGACAGACATCCGGTCGAGCGGCTTGTCGGCACCGACGTCGACCGTGCGTATGGTCACCGGCAACCCGTTCATCGCCAGCACGGCCGCGCGATAGGCCTCGAACTGCTCGTCCTCGCCGGGAAGCTCGCCGGCACGGTTCATGAACAGGAATTCGCTGCGGAAGAGCCCCACCCCGACCGCACCCGCCGCCACAGCCGCAGCGGCATCGCCGGGAAGTTCGATGTTGGCCATCAGCTCGATGCGCTCGCCGTCCAGGGTGACCGCGGGCGTGTGCCGCAGGCGGGACAGCCGCTGCTGGGCGAGTTCGCACTCGCGCTGCCTGAACCGGTATTCCTCCAGCACGATGTCCGAAGGGTTCACGATGACCAGACCGGCATCGCCGTCGACCACGACCAGGTCGTCCTGCCGGATCACCCGACTGCCCTCCCGGGCACCGACCACCGCCGGGATGTCCAGACTGCGCGCCACGATGGCGGTGTGCGAAGTCTTGCCGCCCACGTCGGTCACGAATCCCGCAAACACCGTGCGCTTGAAATGCAGCATGTCGGCCGGCGCGATGTCATTGGCCACCATCACCAGCGGTTCACTGTGCGGTGTCCCGCCTTGGGTCGGCGTGGCCGCATCCGTCAGCAGGGATGCGGTGCCCCGGGCCATCGCACGCAGCATGCGCTCGACCACCTGCTCGACATCGGCCTTGCGCTCGCGCAGGTAGTCATCTTCCATCTCGTCGAACTGGCGCGCCAGCACTTCGAGCTGCGCGGAAAGCGCCCATTCGGCGTTGTAGTGGCGCTCACGGATCCACTGCTTGGTCGCTATTGCCAGCGTCTCGTCGTTGAGCAGCATCAGGTGCACGTCCAGCAGCGCGGACAGCTCAGCAGGCGCATCGCCCGGGATGTCACGCTGCAGTGCGCTGAGCTCGGAAGCCACGGCATCCCGCGCCGACCGCAGGCGCTCGATCTCGGGGGCGACATCGGCATCCCGGATGAAGTAATGCGCCACATCGACACGGCTGGACGAGATCAGCACCGCGCGGCCAATGGCCACACCGCGCGACACCGGCAACCCGAACAACTGGAAACTCATGGGCCATCCTAGCAGCGGGAGATGCCGTGAACGCCCCGGGTTGTCACGGGAGGAAGGAGGTTCAGCGCAGTGCGGGACGGGCTTATTCGCCTTCGCCGAACTTGTCGTTGATCAGACCTGCCAGCGCGTCGATGGCCGCCTGCTCGTCGTCGCCCGAAGCATCGATCTGGACCTCGGTACCCATTCCGGCCGCCAGCATCATCACGCCCATGATGCTTTTCGCGTTGACCCGACGATCGCCACGGCTGATGAAGATGTCGCTGCGGAATCCGCCGGCCAGTTTGGTGAGCTTGGCAGACGCTCGCGCGTGCAGGCCGAGCTTATTGCTGATGGTGATGCTGGTTTGGATCATGTGAGCCGGGCTTGTAGGTCTGGTTCTGCGGCCTGGAGATGGACACCTGCATGACGCCCTGGGTCGCACCGGCGACCGCGCGCGCCACGACCGCATCAAGTGATTCATGGCAGTAGCACAGCGAACGCCAGAGCATGGGCACGTTGACGCCGGTGACGACCTTCACCTGTCCGGGTTCCGCAAGACCCGCCAGGCGCTGCGCCACGTTGCAGGGGGTTGCGCCGAACACGTCGGTGAGGATCAGCGCCTCCGGGTTGCGGACACGGGCCAGCAGTTCACGCGCCAGATGCTCGATCTGCTCCAGAGGCATGTCGGGCGGCACATCGAGCACCTCGAGTGGCGCGGCGCAATCCGGAAACGTGTGCCCAGCCACCGACTTCAACGCAGAAGCCAGCGGAGCGTGCGCAATGATCAACAGTCCGGGCATGGCATTCCATTATCGATGCTTCGGAAATCCATCAACGCTCCAGCGAGCGGTCTTGCCGACCGGGACGGTGCGAAAACCACAGTACAGACCTGGAAGGGACGCGCCGGGTTGACATATGGCGCTCGGCGCGGGGCGGTACCCGGGACGTGCGGGCACCGATCGCCCCTCGCGAGCCCACCACGATCACGGCAGGCAATGCAATTGCATCGCTTCGAAGAGGGCATCGGTCCTTGCGCGCGATCCGGCCGCAGGAGCCGCGGTCAGCCTCGAGCAAGCAGGGTGGCTGGGGTGTGACTTTTTCACCCCCCGCTTCCAGGGCCCCGGCAGGAAAGTACTCTGGCGTGGTGCGCATCGCTCGGGAACACTTCGTGCTCGCACCCCGTTCGACCACCCAGCAAGCATCGGGCAGAGTGCTTCGCTCGCTGCTTTCGAGAAAGGCAGCGACGCCGGCGACAAACCGGGCCGTCGAAGGCATCGAACAGGCAGAAACCACATGGGCTCCATTGAAACCGTCGGCAAATCCGCTTCTGCATCTGGACTGCCGATCCCTGCGGGCCAGGGCGAAGAGCGCTGGCGGCAGGTGATCGCGGAGCTGGGTGCCGAAATCGCCCATCCGCTGACGGCTGCGCTGGAGCGCATCCAGGCACTGATATCGAGCGGCCGGATAGATCGCAGCGGTCTGCGCTCACTGCGCGACGAGATCGAAGCGGCTCGCCAGGTCGGCATGACGGCCCAGTTGCTGGCTAGGTTTGCCAATGCGCGCATGCAGCAGTCCCGGGAGCGTGTGGCACTGGCCGATTCACTGCAGACGGTGCTGACCCACCGCAAGCGCGAAACCGAAGCCCGAGGCATCGAACTGCAACCGGTCCTGAATCCGGTGGATGTGATCGTCGATGCATCCCTGGCGTTCAGCCTGCTGAACACGTTGCTCGACTGGGCCATGGTTCACGCGCGCTCTCGCATCGAGTTCACGATCGAGCTGCAAAGCTGGAAGTCCCGGGCCAGGCTGAACTGCCGATTCGAGTTGCCGTCTGCGCAGGAAACCGCCGATGGCGCCGATGCTCCGGCGCAGCCCGCGCTCGATTCGCTGACCTGGCGACTGCTCGAGCAGACCGCGGCCACGATGAACCTGGGGTTGTCTCGTCAAGTGGCAGACGGCGCAGTGATGGTGCAGATCGAGTTCACCGCAGCGGCAAGATCCGAGATCGACGGCATCACGATGGTCGACCTGGACGAGGGATTCGACAGCACGATGAACTCGAAGCCGCTGGCGGGCAGCCATGTCGTCGTCGTGGCCTCGCGCCGCGAAGTGCGAGCACGTGTTCGCGACGCTCTGCGCGACATGGGGCTTCTCGTCGACATGGTCGGTTCGATCGACGAGG
The DNA here is from genome assembly GCA_017986065.1 of Rhizobacter sp. Lineage (GTDB taxonomy): Bacteria > Pseudomonadota > Gammaproteobacteria > Burkholderiales > Burkholderiaceae_C > PBB1. Next base: position 17,628 of record JAGNWJ010000010.1, on the reverse strand, counting down.
CGGCCGACTTCTGCCGCGACGGCCTGCCTCACGCGATCATCATCGAGGGCATCCTGCGTGGCGACCGCTGCGAACGGTTCTGCGCGGAGATCCGTGCCGAAGTCCCTGGATTCCCCTTCATAGACATCATCGAGCAAGGCCGCGAATTCAATGTCTCGGATGCCGAACGCGGCGAACGGGCACGCGTCGGTCAGGACGCGATCGAGGCAGCTCTGCCGTCGGTGCTGATGTTCGAACTCTCGAAGACCCTGTAGCTTCGCCCGTCCCGTCGCCACCAGCCGATCCCGGCGGCCCTTGCCCTTACTTGAGCGAGCCGAAGACCTTCTTCAGGATGTCGCTGCCGGTGCCCAGCGGGTCCTTTCGGATCTTGCGCTCTTCCTCGGCGATCATCAGGTAGAGGCCGTCGAGGGCCTTGCCGGTGACGTATTGCTGGATGTTGGCGTCCTTCTTGTCGACCAAGCCCAGGCCCGCCACCTTGCCAGCCACTGCGTTGTACTTCTCGGCCAGCGACACCTTCTCGGTGGCCTGGGTCACGATGGGCAGGAACTTGACGCCCAGTGGCTCGCGCGTCTTCTGGGCGAAGAAATCAGTCACCGAGTTGTCGCCGCCGGAAAGGATGCGCGCGCCGTCCTCGACGCTCATCGACTTCACCGCGCCGAGCAGCAGTTCCTTGGCTTCGGGCACGGCAGCCTCGGCGGCGCGATTCATCGCGGTCACCAGTTCATCGACACGCTTGCCCTGGCCCGTGGCCTTCAGCAGCTTGGCGCCATCCTTCAGGAAGCCGGGCAACGCAATCTTGACTTTTGGATTGCCCAGGAACCCATCGGGCTTGCCGAGCAGCGAAACAGCGGCCTCGGCGCCGCGCTCGAGTGCGGCGCGGATGCCGGACGAGGCATCGGCATCGCTCAGCACCGAAGCGGCGTGGGCCGCCGGGGCGATTCCAACGCTGCAAAGGCTGACGCCCGACAACAGACCGCTGGTGAAACTTCTGCGTTGCATGGATGACTCCTGACAGTTGATCTGACGCTCAGCGCGGGAGCGCGTCGGCGACACCCGCAGCATGGGCCTGCTGGTCGGCGTGGTAGCTGCTGCGCACCATCGCACCGACGGCAGCATGGGTGAATCCCATCTTCAGGGCTTCGACCTCGAACATCTTGAAGGTGTCCGGGTGGACGTACCGGCGCACCGGCAGGTGGTGACCGCTCGGTGCCAGGTACTGGCCGATGGTCAGCATGTCGATGTCATGCTCGCGCATGTCGCGCATCACCTGCAGAATTTCCTCGTCGGTCTCGCCGAGGCCCACCATCACGCCGCTCTTGGTCGGAACCTCGGGGTGCATCGCCTTGAACTTCTTCAGCAAGTTCAGGCTGAATGCGTAGTCGCTGCCCGGCCGCGCCTCCTTGTACAGCCGTGGTGCGGTTTCCAGGTTGTGGTTCATGACATCGGGCGGCGCGGCCTTCAGGATTTCCAGCGCACGATCGTCGCGGCCGCGGAAATCGGGCACCAGCACCTCGATGCGCGTCGCAGGCGACAAGGCTCGCGTCTGGCGAATGCAGTCGACGAAGTGCCCCGCACCGCCATCACGGAGATCGTCGCGGTCGACGCTGGTGATCACGACGTACTGCAACTTGAGCGCCGCGATCGTTCTCGCGAGGTTGAGCGGCTCGTTGGCGTCCAACGGGTCGGGACGCCCGTGGCCGACGTCACAGAACGGACACCGACGGGTGCACTTGTCGCCCATGATCATGAAGGTCGCTGTGCCTTTGCCGAAGCATTCACCGATGTTCGGACAAGAAGCCTCTTCGCAGACGGTGTGCAGCTGCTGCTCGCGCAGGATCTGCTTGATCTCGTAGAACCGGGTGCTGGGTGAACCGGCCTTGACCCGGATCCAGTCGGGCTTCTTCAGCGCTTCCGCCGGCACGATCTTGATCGGGATGCGCGACGTCTTCGCCTGTGATTTCTGCTTGGCGCTGGCGTCGTATGCGGACGCATCGGAGGCAACAGGGCTCACGGAATCGCTGGACATCGCGGACTTTCAAAGGGAGGGGGCTGCTCGCAGCGCAGGCTGCCGGTGGGGTCAGGGGGTGAAATGCTCGGCCAACCGGGCGCCCAACTGACGCGACACCGACGCTACGTCGGCGTGCACACCCAGTGTAGCCAGATCGACCGTCGCCAACCCCGGGTAACCGCAGGGGTTGATGCGCTGGTAGGGGCTCAGGTCCATCGCCACGTTCAGCGCGACACCGTGGTAGGCGTGATGACGACTCACCTTGATGCCCAGCGCGGCGATCTTTCCGAGACCGCGGAACGGGTCCGGAGCAGCGACGCCCCGACGCTCGCCCGGCGGCACGGACTCCAACGCAGCGTGACCGCCGGGATCCTCGAGCCGGACATAGATCCCCGGTGCGCCGGGCACCCGGTGACCAGTGACACCGTAGCTTTCGAGTGTCTTGATCACGCAATGCTCGATGCGATAGACATACTCCTTGACGTAGATGCCCAGGCGCTTCAAGTCGATCAGGGGGTAGGCCACGACCTGGCCGGGGCCGTGATACGTCACCTGCCCGCCGCGGTTGGTCTGGATCACCGGAATGTCGCCCGGATCAAGCAGGTGCTCGGGCTTGCCAGCAAGCCCCTGCGTGTACACCGGCAGGTGTTCGCACAGCCAGATCTCATCGGGCGTCGGCAGCAGCGCAGCGTTCCGGGCCTCGATGCAGGCGCGCATCGCCTCGATCGTCTCGGCGGCGTCGACCAGGCCCAGACAGGCCAGTGTGGGTGCAGTCATCGATTGCGTGCGGCCCTACAGAACCACCTTGACCATGGGATGCGAGCTCAACGCTCGGTAGAGGTCGTCGAGTTGCACGCGGCTGGTCGCGGTGACCGTCACGGTGAGGCCCAGATACTTGCTGCCGGAACTGGAGCGCTTCTCGATGGACTGCGGGTCGAAGGCCGGATCGAATTGCCGCACGACCTCCAGGACCGCCTCGGTGAAACCATCGACATTGCCACCCATCACCTTGATCGGAAACTGCGCGGGGTACTCGATCAGCGATGGCTCGCGCGGGATGTCCTGCATGGTCGGGATCGTCACAGCCGCTGCGCAGCCTTGGCACGCTGATAGGCCGCGTAGAGCTTCGCATACACCGGGCCGGGCTTGCCGCGTCCGACGCCATGTCCCACCGATTCGCCGTCGAGCATCGTCACAGGCAGCACCTCCTTGCTGGCCGAACTGAGCATCAGCTCGTCAGCTGCAACCACCTCACCTTCCGGGATCGGCCGCAGGTTGAAGGCGATGCCGACGTCATCGCAGAGTTCACGGATCAGCTCGTATCGCACGCCCTCGAGCACATGCTCGCTCGCGGGGGGACCCAGCACGGCACCTTCATGCACCACCCACACGTTGCACGATGCCGCCTCGGTGAGGAATCCGTCGCGGAACAGGATGGTCTCGACGGCACCGTGGTCGGCCGAGATCTGCCGTGCCAGCACGTTGCCCAGCAGCGAGATGCTCTTGATGTCGCCGCGCTCCCAGCGGAAATCGCGCGCAGTCACGCAGGCGACGCCGCGGTGGCGCTGCTCGGCGCTGGGTTGCTTCAACGCACTGACCATGATGAAGACCGTCGGTTCGATGTCGGTCGGCATCACGTGGTCGCGCGGCGCCACTCCGCGCGTCACCTGGATGTAGATCAACTGATCCTCCGCAACGTGAGACTCGATCAGTCGGCGGCAGCGAGCCAGCCACTCCGCAGCCGTATGCGGATTGGCGATACGCACCTTGGCCAGGCTGCGCTCGAGACGCGCCATGTGCTCTTCGAAACGGAACAGACCCCGCCCGTAGACCGGCACCACTTCGTAGACACCATCACCGAACAGGAACCCGCGGTCGAGCACCGACACCTTCGCCTGGTTCAGCGGGGTGTAGTTGCCATCGAGGTAGCAAAGCGTGTCGGGAAGGTTGGGCATTTCAGGTCCTCAAGATGCCGTCGCGCGACATCCGCAGGTTACTTGATCCAAAGCCGGAGCGCGTCCCACGCCCGGCCGAAAACCCCGGCGGCTTCCACGGGCTGCAGCACCACGAGCGGGACCTCGGTGACCGCCGTGCCCGCAGCGGTCGACACCTTGATGGTGCCCACGCGCTGACCCTGAAGCAACGGCGCGACCAGCGGGTCGGTGCGCTCGACCTTGGTCTGCAGCTTGCCGCCTTCTCCCCTGGGCATGGTCACGAACAGCGCGCCATTGGCGCCGAGTTGCGCCTGGTCGGTCTGTCCCTTCCAGACCGGCACCGTCGCCACCGCCTTGTTCACCTCGAACAGGCGCACGGTCTCGAAAGCCTGATACCCCCAGTTGAGCAATTTCTGGCTTTCGTTGGCTCGAGCCTCCATCGACACGGTGTTGAGCACCACGCTGAGCAGGCGACGCGGACCGCCTCCGTTGCCGCCGGCGCCGAGGTTCGGAAACTCGCGCTGCGCGCTGGCGATCAGGCAGTAGCCCGCCGCATCGGTGTAGCCGGTCTTCATGCCGTCGACGCTCGGATCACGTCGCAGCAGCAGGTTGCGGTTGGGCTGCGTGATGTTGTTGTACCGGAACTCCTTCATGGAGTAGTACGCGTACTCCTTCGGGAAGTCGCGGATGATGTGCGAAGCAATGACCGACAGGTCTCGTGCCGTGCTCCTGTGGCCGGGCTCGGTGAGGCCGGTGACATTCTTGAACGCGGTGTTCTTCAGGCCCCAGGCCTGCGCCTGCCGGTTCATCATCGCGACGAACTGGTCGAGCGTGCCACCGACCGCCTCGGCCAGCGCCACCGAGGCGTCATTGCCAGACTGGACGATCATGCCCCGGAGCAGTTCGTCCACGGTCGGCGTCATCGTGGTGTCTATGAACATCAGGGAGCCGCCGCCCTTGCGCTCTTCCCAGGCTCGCATCGATATCGACAACTTCTGGTCGAGCGCCAGCTTCTTGTCGCGCAGCGCGGCGAAGACCACGTAGGCGGTCATCAGCTTGGTCAGCGAGGCCGGATCGGAGGGCGCATCGGCGTCGCGCTCCGCCAGCGTCTGGTTGCTGGTCAGGTCGACCAGCAGGTAACTGCGTGCCGCGACCTCGGGAGGCTGCGGCATCTGAGCCTGCGCAGTCGAGAGCGCGAATGCGCCAGCGATCAAGAGCAGCCCGACGGAGAACGAACGGAACAGGGAACGGAGGGAAAAATTCATCGATGGATCAACCAGAGGAAAGAATAGGAACGGGAGCGGCGGGCTGGACGGACTCAGCTCATCGAGGCGCCAGCTGCAGTTGCTGCACCACGACGGTCTTCAGCCAACCGAGCTGCCCGTGAAAGAAGTGGCCGACGCCAGGAAGCACGATCACCGGCAGGGACTGCGGCCGCGCCCAGTCCAGCGTCGCGGAGAGCGGAACCACTTCGTCGCTCTCGCCGTGGATGACCACTGTGTCGGCAGGCACGGCAGGGATGCACTGCTTTTGCGTCGACGGGCCGACCAGAACCAGCCGCAGCGGACGCTGCGCTTCAGGCAGACGCGAGGCGGCCTCGGCCGCCACGTAGGCGCCGAAAGAGAACCCGGCAAGCAGCAGCGGCTGACCCGCGATCCGATGTCGTTCGATGACTGCCAGCGCATCGTCGACCTCGCCTCGGCCCTCGTCCCACGCGCCAGCGGATTTCCCGACGCCGCGAAAGTTGAACCGCACCGTGGCCCAGCCCAGCTGCAGCAGCGCCCGAGCGAGCGTCTGCACCACCTTGTTGTCCATCGTGCCGCCGAATTGCGGATGGGGATGGCA
>JAGNWJ010000010.1:0-11741 GCA_017986065.1 Rhizobacter sp. | reverse complement strand
GCGGTCAACGCCATCAGGCCCAGTGCAGCCGAAGCCCTGCGCGGCACCCAGGCCAACAGCAGCGACACCAGGGCACCCGCGCCGAGCCCCGCCACGGCCGTGGAGGAAAGCCAGGCCGTGGCGTGGTCGGGGCCGAAATTGAGCGCCGTCGACAAAGTCGTCGCGCCCACGCCCGCACCCGCCACACCCACTGCGATCACGCAGCGCCGCCATCCCGAGCGGCACACCGTGAACCCGAGCAGGCTGGGTGCGATCAGCCCCAGTGCGATGGCGCAAAACTCGCCGGCCGGAGGCAGTCCCGGACCGAACCACTGTGCCTCCAGGATGTTGCGGCTCCATTCGGCAAGCGGCGTTTGATCCAGCCAGCCAGCGAGCGTGTCCTGGAGCCGCGACAGCACCTGACCCACGCCGAACGGCAGCGCGCTCGGGAACAGCAGGCCGATCGGCCACAGCACCAGCAGGGTCAGTCCGCCGGCACTTTGCGGCACGAACCACCGGTCGCGCAGGCGCTGCCAGCGGTCGAGCAGACCGACCACGTGCATCAGCGCGCCCAGCACGGCGCCCGCTGCGGCGCCCAGCGTGTTGAAAGCCAGATCGACATTCGACGGCACGCGCGACGGCAGGCCGTTCTGCACCATTTCCATCAGGAGCGACGCCGCAGCGGCACTCAGCACGGCGCGCAGAAAGGCGCCTCCGGCGTTGCGCCCCGTGCGCACCTGGGCCGCAAACACCAGCAAACCGAGGGGCAGGTATCCCAGCAGATTCGATACCAGATCGAAGCCCGTCCAGTACCTCGGCCAAGGCAGCGTCAGGAACGCCAGGGGCCAGACCGTCGGCCATCGCCATCCGGCAAACGGATACAGGCTCGCGTAGGCGATCAGACCCGCATACAACCATGCCAGCAGCCAGGCCGAACTTCGGTGTCGCGCCATCGGTGCTCCGGCAACGCTGACGTCAGCCTGCGGTCAAAACGGCTTGACCACCACCAGCACCACGATGACGATCAGCAGGATCACCGGCAACTCGTTGAACACGCGGAACCAGCGATCGCTGCGCTGGTTGGCGAACTGCTCGAACTGACGCAGCAGCGCGCGGCACATGTGGTGGTATCCGACCACCAGCACCACCAGCGCGATCTTCGCGTGCAACCAGCCGCCGGCACCGGTCCTCCAGTAGGCCAGCCACAGCCAGATGCCCAGCCCGATGGCCGGGATCATCAGCAGGCTGGTGAACCGGTAGAGCTTGCGCGCCATCAACAGCAGCCGTTCCCGCTCGGCATGGCTGTCGGCCGGCACCATCGCCAGATTGACGAAGATTCGCGGCAGATAGAACAGGCCCGCGAACCAGGCCGAGACGAACACGATGTGGAAGGCTTTGATCCAGAGCATCGGCGGATTATCGCCACGCAGGAAATATCCAGTCATCCTGCGCCGCAGCATCGGTGTACCCGCCCGGCAGCGTGCGCGGCCCCGTGCGTCTATGATCCGCCGCACCTCGTTCGTGGGCGGAAAGTGCCTGTTGCCGGGCACCGAACGCACACGTCGATTCCTGTCCACACACCTCTGCGTTTCGTCGTGAACACACCTCCTGCGTACCCCACGAGCCGCCCGCGGCGCCTGCGTAAAGACGAATTCAGCCGCGCGATGGTGCGCGAGCACCGTCTCCATCCGAGCGATCTGATCCTGCCGGTCTTCGTCACCGAAGGCCACGACCGCGCGCAGGATGTCGCTTCGATGCCCGGAGTCCGGCGTCTCACGCTGGATCGCCTGCTGTTGGTGGCCGAGGACTGCGTGAACCTGGGCATTCCGGCGATCGCGCTGTTTCCGGTGATCGAGACGGCGCTGAAGACCGAGGATGGCAGGGAGGCGCTGAACCCGGCCGGCCTGGTGCCGAGGGTGGTGCGCGAGCTGAAGCGCCGGTTCCCCGAACTGGGCGTGATCACCGATGTGGCGCTTGATCCGTACACCAGCCACGGCCAGGACGGACTGCTCGACGCCACCGGCTATATCGTCAACGACCCCACGGTGGACGTGTTGCGGCAGCAGGCCCTGGTGCACGCCGAGGCGGGCGTGGACATCGTCGCGCCGAGCGACATGATGGACGGGCGCATCGGCGTGATCCGGCAGGCGCTCGAATCCGGCGGCCACGTCCACACCAAGATCATGGCCTACAGCGCCAAGTACGCGAGTGCGTTCTATGGTCCGTTCCGCGATGCAGTCGGCTCGGCAGGCAACCTCGGCAAGAGCAACAAGAAGGTCTACCAGATGGACCCCGCGAACACCGACGAGGCGCTGCGCGAGGTCGCCCTCGACATCGCCGAAGGCGCCGACATGGTGATGGTCAAGCCGGGCATGCCCTACCTCGACATCGTGCGCCGCGTGAAGGACGAGTTCCACGTGCCGACCTTCGCCTACCAGGTCAGTGGCGAATACGCGATGCTGAAGGCGGCCTCTGCCAACGGCTGGCTCGACCACGACGCGGTGATGATGGAGAGTCTGCTGGCATTCAAGCGGGCGGGCGCCGATGGTGTGCTGACGTACTTCGCACTCGACGCGGCGCGCCTGATGCAGGCCGGTTGAAACCGGAGCCGGGCCGGCGATGCGCGTCTTCCACATCCAGGGCGACCAGTTCACCGAACTCGAGACGCTGCCGGAGAAATTGCCCCCGGCGGGCTACCTGTGGGTGGGCAGCGCGCGGCGCGAGTTCGAAGTGCAATCCTCGGTGCTGCAGGCCGCACTGCAGGGCTGGACCGGCGGACAGCTGGTCGACCTGCACATCTCCGATCTGCTGAACAACCAGCTGCCGTCGCACTTCGACTACACCTCCTGGTACGACGTGCTCGTGTTCCGGCGACTGGCCGCCGGCGAAGGCAGCGCGCCGATGTTCCTCGACGACAGCAAGGGCACTCTGGCCACCGCCCGGGCTGCGCTGGCTGCCATCGACACCAGCCCGGTCGGATTCGCGCTGTTCGACCGCGTGCTGCTGACAGTGCATCCGACCGATTGCCAGGTGCGCGAGTTCTTTGCCAACCGCCTGCAGCAGCAGGCGCTGCCCGCAGGAGGTGACGCACGCATGCTCGAAGGTCGCAACGCTGCGCGCCTGCCCGCCAGCGCCGCCGACCTGATGCTGCGCATGGTCAATCACATGGTCGACAGCTACCTCGAACTGCGACGGCTGCTGACCAAGCAGCTGACCTACCTGCAGCAGGAACTGTTCAATCCGCGCAGTCGTTTCGACAACTGGCAGATGCTGCTGGAGTCACGCAACGCGCTGCACCTGCTGGAGGACACCTGCGAGGACCAGCGCAGCGCGATCACCGAATGGATCGATGCGCTCGACGAGTGGCCGACGGACGCCGACAAGAACGCCCGGCGTGAGCGCGAGTTGCTGCGCGTGCGCTCGCGCGACGTGCTGGAACACATCGAGCGGGTGCTGAGCCATGTTCGACGACTCGAGTCGTCGGCTGAAACCGCAGTGCAGATGCACTTCTCGGCGCAGAGCAACCGCACCAACGACATCATGCGCACGCTGACCGTGCTGACCGCCATATTCATGCCGCTGAACCTGGTGACGGGGTTCTTCGGCATGAACTTCGAGGGCCTGCCGCTGATTCACAGCATGTCCGGCTTCTGGGCCGTCTTCATGGCGATGCTGGTGCTCGGCATCGGCCTGAGCGTGTTCTTCTGGCGCAAGCGCTACCTGGGCTCGAAGCACTGAGCCGATGAGACGGTCCGCACGTCAGTCGGCGTAGGGATCGGCGAATCCGAGGGCGACCATCACGGCGCTTTCACGCGACTCCATGCGCTCGGCATCGTCGTCGCTTTCGTGGTCGTGGCCTTGAGCATGCAGCGCGCCATGCACCAGCAGGTGGGCGTAATGGGCCTCGACGGGCAGCGACTGCGCCCTGGCTTCAGCCTCCACCACGTCGGCGCACAGCACCAGATCGGCATGCACCTGCGGCGCATGGCTGTAGTCGAAGGTCAGCACGTTGGTCGCGTAGTCCTTGCCGCGGAATTCTCGGTTCAGCGCCCGCGCTTCCTCGCTGCCGACGATGCGCACGGTGATGTCGGCCGGCGCGTCCAGCGCGGCACGTATCCAGCGCGCCACCCGATGGCGCGGCAGATGGCAGCGGTGCGCGCGGGGCAGGTCCTCGCGCGCGAACTGCAGAGACAGGGCCAGCGCCGGTCGACTCACGGTCTCAGACAGTGTCCGCGCGCGAAGCCTCGTAGGCATCGACGATGCGCGCGACCAGCGGGTGGCGCACCACATCGGCCGAGCTGAAGCGGGTCGTCGCGACCCCGCGCACCCGCCTGAGCACACGCTCGGCGTCGATGAGACCGCTCATCTGGCCGCGCGGCAGGTCGATCTGGCTGACGTCGCCAGTGACCACGCACTTGCTGCCGAAGCCGATGCGAGTCAGGAACATCTTCATCTGCTCGGGTGTCGTGTTCTGTGCCTCGTCGAGGATCACGAACGCGTTGTTGAGCGTGCGCCCGCGCATGAAGGCGAGCGGTGCCACTTCGATGATTCCCTTTTCGAAGGCGCGAGTCACCTTGTCGGTGCCCATCAGGTCGTAAAGCGCATCGTAGAGCGGGCGCAGGTACGGGTCGACCTTCTGCGCCAGATCGCCGGGCAGGAAACCCAGCCGCTCGCCGGCCTCGACCGCCGGACGGGTCAGGACGATGCGCTGGACACTGCTGCGTTCGAGCGCATCGATTGCGCTGGCCACGGCCAGAAACGTCTTGCCGGTTCCGGCCGGACCGATGCCAAAGCTGATGTCATGCGACTGGATGTTGGCCAGGTACAGATGCTGGTTGGGTGTGCGCCCGGCCAGATCGGCACGGCGGGTGCGCAGAGCGGACCGGCTTTCGGCGGGCACGACTTCCGGCGCGGGCCCGCCCGCGGCAGCGAGCGGCGCCTGCGGAATCGCGCGGCCCGCGCTGTCGTAGGCGGCTTCCACCAGCGACAGCTGAAAGGCATCGTCCGCCAGCGGGCGCTGGGCGCGGTCGTAGAGCGACTGCAGCAAAGCCACTGCACGCTCTGCCTGCGCCTTTCCCCCTTCAATGCGGAACGACTCGTTGCGCCGCGTGATCGTCACGTCGAACGCCGATTCGATATCACGCAGATGGCAGTCCAGGCTGCCGCACAGATGTGCCAGCCGGGCATTGTCCAGAGGAATGAAGGCGTGTCTGAGGATCAAGATCGACCGATCTATGCAGGGGTTCTTGTATTGTGGCGCGGCACCGGCAGCGCCCCCCGGGGCAGGCGTTTCAACGCCCGAGAGCATCCTGCACAATCGCCGCCCATGCCGACCCGTGCCCTGTTCCTGATCCTCGCCCTGTGGGCGTGGCTGGTCACCGGTGCGGCCCACGCCGAAGCACTGACGATCGATTCGGCGCTCTCGATCAACAGCAACGAGGCGCACTTCCCGACCCAGGGGACGCCCGCGCCAGTTCGGCTGCCCGATGACTGGGCCGCATCTCGCCCCGACCACGACGGCAGCGTGTGGTACCGGGCCAGCTTCGTCAGGCCGGCCGGTCTGGCGCCCGACGACCTGCTGGCGCTCTACATCGAGCGCGCCTGCAGCAACCTCGAAGTGCAACTGAACGGCCGACGAATCTTCAGCGGCGGGCGCATGGCCGAGCCGACGGCGCGCAACTGCCATCGCCCGCAATTGGTCAACCTGCCGGCGGTTCTGATCGATCAGCCGCTGAACGTGCTCGACATCCAGGTACAGGGCTCGGCGCTGAGGCATGTCTCGGCTCGCGCGCGCGCAGGCGGGCTGTCGGTGCTGCGGATCGGGCCCGCATCCGAGATGAAGGCGTTGTACGAACAGCGCGAGTTCTGGAGCATCCGGACCGTCCAGATCATCGGCATCACGCTGATCGCGCTCGGGGGTTTCCTGCTGATCCTGAGCTGGATCAACCGCAGCGAGATCTTCCTGATGTACTTCGGGTGGCTGCTGATCGGATGGACCGTGCTGTCCCTGCGCGTGTGGTGGCCGCAGTGGCCCTGGGAGACGCACACCTTCGAGATCGTCGTGTGCAGCGCGTTTCCGCCCGTGGTCGCGATGGCGGTGCAGTTCCTGCTGAGCTATGCCGGAGTGCGATCGCGCCCGGTCGCGATCGCACTTCTGCTGCAGTGCATGCTGGTGCCGATCAGCCTCGCCGCGGTCGGTGCAGACCACCTCTTCACGTCGGCCAGCGCCTGGTTCATGCTGATGGCAGCCGAACTGATCGCAGCCATCGCGGTCTACCTGTGGCTTGCGTGGAAGAACCATCGCGACGATTTCTGGCCGATGGGAATCACGCTGGGCTGCATGGGCCTGCTCGTGATGAACGAAATCGCGATGCAGTACGGCTGGTTGCCCCGGCTGAGCGTGCAGCCCCTGAACTTCGCGTTTCCAATGCTGCTGCTGGGCATCGGATCTCGGCTGCTGCAGGTATTCGGGCGCGCGCTGCAGGCGGCCGAAGTCAATCGCACGCTGCTGGAGAAGCGCGTGCTGGAAGCCACCGCGGAGATCGAGCGCAACTTCGCGCAACTGTCGGCACTGCGCGTCGAACAGGTGACCGAGAAGGAGCGCAAGCGCATCGCCGCCGACTTGCACGACGACCTCGGGGCCAAGCTGCTGACCATCGTGCACACGAGCGAGAGCGAACGCATTTCAACGCTGGCGCGCGAGGCACTGGAGGAGATGCGTCTGTCGGTGCGCGGGCTGACCGGCAAGCCGGTGCGGCTGGCCGACGCGCTGGCCGACTGGCGCGCCGAGACCGTGTCGCGTCTGGGTCAGGCCAACATCGAAGCCGACTGGCGCAACCCGGTGGACGAACTCGAACAGCAACTCACCGCGCGCGTGTTCGTGCAGACCACCCGCATCCTGCGCGAGGCGGTCAGCAACATCATCAAGCACAGCGGCGCGTCGCATTGCAAGGTCCGCACCTCCGTCGACGCACAGCATTTCGGGCTGCTGGTGCAGGACAACGGCAAGGGAATCGCGATGGAACTCGACGGCAAGCTCGATCGGGGCCACGGCATGTCCAGCATGAAGCACCGCGCCAAGCAGTTGCTCGGACAGTGCCTCGTCGAATCAGGGCCGGGCTATGGCACCGTGATCAGGCTCACGATTCCCCTGTAAATCATCGATGTCCATGTCCGATCGGGATCATGACGGCGCCGTTTTGGTCGATAACCCGACCGACGGAGTCCCGATGAACAACATCCTGCTGCTGGAAGACCTGCCCGAGATTCGCGCCTGGATGAAGGCGCTGGTGCTGCAGGTGTTCCCGAAATCGCACATCCATGAAGCCGCGCGCATTCATGACGCCCTGGAACTGACGACAGCGATCAAGTTCGACCTGGCGCTGGTCGATCTGGGCCTGCCGGATGGATCGGGTGTCACGGTGGTGGCCGAACTGCGCGAGAACCAACCCGAGGCGCAGTCGGTCGTGGTCACCATCCACGACGATGACGACCACCTCTTCCCGGCGTTGCAAGCCGGCGCATTCGGATACCTGCTGAAGGAGCAGTCGCGCGAGCTGATCGCCGAACAGCTCAAGCGCATGAGCGGCGGCGAACCACCGCTGTCGCCGTCGATCGCACGGCGCGTGATTTCCCACTTCGCCGCGCAATCGAGAAGCAAGCCGCCGCAGCAGGCGCACGCCATGCCGCATGTCTCGCTGACCGACCGCGAGAACGAAGTGCTGCTGCGCGTGGCCAAGGGCTACACGCTGCCCGAGATCGGCGTGCAGCTCAGCCTGTCTCGGCACACGATCGCCGACTACGTCAAGCAGATCTACCGCAAGCTCAATGTGAGCTCGCGGGCGGAAGCTGCGCTGGAAGCTCAGCGGCTGGGCCTGTTCCGCAGCTGATCCGCGCCGCCCGAGGGCGACCGGATAATCGGCCGATGATCGGACGACTCACCGGCACCCTCGCGGAAAAATCGCCACCGCAACTGCTCATCGATGTGAACGGCGTCGGCTATGAAGTCGACGTGCCGATGAGCAGCTTCTACAACCTGCCCGGGCTCGGCGAACGCGTCACGCTGCTGACGCATTTCGTCGTGCGCGAGGACGCGCAGATCCTGTTCGGCTTCCTCACGCACGAGGAGCGACAGACCTTTCGCCAGCTGATCCGGATCACCGGCGTCGGGCCCCGGATGGCACTGTCGCTGCTGTCGGGCCTGAGCGTCGGCGAGCTCGCCCAGGCTGTCGCACGACAGGAAACCGCACGCCTCGTGAAGGTGCCCGGCATTGGAAAGAAGACCGCCGAGCGATTGCTGCTCGAGCTCAAGGGCAAGCTCGCAGACGCCATCAGCGCCCCGGCATCGATCGCCGACGACGCGCAGGCCGACATCCTGCAAGCGCTGATCGCGCTCGGCTACAGCGACCGCGAGGCCGCTGCTGCGCTGAAGAACCTGCCGGCAGGAACCAGCGTCAGCGACGGCATCAAGCTGGCGCTCAAATCGCTCGGTTGACAGCGCATCCGCTGGCGGGATGTCCCGCCGATCAGTGCTTGTGCTCGGTCGCGGCTTCGCTCGGCTTGGGGCTCTCGACGTTCACCGTCACCACCACCGCGCCGGCCTTCTCGAACTTCAGCGTCAGCGGGAGCTTGTCGCCGTCCTTCAACGGCGCCTTCAGCCCCATCAGCATCAGGTGGTAGCCGCCGGGCTTCAGCTCGACCGTCTGGCCGGCCGGCAGGTCGATCGCGTCGACCTGTCGCATCTTCATCACGTCACCGTCCATCTCCATCGAATGCATCTCGACCGAGGCAGCCACGGTTGCTGCGGCTGAAAGCAGGCGATCGGCGGCACCACGGTTGGTGAGCTTGAGGTAACCGGCCCCGACCTGCTGGCCCGAACTGGTGGGTCGCGCATACGGGTGACCGATGTCGATATTGCCGACCTTGAAGCTGTGGGCCGTGACGCCCAGGGCGGCAAAGGACAGCGCAGTGACGGCGATCAATCGTTGGATGGAAGGCTTGTTCATGGATTCGTTCTCGCAAGAGTCAGGAGCGTTGGATGAGGGAGGACGTGGTGCACCTCGAGAGTCGCGGACAGTCGGGCCTGGCATTCGACACACGGTCCGAACGGCATCGTCCGCACACCAGCGCCTGGCCGATGGCATCGGATCAGCATCTGGAAGCCGCGAGGGCCGGGGTACGCGCGGGAGCGACGGCACCGGCGCCACGCCCGGCAGCGCGATCAACGCGATGCGCAGGATCAGCGGCAGCGGTGCCTGAAAAATTTCATCGACGAAGTTTAGGTGACGTGGTGAGGCTTCCGGTCTCTCGGCACCGGTCTCTGCAGGGCCATGTCGATAATGCGGCATGAGCATCCAGACCGACGATTTCGAGCCCCGGCGCGTGGTCAGCGCGGCGCCCGCTTCGCCCAACGAAGAGGCGATCGAGCGCGCGCTGCGACCGAAGGGACTGACCGAGTACGTGGGCCAGGCCAAGGCCCGCGAGCAGCTCGAGATCTTCATCGGTGCAGCCAAGATGCGCAGCGAGGCGATGGACCACGTGCTGCTGTTCGGCCCGCCGGGGCTGGGCAAGACGACGCTCAGCCACATCATTGCCAACGAGCTCGGCGTGAACCTGCGCCAGACTTCCGGGCCGGTGCTCGAGAAGCCGAAGGACCTGGCTGCCATCCTGACCAACCTCGAGCGCAACGATGTGCTCTTCATCGACGAGATCCACCGCCTGAGTCCGGTCGTCGAGGAAATCCTCTATCCGGCGCTGGAGGACTACCAGATCGACATCATGATCGGCGAGGGCCCGGCCGCTCGATCGATCAAGCTCGACCTGCAGCCGTTCACGCTGGTCGGCGCCACCACCCGCGCCGGCATGCTGACCAACCCGCTGCGCGACCGCTTCGGCATCGTGGCGCGACTGGAGTTCTACACACCCGACGAGCTGGCGCGCATCGTCAACCGATCTGCCGGCCTGCTGAACGTGCCGACCGATGCCGAGGGGGCGTTCGAGATCGCCCGACGCTCGCGCGGCACGCCGCGCATCGCCAACCGGCTGCTGCGCCGGGTGCGCGACTACGCCGACGTCAAGGGCAACGGCCGCATCACGAAGGCGCTGGCCGATCTGGCGCTGGCCATGCTGGATGTCGATCCGCACGGCCTCGACGTGATGGACCGCAAGCTGCTCGAAGCGGTGATCCACCGATTCGACGGGGGGCCGGTCGGGCTCGACAACGTGGCCGCCGCGATCGGCGAGGAACGCGACACGATCGAGGACGTGATCGAGCCGTACCTGATCCAGCAGGGCTACCTGCAGCGCACGCCGCGCGGTCGCATCGCGACCCTGGCCGCATTCAGGCACCTGGGCGTGACCCCACCGAAAGGCAGCGTCGGAGCCGATCTGTTCGGCGAGTGAGCGCGAAGCCGCGCGTCAGGTCCGCGAGAGGTGCGTCGTGCCACCGTCCGCCGTCTCGTCCAGAGCGGCATCCTCCAGGTGCCGGGTGTCGCTCCAGCCCACCAGCGTCAGGCCCTCGCCCGTGTGAAGCAGCCGGTTGATGCTGGCGTTGCCGAGCGTCCAGGAGCGCCTGGCCTGCAGGTCGAGCCGAGTCGCGGCACGGTACAGGCAATCCATGACCCCTCCGTGTGCGACGACGGCGATGGTCTGCCCGGGGTGCGCCTCGGCGATCTGGTGCACGGCACGAACGCAGCGCGCATAGAAATCGTTCAGCGATTCGCCGCCGTCGGGCGCGAATTCGGGCTCGCGCTGCGTCCAGCGGCGCGCTTCGGCAGGCCACCGGGACTCGATCTCGGTGAACGTCAGCGCCTCGAAAGCGCCGAAGGCGCGCTCGCGCAGACGGTTGTCGGTGACGACGTCCAGGCCCAGGACCGTGCACAGTGCTTCGGCCGTTTCCAGCGCACGAGACAGGTCGCTGGAGTAGACGGCGGAGATGCCCTCGTCGGCCAGCGCCTCGGCCATCCGGCTCGCCTGCCAGCGTCCGGTGGCGTTGAGCGGGATATCGAGATGCCCCTGGATGCGCGTATCGACATTCCAGGCGGTTTCACCATGGCGGATCGCCACGATGCGGGTGACCGTCTGCATCGGCTCAGACACCCCAGACGATGACCGCGTTGGCCGCGTGACTGCGCTTGAGCATCTCGACAAGCGGCCAGGCGCGCTGGCGCAGGCTCACCGCGTCGCCGGCCGGCGTTCTGCGCCCGTCGGCGGCAGCTTCCTTCTCGGCTTGCGCTCGGGCAGCTTCGGCATCTGCCACGGCACGCTCGAGCGAGTCGATCACCGATGGCATGTCGGCCACCTCGAAGATGCCCTGCGCGGCGGGCGCTTTCCCGACGAGTCGAAGGATGGGCTCGGCGCTGGCCGCCAGCATGATGACGTCGCCGGTCGCCTTGGATTTGAACTTGTAGATCATCGGAGTCCTCGCTGACCGACGGAAGTCGCAGTCAACGCAGGATTGTGCGCCGCGGCACCGTCAGGCGCCTTGGCAGATCAGCGGCAGCAGGCTCAGCCAGCCGGCGGAATGAACGTGTCGAAATCCGTCGAAACCACCTTGGCCGTCAGCCGATCGAGCATCGCCTCGAGCGACACCACGTCGATTGCAGGCGAGTACAGGAATCCCTGGTACTGCTCGCAACCGATCTGCAGCATGAACTGCCGCTGAGCCTCGTTCTCGATGCCTTCGGCGATCAGTTCGAGATGCAGCGCGCGAGCCATGTTGGCGATCGCACGCACGATGCCGGCGTCGCTTTCGTCGCTCGGCA